>CANHCT010000125.1 GCA_947459175.1 Hymenobacteraceae bacterium
GTAAATTTTGAAGCTTAACAGACCCGGAACTCGTGCAATTTTGGCACTCTTTTTTGGCACTTTTGTAGTGATGAAAAGGTAAAGGTCTGATAAACAGACCTTTACCCTGTCGGGGTGGCGGGATTTGAACCCACGACCCCTAGCACCCCATGCTAGTACGCTACCAGGCTGCGCTACACCCCGAACTGAATGAGATGCAAAGGTAGAAAAAGATGCGTTCACAGCAAGCTGAATCTTTTTCCCGGAACTTTTGTTAACTTTTTTCATGATGCCGTCTTTGGGGGGCTCGCTTTTGCCGGTACCTGCGGACGGGCATAGCGAAATTTCACTTTATATCCCTTTTCTTTGAAAATCAGGGGCTTGTATCCAAAATAATCCTTTGCCGAACTGCTTTTGTATAGCAATGCCCCATCGCCGGGTTGCAGTTCGGGCTCGGTGCTGCCGGTATCATTTTTCAAGGCCTCCTGCACCTCCTGCCACCAGTTTTTCTCCGGTAAAGAAAAATTTTGCAGCCCCTGCATGCCGGATTGATGAATTTCTCTGGCATAATTCAAAAATTGCTTCAGCAAAGCCGGGCCTGCCGGGGCCTGCGGCCCGGGGTCAAACTGACCCGGTTGCAAACTGCAGAATATGCAGATGGATTTTCTTGCCCGGGTGATGGCAACATTCAGGCGGTTCTCCCCTCCTGCCTGGCTGAGGGAGCCAAACTGATAGTGAATCTTACCGGCTTCATTGGGCGCATAGGCAATGGAAAACCAAAGATGGTCGCACTCGTCGCCCTGTACATTTTCAATGTTTTTTATAAACAAAGAAGGCGGCAGTGGCTGCTGCTTCTCTAAAGAAAGGGCTTCAGCATACTGCTCAATCAACATTTGCTGCCGGATGTTGAAGGTAATGATGCCAATGCTCTCACCGGGCCGGGAAGACGCAAAATCAAAAATGCTTTCGGCTATGGCCAGGGCCTCTGCCTCGTTTTGCTGGTCTTTCCAAATTCCATGGGTCTGCATCCAGCGGATGGCGGGCATACGGTTTTTGAGTGCCCGGGCATGGGGAAGAAATTCGAGTTTGTTTTGATAGAAATGAAGATTTGAAAAAGCGATCAGTTCGGGATATTCGCTTCTGTAGTGTCCTCTGAGGGTATTTTGCGGCAAAAACTGACAGGCCAGATCGAGCAGTGATACCTGACCCGAAACGGCATCTTCCTCGTCCCCGTCTTCCCAGCGGGACATAAAATGCTGATTGGGCTGCAATTGTTTGCTGTCGCCTACCACTACAAGGGTATCGCCGCGGTAGGCAGCAGGCAGGCCTTTCTCTGCAAAGCACTGCGAAGATTCATCAAAAATGACCAAATCGAAACGGGTGTGCATATCCCATGTGGCAGAAACCGATTCGGGTGTGGCGAGCCAGGCGGGAATCAGTTTTTTTATCTCCTCCGAATGGCTTTGCCATAGAGCCCGGAGGGGCTTTTTCATCCTCTTCTTGCTGACCTGATGAAACAACTCCCTGTAGGAAACCCGATTGTTCAATCTGTTGTATTCCAGATTTTTATAAGAATTCTCCGAAAGTCTTAATTGAAGTATTCCGGCAGTAAGCCGGGCTTTCTCCTGAATTTGGTTTTGAAGAAAATGAATCTCCTCGGCCCAGGCAGGACTGTGAACTTCCCTCAGAACAGGAAAACTGTTTTCTATCTTATTTATCCAAAAACGGGTCCAGACAGCATCCAGAAAAGCAGTCCATGCTTCAGCTGTTTTTTCTCCCGGATTCTCCCTGATGATTGCCCGAACCAAATTTTCAAAATCGGGTCCCTGCTCCAGAAACAAGCGGTCGGTTTGGGCAATGGCCTCAATCTTTTGTCCCAGTTCTCTGAGAAATTCCTCCGGTTGGCGCATGGCCGTAAGAAAGGCATCGCCCGCCGGTCCCTGAAATGCAGCGTTCCATTTTTCCTTCAGGCTTTCAGCCGAAAGAAAGGCTGCCTGCAATTGGTCCATGGTTTTCAGGAATCGTGGAAGGCTTTCGAAAGTCCCGGGTTTCAGGTATTTCTTCCACTCAAATGCCTGATTCTGAATTTTTTGCCAAAAAGGATATTCCCTCAAAAAATCATTCAACAACACCTTTGTATTCCGTATGGTGTCGCCGGACAGGCTTGAAAATGCAGATTTTCCCTCCGGATTATCCATTCCAAATGCCCCGTATTTTTCCAATGCTTCAGCGGCTTCAAACCATGCTTTCGCTGCATCGAGCCAAGCGACCAACCGGGCCGGGCTTACTTTGGCCTCACCTGTCTCCTTCAACTTTTCTAAAAAGGGCCTTGTCCCGGGCTTGATCCGGCCTTTGAGCCAAAGAGGCAATTTCAGATTCAGCAAGCGGTGGTTATTCCGGAAAATATCGCCAAGAACCTGAATTTCAGATTTTTCCAGCACCAGACCGGCAGGCCAATCCAAAAGACTTTCGGATTCTTTCAGCCAGATGAGTACCCGTTCCTTTACATCGGGAAGGGAAACTTTTTTTGCAGCAAAAGGCTCAAAACCGCCCATAAATCCGGGTTGACGACCGGAGTAAAAATCCTTCCTTTCAGCATGAAGGTGCACGATTCCGGCAAATGGGAATTTATCGAAATCGCCCCGAAAAGCTTCGGAATCCAGGAACAAGTCCGAAATCTCAGGGCAGACCTGATTCCATTCACTCACCAGATTTTTGAAAAATGGCAGGGCACCGGCCGCAAAATCAGCCCAGTTTTTTCGCTTCGAAAGCACCGAATCTGCTTGCAAACAGGATTGAAAATCAAATCGGTAGCGCAAAAATAAAGATTTAAACACCTGCCATTCCTCCCATCGGTAAGCCTGCAGTACCTCCGGCCCGAATTCGGTTTGGCCAAGGTGCTTTACAGCCTCATACAGCTCCCGCACCGAAATGCCGGCTGTCTCTTTCTGAAAAAGCGCCGATTTCCAGCCTTCCAGTTTGCGGGTGATTTCTTCAATATTCCGGCAGATCTTCAGATAATTCCTTTCAAGGATTACGGTATCGAGGTGCTGGTTGCCCGCCTCCGCATCTTCAAGGTTTTCAATGGTTCGGGCCAGACGGGCATAAAGGGGATCGCGGTCTTTTTTGAAATCGGACCACATGGCCGCATAGGCCCCGAGGCCCAGATCCTGCAAGCGTTTTTGCACCACCTCCAATGCCACCCTTTTTTGGCAAACGAGCAAAACCGTTTTTCCCGAGCCCATGGCATCGGCCATCAGATTGGTGATCACCTGCGACTTTCCTGTGCCCGGAGGACCCTGAATCACAATGCTTTGTCCGGATTTTACCCTGCGGATACAAGCCTCCTGACTGCCATCTGACGGAAGGGGACAAAGCAAATTTTCTTCTCTGATTTCCAATGGATCGGCAGCAGCTTTCAGGAAAATATCCTCCAGCAAGACCTGATTTTCTTCGAGAAACCTGAAATCGGGAATCAGCATCGATTCGCTCTGAGAAAACAAACCCAAAACGGCATGGGGCGCCAGTTTCATCATACCCGGCTGAAAACCCGTCCATTGCGAATCTTTGTTCAGATTTTGAAAAGGAAGTATCCTGCCCGAAAAGAGGTCCTGATTGAAATGAATCTGCAGGCCCGATTCTTTGATTTTATGGTAAAATGCGGTGAGGTAGCTGCGGGCATCTTCTGCTTCCAGATCCAGGTCTTTTTCGAAAACCGACTCGGGCAAAGCCGCTCCGGTGTGGTGGGCATAGGCCAGCAAAAAAGCAGGGTTGATAAAGGCAGCATTGATTTCAGGAAAAATATTCCACTGATTTACAATGGATTCCAACCTTACAGGAATGAACAAAAAAGGCATTCGCAAGGGAGAACCGTCGGGCCACAAACCCTCAATAAAGGGATAGGCCACATACAATTCGTCCACACCCCTTTCCTGAAACAGCAGTTTTTTCTGCTTTACAATCCGCCCGATTTTTTGGGAAAACTGATTGCTGAACCGATCGGCCGGATCAAAAACGGCGCACAAGGGAATCTTCTTTTTTCCTCCAAGGAGGCTGTTGATGAGCTCCCAAAGGGGTTTGCCTTCGGCCATTTCCCACTCGTTAAGGTCCAGATGCAAGCCTGCCTTCAACCGGGTCATCCACAAAAGCGGATTGGCCGACGAAAGATTGGTCAGTTTCCGTTTGAAATGATGGAGCGGAGATGACGCCATTTTTTTTCAAAACTAAAAAATCCGGAGCGAAATGCAGAACTCCCCTCCTGTTTGACCTGCAAAAAGGCCATGCAGGCAACAAAATTCTGCCTCTCTGCCAAGCCGGAGTTATGGATTACAAAAGTCGCAAAATGCCGGATCTGCCTCTTTTTCAGGCAAAGCCTGTTCCTGTTCCCATTGGCAACGCAGGCATTTGAATATTTCTGCTTTGGGCAATCGGGTCGGCAATCCGCACCAACCGCAAGGAAGACCTTGCTGAAAATGATCGGACGAAAATCCGGGACTGCCGCAACCGGGGCAAAAGCGGTTTGCATTGCGGACGAGGTCTTCGGCTGCCAGCACCAGATTTTGACGGCGCCGAAGGTTTCGGTGCGCCCTCAGGTCGGGGCCGAGGAGGGCCACAGGAAGACCGGTTTTCTTAAACTCTTCGTATGCCTTGCGGACATCTTCAACCCGATCAAAGTCTTTATAAACCAACCATTTATCTCCGGATTTCACTTTCAGAATCAGGCCCTCTTCATCAAAATTCCTGTTCTCCAGCTTTGGCAGAATGTCGGCCCATTGCCTGATTTCGGATTCCCAAAGGGGGAAGCCGTTTTCTATATGCCGGGCTCTGACCGTTACCTTTTCCCTGAAATCCTTCAGAATCAGCAATTCCAGATTTCGTGTGACAAAGGGCATTTCGGGATGCGGGAAAAAAGCCCCTTCGCTGCCGATGAAAAGATCGGAATCCGGCATAAGTTCCCGGGCCCCGTCTAATTTAAGAAGCGCAGTTTCCCATTGATTTCCGGGCCTTTCCACATCGCCGGCAAAAGTACCGAGGGCATCGGAGTCGAAGCCGGGAATTGGCTTTATCGTCAGCCCCAGCCCTTTTTCCAAAACCGGACCTATCCATTTTTCCTTGTGGTGCATGGTGGCCATCCAGGCCGTTTTGCCTCTGAAAAAATCATGCATACCCTTCCCTGTCCTCTCCTTCCAAAATATCCGGCTCCAGCCAGTTGGGGAATATTCTCATATGCGCTTTTTTGATCGAAGCCAGAAGATTTTGCCTCAGCACATCGAGGTTGATTCTTTTTTCGGCTGAAATAAACACCGCCCCCGCCTGAGGCAAGGGTGCCTCTTCCCGGTCACTTACGGCATCTATCTTATTGTAAACCAATACCGTTGGCTTTTCACTGCATTTCAATTCAGCCAAAATTTTATTCACCACCTCAATGTGATTTTCGTGGGCCGGATGCGAATAATCCACCACATGCACCAGCACATCGGCCTCCCTGATTTCGTCCAGTGTAGATTTAAAACTTTCTATCAGGTGGGTCGGGAGTTTTCGGATAAAACCCACGGTATCGGTCAAAAGAAAGGGCACCCGGTTCCAGACCACCTTTCGCACCGTGGCATCCACAGTGGCAAAAAGCTTGTTTTCGGCAAACACATCCGACTTCGACAGGATGTTCATGAGCGTAGATTTGCCCACATTGGTGTAGCCGACCAGGGCCACCCGCACAATTTTTTCCCTGTTTTTTCTTCGGGTAATGGCCTGTTTGTCTACATCTTTCAGTTTATCCTTCAGAAAAGCGATGCGGTCGTTTACGATCCGGCGGTCGGTTTCGAGCTCCTTTTCGCCCGGACCCCGGTTGCCTATGCCGCCACGCTGCTTGGAAAGGTGGGTCCAAAGGCGCGTCAATCTCGGGAGCATATATTGGTACTGTGCCAGCTCCACCTGAAGCTTGGATTGGGCCGTTTGCGCCCGCATCGAAAAGATATAAAGGATGAGCAGACTTCGGTCCAGAATCTTTATTTTCAGCACCTCTTCCAGATTTCTCACCTGCACGGGGCTGAGGTCGTCGTCGAACACGGCGATGTCCACGGGGTTATCGGCTATCCAGGCCGATATTTCTTCCAGCTTGCCTTTGCCCACATAGGTACCATGGTCAGGCCGCTCCAGCTTCTGAACAAACTCCCTCACCACCAGGGCTTTGGCTGTTTCGCACAAAAAAACAAGCTCATCCAGATAATCCCGGGTAAGGCGCTCGTTTTGTTGTTTCGGGGCTACTGCCACCAAAATCGCTTTCTCCTGTGGCTTTGCAGTTTCGTATAGTTTTTTCTCAATCATCGGAAGGCCAAAGGTCGCTGGATTTCAGGAGAAAAAAACCACAAAATGGATTCCGGCCATTGCTGCAAAAAGCGGGGATGAAGGATTCAGAAAAAATCAGTCTCTCTTCAGGATTTTGAAAGCCATATTCCGGCCATGGCCCTGCATAATGGCGAGGTTGATCCAGCAAAGGGCCAGCTTTTCGAGCAGCTCCACCTTATCGTCTCCCCCAAAATCCCAGCAGGCAGCAAATCCTATATCCAAAGCCAGTTTTCGGGCCAGTTCCTTTGCCTTTTGGCTGTCCCCGGCCATAAACATATCGAGGCCCGTTCCCCGGTAATCGGGATGGGCCATATTTTCAAAACCGGTGGTGTTGAAGCATTTTACCACATGTTCGGCACCGACCAATGCCTTGATGGCATGGAAAGCAGTGGGATACGGTTCCGGCTTCATCCGTATGGCATTGGTGGCATCGATGATGATTTTGCCTGCCGCATCTTTCAACTGAGGAATGAGGTCCGGAACTTTTTCGGCCGGGGTGGTGATGATGAGGGCTTCTGCCCCGGCTGCTGCGGCTTCCACCGTACAAAATGCGTCTTCGCCCAATACAGCGGCCAGGCGGATGGATTTTTCTGAGAGGGGGAAGCGGGCTCCGATCAGCACCCTGTGGCCTGCTTTTTTAAGACCGGCGGCCAGGGCACCTGCCACATTTCCCGATCCGATAATGGCTATAGTCATTTGATAATGAATTGCTTGTAAAATTTCTTATCTGGAAGTAAACTTGGAAATGATGATGCCCACCACCGCCACCATATAAAACTGCCCCAGCAAACCGTAGAAACCGGTGAGCAGGCGGGCAGGATCAGAAAGGGGCAGGATATCGCCGAAGCCAATGCTGGTGAGGGTAATGATGGTGAAGTAGATAAACTGAAAGTACAGGACCGGAATGTTACCCGATGCAATATTGGAAAAGGAATCCGGGCTGAAATAATCCATCAGAAGAAATGAAAAAGCGGCGATGAAAACCAAAAGCAGAAAACCGCAGAATGCGCCGAATATCACACTGACCGTGACCTCGTTGGGATTGGTAATCTGCTGCATCACTTCCACAAAAATCAGCACATAGTACAAGATGTACACCAGCAAACTCAGGCCCCGCAGTCCGTGGCGGGCAAACAGAAATTCCACAAAAAACGGAACCAGGATGGTGCCGAGAAAGAGCAGGTTTTTCATCCATTTCAAAAAGAGGTTTCTTTCTTTGAAAATACCCACAGAAGCAAAGCCAAGGAGCACCATATTGAGCGGCCACACATAGCGGAGAAAGGGCCCGATCTCAAAGAAAAAGATGCGGTTGAAAATGACATTGACCAAAGCAAAAAGCAGGATTTCGAAGCGGTAGAGGTGGATTTTTTCTTGCAGGCGCATGGCGATGGTCATTCAAAAAAAAACAGGTGCGGCAGCCGGGCTTGTGCATCCGATTGCCCCACTGGAATCATGAGGCAAAATAAAGCAGAAATGCCAAGGGGCAAAATGAAGTCTGTACCGCCCGAAATCATTTGATTTTTTCATGCCTACCGGAAAAAACCGCAGCCGGGCAGATGTCGGGCAAAAATTTTGGAGAATTGGGGTGGCGGTGTAGGTTTGCAGGGGGAAAAAAACTGCTAACTATGGTGTATGATTTTCGGAGTGCGGGGAGAGGGTGAACAGGCGCAATGATGCGGATACTGATTAGTTATTTGCAACCCTAAGTGCGACAGATTAAACTATCGAAGGAAGAATTAGTCTAAAAAAATAAAAAGACATGAAAAAAATATTTTTACAATTCATTTTGTTGATTTCAATATCCAATTTGACTTTTGCTCAAACAAATATTTACGATAGCATTTATGTTGGTGGTCGATGGCGGACATATTTAACACATCTTCCTACAGGTTATAATGCTTCGAACAACTACCCGTTAGTTTTAGCATTTCACGGTGGTGGTCTATTAGGCTATCAATCCATTCA
>CANHCT010000126.1 GCA_947459175.1 Hymenobacteraceae bacterium
ACAACATGGGTATCACCAAAGGATGTTTTTGGACATTACTTTCTTCATTTTCCAAGGGAGCGGCCAGCCAGAAAATCTGACCCTTTTCCCGGCTCATACGGCTCAAATAAGGGGCCCCGTTTTCATACTTTAGTAATGCTGTACCCTTGGTGAGCCATGCCGCCGGACGGGCAAAAGGCCGCACCGAGGACTGTGAAATTTCCCGGAAGGCATTGGCAAAGAAAGGATTATCGGCACCCGGCAACACAATTTTCCAGTCTTCTGCTTTTTGCTGCGGTATATTGGATTGGGTTTCAAGCTGCAGTACCGGATCTGGGACCTTGCCCGATTCTTTTCCTGCAACAAAAAGTACATTTTTTCCCTGAGACAGATTTTCAAGCAGGGCTGCGGAAAGGGCTTCGGCCATACCGGCCGGTTGATTGAGAATAACGAGTTCGGCCTCCTTTATTTTTTGATAATCAGGGTTCCGGAAGCTGGTCAGGCTGAAACGAAACAAGTTTCTATCCGAAAAAGCCTGATTGAGAAACACATTCGTACCGGATGAAATCAAACATACCCGTACCGGCCTGGGTGATTGTATGCGAAAGAAAAATTCATTGTCAAATGTAATGTCAGGGTCATCAGTTTTCAGCGTGCAGGCGAGAGTTTCGCCGGGTTTTATCCGAAAGGGTAACTCGGTGATAAAGGGATTTTGATTGCCGGGAGAAACAATTTTTCCCGAAATCAGGCTACCATTGGCAAAGAGCTGAAGGTTAACCTTTGATTCTTCATTCTGTCCACTGGAAACAAGTTTGACCTTAACGACTTGGCTTTTGGATTGATTGTCAATGGGTTTTGCCAGCCAAACCGAATCTGTCCGAAAGTTTTTTGTTACAGGTTGTTCTACAGCAAGCAATTTGTATGCAATACTGCTGTCCCAATCAGCCCTTCGGATATCTCCCATGCCGGATTTCTGGAAATCAGAAATAATAAGAACGGATTTTTTATCCCCCAGCATGCGGCTGTTCATTTGCCGGTGAAGGCGATTGAGAATAGAATTGAGACTTCGTCCGCTTTCGGGTCGGATTACCTCGGCAACCTGAGCGGCAAAACCTCTGGCAGAAGTCCAGGGATGAAAGCCAAAACCATTGGATACCAATTGAAACCATCCCTTCGGACCGACTTTCTCAGGCCACTTTTTTGCAGCCTCTTGTGCAGGGTCAATGGGTGCAGCGCCGTCTTTTCCCACAAACATAGAATGTGAGTTGTCCAAAAAAACAATGGATTGCGCCATGCCTTTCCCTGGATCGGTTCCTGAAAATGAAGGAATTACCGGTTGTGCAAATGCCATTACCACCAGGGCCAGGGCCAACATGCGAAGCAAAAGGAGGAGCAGATTTTTCACCTGCCGTGCTTTCTTTGTCTGCATGCTGATTTCCATCAAAAGGCGGTTGTTGGAAAACACCACTTTCTCGGTTTTTTGGAAATTAAAGAGGTGAATCAGCAGGGGAATGACCAGACCCAGAAGGCCCCACAGCAAGTGAGGTTGAAGAAACTGCATGTACTTTTTTGAGCTTTTCTGAATAAAAACTTGGCAAAGTTGTGTTTGGGAAAAGATTATTTTGTTGTTTTGGAACAAGTTTAGACAAAAGAAATTTCATGAGATTTTTTAACTACCTCAGAATAAACAACATAGCCTTAGTTTTTACAGCATGTTTTTCACTTTTAGTTTCTCAGCTAAGTTTTGGACAAGATAATCTGATAATCAAGCCGGTCAATCCGGTCAACAATCCGCTGATAGATTCATTGGTCGGCCAGTTGGTCGGAGGCGGAGTTATTGTGCAAAATGTGCGATCGAATCTTACAGAGACATCCAAAGCAATCGGAACATTTAAAGCACCTGCCCAATTGTTTGGCGGTATCCGGGCCGGACTGGTAATGACAACTGGCCAAGCCGATACCATGGCCGGTTCAAACGCAGCAGGGGGTGTAATTTCCGTTCAATTGCCGGGAACCGATACAGTTGACGGTTGTTCAGAAGGAAGGCAAATGCTCAATTCGGTTCTGAATTTTAACTCCACCAACATCCGGAGAACGACAAACTGCGCAACCATTCAATTTGACATCATTCCATCTTCCGATTCCATTAAATTCAACTATGTTTTTGCTTCCGAAGAATACAACAATTTTGTTTGCTCCAATTTCAATGACATCTTTGGTTTCTTCATAACCGGACCCGGCATTGTGGGCGACCAGAATCTTGCCCCTGATTTTCCTCAATCCAAAAATATAGCCCTCATACCCGGAACCAACCTTCCGGTTTCCATTAACACGGTAAACAACGGAACTCCGGGTACTTCCGGAACCGCAGCCAATTGTAATTTTACCCCCCAGGGAATTGCCAGCTATATCGACAATACTCCTGCACCGGGAACAAACGATCCGTTTATTCTCCAAAGGCTACGGTTTAATGGCTTGACCAAGGTACTTACTGCCGGAGTTAAAGTAACGCCATGCGAAGTGTATACCCTTACCCTCACCGTTTCGGATGTGACAGATGGCTCTTTTGACTCCGGTGTTTTTATAGAAAGAGGCTCCCTGAGATCCTCGGTTCGAACCAGCGTAACCACGCAATACAACAACAGGTTTCCCTACGCTATTGTCAATTGTAACCCCGGGAAAATTTTCTTCAAAAGGTGCTACACCGTTGATCGTGCCGTAATTCGGTACACCATTGGCGGTTCGGCAGTGAACGATGTAGATTACAAAGAAAAACTGAGCAACGGCGATCTTCAACCACTTACAGATAGTTTGGTGATGGAGCCGGGTCAGGAAACAGATTCAATTGTGGTATTGGGTCAGGACAATCCGGGATGGAACAATACACCTCAAAAGAAAGTGGTGCTCCGTTTTCTGAATTTTTCCAATCCCTTTATAAATGGGCAACCGAATTTCAATGGCGATTCTGCCGTAATGCTGATCAGAAGGAAATTCATATATAACAATGGAATTGATAAGGAAATTTGTCAATTTACCGACACCACCATCACGCCCCTAACCCCTGCATTTCCCGGTGATATATACCGATGGAAAGAACTGAATGCTTCCGGGGATACCGTAGCAACTACCAACCTGACCTGTGACACCTGTCGAATTACAGTTGCCACAAACGACACCACCAAAACTTTTGTGTTGTTTGTTACAGACTCGGCAAGCCAATGCATCAGCTCTGATACCATCACGATTAAAGTTCAGGCCATTCCTTCGGCACAATTTTCCTCTATACCAACCGGTTTTGCCGTATGCAGGAATGAACGAATCACCCTATCTGCCAACCCGCCTGCTGCCGATCCGCTGTGGACCTATGAATGGTTCAATATTTTGCCGGAAAACTCCACCAACCTGACCAGCCCGGCAAGCAGACAAAACCGAACCTTGGATGTCAGCCTTCTAAACAAGCCGCAATTTTTCCCAGTGAAAATAAAAACACCTCTGGGATGCCGTAAGGAAGACTCCGTACAGGTATTGATTTTGCAAAAGCCGGCATTTTCTCTGAAAGAAGCCGACACCCTTTGCTACGGAACACCTTACCGGATTACTGCCACAGCACCGGTTGATTCTGTAGGAAGAGTCCGCTATACCTGGATCAACAGCGATGACCGCAGGATAAAGGATTCCACAGGTATTTCAGTAAGCTTTAAGGCGTTGCAATCAGGAAGATACATCCTTACAGGAGACAACAAATGCTTTTCAATTGACGGAATCGCAAGGGATACCCTCAATCTCTTTGTATTCGACTCCATCTCCACGGCATTCGATTACAAAATCCTGAATGACGGTCTCACGGTTTCCCCCGTCTTATTCTCCAATAAATTCATACCTTTTTCTTATCCCAAAATTTGGAGACTGTACAATGATTCGATTTCCTACAATCAGGTTTTGGATGGCCAAACACCCATTATTGACATCAACAGAGGAGGCAACTACACGGCTGAAGCCATTATTTTCAACCAAATCGGAAACTATCGCTGCGCCGATACCTCAAGAAAATTTATTAAAATAGATCCTCTGGGGCAAGTCTATCTGCCAAACCTAATATTTGAAAGTCCGAAAGGCAGTAACTCCGCCTTCCGGGTAACGGCAAGGGATGAAAACGGCAAAGTCCTTCGGGAAATCACCGACGGAAGCCTGACCATTTTCAACCGCTGGGGAAAAGAAATGTACAAAATTGAAAAGTATGAAAACGACCTTGACAATGCCAAGCTGAAGGACAAACTGGGAATCGGAACTTATTTTTATGAGTTTAGCTCCCCCCGATACAATTTCAAGACCTCCGGTTGGTTTAATGTTCAACGATAAAATACTTTATTTCAATTAGTTATTACAGCCATCCGGTCCCCGGGTGGCTTTTTTTATGAAAAATCCCTGGAAAGATGCCTGGACCCTGATGCGGATTCCGTTTTCAGTTTTTCTGATGCCGGTATTTTGGATGAGCCTTGCTGCTTTGCCTGCAAGTCAGATCCGCTTTCTCCCCTGCCTTGCGGTCTTCTCCATTCTTCACTTCCTTATCTATCCTGCAAGCAACGGATACAACTCGCTGATAGACAAAGACGAAGGTCCGATTGGCGGAATTGAAAAGCCTCCAAAGCCCAATCTTCAACTTCAAATTCTGGTCCTGATTTTTGATGTGCTGGGCCTTGCCTGGAGCTTTCTGCATGATGTATATTTTGGTTTTTGCGTGGCCGTTTACTGGCTTATGAGCAAGGCATACAGCCATCCCGCAATCCGGCTTAAAAAATTTTCATGGCTCTCGTGGCTGGTAGTGGCCGTTTTTCAGGGCGGATGGACTGTGCTGATGGTATGGACCGGTGCCATGCAAACAGGAAAAAACGGAGAAGCCTGGCCGGACCCCAACTGGCTGGCAGTGGCCAGTCTTTTCATGGCAGGCAGCTATCCTCTAACCCAAATTTATCAGCACAGCGAGGACAGCAAACGGGGAGACAATACCCTTTCCATTCTGCTTGGCATCCGGGGCACTTTTCTTTTTTCAGGCATTTTTATTGCCTTGGGCTCAGCACTGATGTTTCTTCAAATTTGGCAACAATCGGAAAGCCCGGCGGGAATAGCACTGATGGCTCTGTCTGCTATGCCTTCCCTCTATTTTTTCAACCGATGGGCATTGAAGTGCATAAAGGACCCCGCGGAAGCCAACTACCGGAACACCATGCAATTCAACCGGGTATCTTCTCTTGGCCTGTCTTTGGGTTTTTTCTTGCTCCTTTGCCTTAAAATATGGGGCAATTCCCTTCCTTTGCAGCCTTAATCCCTGTTCATGCAAGATTACATTGTTACCGGCAAAAAAGACACCCGATCAGGATTTGGTGCGGGCATGATGGACCTGGGGGCTGCCAACGAAAATGTGGTGGCCCTGTGTGCCGATCTTACCGGCTCGCTGAAACTGACCGATTTTGCCAAAGCCTATCCGGACCGATTTTTTCAAACCGGTATTGCCGAAGCCAATATGATTGGTCTTGCCGCCGGATTGACCATCGGAGGGAAGATTCCTTTTACCGGAACATTCGCAAATTTCTCCACCGGACGGGTATATGACCAGATCCGGCAATCGGTTGCCTACTCGGGAAAAAATGTAAAAATATGCGCCTCACACGCCGGCCTTACCCTGGGTGAGGACGGAGCAACCCACCAAATGCTCGAAGACCTCGGCATGATGAAAATGCTGCCGGGCATGACCGTAATCAATCCATGCGACTTCAACCAGACCCGTCAGGCAACGGTAGCCATTGCAGAAATGGACGGGCCGGTTTACCTGCGCTTTGGAAGACCAGTGGTACCCATCTTTATTCCGGCAGAATGGAAATTTGAAATCGGGAAAGGGATATTGCTCAATCCGGGGAATGATGTTTCCATTTTTGCCACAGGCCATTTGGTATGGGAGGCCCTGCTTGCTGCTCAGGAACTTGAAAATGAGGGAATTATGGCTGAAGTCATCAATATCCACACCATCAAACCACTGGATACCGATTTGATTTTGGCATCCTTGCAAAAGACAGGTTGTGCCGTATCGGCCGAAGAGCATCAACTCCATGGTGGCCTGGGCGACTCCATTGCGCAGTTTCTGTGCCGCCATTATCCAAAACCTCTGGAAATGGTGGGTGTAAACGACAGTTTCGGAGAAAGCGGCACACCTGAAGCCCTGATGGAAAAGTATGGCCTGAATGCGAAAAGCATTGCCGAGGCTGCCCGGAAAGCCATCCGTCGGAAATAACCATTTTTTTCATTGAGATTTTGTCCGTTCAAATAATTTTATTTTGAAAATATTAAATTTTTTAAAATATTATTTGGCTCAAGTAAAATATCACCTTAGTTTTGCGCTGCTTTTAGAAAAATGAGTGCTCAGAAATTCGACCCCATAGACAAAAAGATTCTTTCGATTCTTCAGGAAAATGGTAAAATCACCAATGCCCAGCTATCGATAGAAGTGGGCCTGTCCCCTGCCCCTACCCTGGAAAGGGTAAAAAAACTGGAAAAGAACGGTATCATAGAAAGCTACCATGCCCAGTTGAACAAAGAGGAAATCGGAATCGGGGTTACCACTTTTGTGCATGTTGCCCTGATCGGCCACCGCAAAAGCATCGTGGATTCGTTTGTGAAACAAATAGTCAATATTCCCGAAGTCGTTGAATGTCATCACATTACAGGACAAGGGGATTTTATTTTAAAGGTAGTTTCCAGAGACATTACCTCTTACCAAAAACTACTTGTAGAGGTAATCAACGAGATTCCGGAAATCGACAATACCCAAAGTACGGTTATCCTTTCGACCTTCAAGGAATCGAGGGTTATGCCCATCCCCGGAGAGGAAGAAGAGTAATCGCCGGAAAATTTCGCTGAGCAAAAAGACAAAGGATTAAAAACCAAAAATAAAAAGGCTGGTTTGTTTATATAAACAGTAAGGCCGGGAATCTCTGCATGCATCCATCCGTTTTGCTTCTGGCCCGATTTTGCAAAGAAGTCGGGCTTCTTCATTTTGTAGGTTCTCCCGGTTCCAGATCGGCGCCCATCTTGCTGGCGCTCAGCCGAATCGGCGGGATAGAGATTGAAATGGCAATGGACGAAAGGTCGGCCGGCTATGTTGCCCTGGGAAAATCTTTGGCTCTGGGCAAACCTGTGGGCATTTTTTGCACCTCCGGCACGGCTGTCCTGAATTTGGGGCCGGCTGTGGCAGAAGCTTTTTATCAACAGGTCCCGCTATTACTTTTGACAGCCGACCGCCCTCCTGAACTCATTGACCAGCAAGAAGGACAAGCCATCCGTCAGAATCAGATTTTTTCGGCGCATACGGTTTTTTCAGGCCAATTGCCCTCTTCCGAAAGCCATGACCACAGCCTGCTGCTCACCGGCCGGATTCTCAACCAGGCATGGCAGCATCTGCAGGCTGCACACAGCGGTCCTGTCCATCTGAACATCCCCCTGCGGGAGCCCCTTTACCCCGCAGCAGGAGAAGTGCTTGATTTTAAAAGAATTGAAAATCAGAAGATTGCAGTAACCGAAGTCAGACAAAAAAGGACTTTGGACCGGTATGCCCTCAGCGAAATATTGGAGGCATGGAACGCTTTTGATCGAAAACTGCTGATTGCCGGGCAAGTCAGGCCCGATCCGGACCTGAGAAATGCCCTCAAAGCGCTCTCGCTCTACGGTCAGGTTCCGCTCGCCGGCGATTTGGTTCACAACCTCTCCGGGATTGACGGATTGGTACAACATGCGGACCTCCTGCCTGATTCGTTCTGGGAACATCCGGATGTAAGCCCGGATATCATACTAACCATAGGTAACGGACTCATTTCCAAGCCATTAAAAAAATTTATTCAGAAAAAGCAGCATAGGGAACATTGGCACATACAGGAAGAAGGACCTGTAGCAGATCCTTATGGCAGTATCACCAAAATCATCCGTGCCCACCCGGAGTGGATGATTACCAAACTGGGGGAAGGGTCTTTTTTGCAGAACAGGCAGGACCTTAATCCCTACTTTGATTTTTGGATGAAAGCCGAATTAAGAGCAAAATCGGCCCTTCGAACTTTTGCAGAAAAAGAAGACTGGTCAGACGGAAAAGCTACGGCCCTGTTGTACGACCTTCTGCCGCACAAAGCGGTCTTGTTTCCGGGGAATTCCATGCCGGTCCGCTATGCCAATTGG
>CANHCT010000127.1 GCA_947459175.1 Hymenobacteraceae bacterium
AAAGTAAAAAGTCAAAAATCAAAAGGTTTTCAATTGTTCAGTTTTTAGAAGTCGGTTTTAGGTGGATAAGATAAGTCAAAAGTAAAAAGTCAAAAATCAAAAGGTTTTCAATTGTTCAGTTTTTAGAAGCCGGGTTTAAGTTTTAATGCATTGATTTTCAAGAAACTAATCCACTTTGAACTTTGAACTTTGAACCTTGAACCTTGGGCTTTGAACTTTGAACCATGGGCTTTGAACTTTGAATCAGAAATCAGAAAACCCAAAAATTCCCTATCCTTGCTTTTACATTGACGGAATGAAATAAGAAATGAAAAAAGCATATGTATTCCCCGGTCAGGGGGCCCAGTTTCCCGGGATGGGCAAAGACCTGTTTGAAGCTTCTGCTGAAGTAAGACAAATGTTTGCCACGGCCAATGAAATCGTTGGCTTTGGCTTGTCGGACATTATGTTTGAGGGTACCCCAGAGGAGCTGAAGCAAACACGGGTAACCCAGCCTGCCATTTTTCTGCATTCCGTGGCAAAGGCCAAAATATACCCTGATTTTCAGCCGGATATGGTTGCCGGGCATAGCCTGGGCGAATTTTCAGCCCTCGTGGCCGCCGGTGCCATGCGTTTCGAAGACGGTATGAATCTCGTTTTGCGCCGTGCCCTTGCCATGCAGTCTGCCTGCGAAATCCAGCCTTCTGCCATGGCCGCTGTGCTCGGTCTCGAAGATGCCGTGGTGGAGCGGATTTGCGCCGAAGTGACCGACGGAGTGGTGGTGCCGGCCAATTACAATTGTCCGGGTCAGCTGGTGATTTCGGGCTCGGTGCCTGCGGTGGAAAAGGCCTGTGAACTGCTCAAGGCCGCCGGTGCAAAAAGGGCTTTGGTGCTCCCGGTGGGGGGTGCATTTCACTCTCCCCTCATGGAGCCTGCCCGCCTCGAACTCGAAAAGGCCATCCTCGAAACCCGGATATCCAGCCCGGTTTGTCCGATTTATCAGAATGTAAATGCCCTGCCCGGCACAGATGTGGAGACCATCAAACAAAATCTGGCCAGGCAACTCACAGGTCCCGTTCGATGGACCCAAACCATCCTGAATATGGCCGCTGACGGGGCCACCCATTTCTCTGAATTCGGACCCGGAAAAGTACTAGAAGGACTCGTAGGAAAGATTTTTAAGGAGGCCGTCATTGTGCCGGTCTAATCTGCTCCAAAGCCGTGCATACCCTTGTTTTTTCCGGCCCATCGCAGGGTTTCGACTGGAATCACTATCTCGAGCCTGAAGACTCAGAATTGTCAGAACTTTCTGAAACACTGGATATCAACCCTTTATATATTCAGGATGTTATGCAGGCTGAGCATTTGCCCAAGGTGGAGCCGGTAGAAGAAAAAGGAGGCTTTTTTCTGATTGTGCGGGTACTCGATCCCAAACTGGGAAACAAAGATTTCAACTCCATTCCTGAAGCCACCAGAAAACTCGCCATTTTTTTCCGTCAGGGGGAGGTAATTTCCATACAGAGGACTTCTTTTCCCTGGCTCGATGACCTCATCCGAAAGTGTAAATCAGGGCAAGAGCCAATGACCGATAAGAAGCTGGTTTGCAGATTGCTCAAGCATTCATTCAAGTCATTTGAGCCCCTTCTGCAAAAATTGGCGTCTGACCTCGATTTTTTTGAAAGCAAACTCTTTGAAAATGAACGATTTCCACCCTTTGCCAAAAGCCTGTACAGCCTGAAAACCAAAGCTTCTATTCTGAAGCGCCTTTTTGCCATTTCGGCGCCTTTGGTGGAATTTTTAAGAGAAAATCTTCATCCTGAGCCCTTTGCGCAGGACGCCATTGATATGTACAACCGCATCTTTACCCTGGTGGAAGATGTGAGCGAAAGGTCGGCCGGCCTCATCAACCTCAACCTGTCCATCAACAGCCAGCGGAGCAACGAGGTCATGCGTTTCCTTACCATTTATTCGGCTTTTTTTATGCCGCTTACCTTTATTGTGGGCGTATATGGCATGAATTTCAGCAACATGCCGGAAATTGTCTGGGAGTGGGGCTATGTGGTGTGCTGGGTGCTGATGCTCATTTTATCGGTCATCCATTTCATCTGGTTCCGAAATAAAAAGTGGCTCTGAGGATGGAGACCACTGCAGTTTGCGGATTCGGAGGCTGAATGGACAAAACCCGGGTTATCGGACAGTCCGATTCAATTGCAGATGCAGCTACCGCTCCACATTGGTGATTCTGATAAAAAACCGAACGCAGGAATTTCGGGGGATTTTTCCCGCTACATTGTTGCCATAGGCCAGCCGGGAAGGAAGCAGCAAGTAGCCTTCTTCCCTGTTGCGAAATTTAAGTATACCCTCCTCAAAGCCTGCAATCAGAGTTTTAAAGCCGGGATAAAAATTCAGCGCAAGGGATTTGGTAATGTTTTCATCGAAAAGGGTATCATTCAGAAGCCGGCCTTCGTACCGGAAGAAAACTTTTACTCCGTTGGTAATCAATGCGGTATCGGTATTCAGAATCATAGAATCCGGTGCTACACTCAGAGAGTCGGGCACCCTTTTGCTGATGCGGTAATACAGGCCCGAAGGTGTTTTGCTAAAGCTGTCCTTGAGTCCGCGGCGGGTCAGATAATCCACCAGAAGCGAGTCGTCTATTTTGACCTGCTTCGCTGCATCAAATACCGTCGGGATTACGGTATTGTTGGTTTGACACGAAAAAAACAGGACGGACAAGGAAAGCAACAAAAAAAAGCAGTGCAGAAAAGTGCGGTTCATGGCTCAAAGGTCAAAGATTTTGCCGGGATTTAAAATGTTGTGCGGGTCAAAGCTTCGCTTGATGCCCCGCATCAGGTCGATGTGGGTTTCGGAAAGGGCAATGTGCAGGTAGGACTTTTGCACCAAACCAATTCCGTGTTCACCCGAAATGGTTCCTCCCAATGCGACCACTGCCCGGAACAATTCGGCAATTCCGTCGCGGAGAACACCATTCCAAACCTCGTCCGAAAGGCCTGATTTCAAGATGTTTACATGCAGATTGCCATCGCCGGCATGTCCGTAGCATACGGCCGTAAAGCCGTATTTTTTTTCCAGTTCCTTAATTTTTATAATCAGGTCGGGCAGGGCATGCCGGGGTACTACGGTGTCTTCTTCTTTGTAAATGGAATGGTGCTTTACTGCGTAATGGGCTTTTCGCCTCAGCATCCAGAGTTCTTCCTTTTGCCGTTCCGATTCGCCCAGCAGCACCTCGCCGATGTCAAATTTTTCCAGAACCGAAAACACCGTTTCAGCCTCCTTGTTCAGTTGTTCTGCATCGAAGCCATCCAGTTCAATCAGCAAATGTGCCTCAATGTCCCGGGGCACCAGGAGGGAAGATTGGGTATATTCAATGGAAAAATCGATGGCATTGCGTTCCATAAACTCCAGACAGGAAGGCGATATACCCGCCATGAAAATGGCCGATACCGCCTCGCAGGCCTGCCCGATACGGCGAAAGGGTACCAGCATGAGCACATCGCAGGTGGGCAGGGGCCGCAACCGGAAAACGGCTTTGGTGATGATGCCCAAAGTACCTTCGGAACCGATCATGAGCTGGGTGAGGTTGTATCCGGTGCTGTATTTCAGTACATTGGCACCGGTCCAGATGATTTCCCCGTTGGGTAAAACCACCTCCAGATTCAGCACATTTTCGCGGGTGGTGCCGTACTTCACAGCTCTGGGTCCGCCGGAAGACTGTGCCAGATTTCCGCCAAGGCTACAGCTGCCCTTGCTGGCCGGATCCACCGGGTAAAAAAGGCCTTTACCGGCTACCTCATTTTGAAATACTTCGGTGATGACCCCCGGTTCTGCAGTAGCCTGGTGGTTTTTTTCATCAATGGCCAGAATGCGGTTCAGCCTTTCGGTGGAAAGCAGGATGCCCCCTTGAACGGGCAGGGCAGAGCCGCTGAGTCCTGTGCCCGCCCCCCGAACCGTAACGGGAATTTTTTGGGCAGTGGCCATTTTCATTATCCGGCTGATTTCTTCTGCGCTGCCCGGCTTGACGACCACGTCCGGCCTGTAAATAAGGTCTTCGGTTTCATCATGCCCGTAGAGAAGCTTGTTTTCTTCATCTGCAAATACCCATTCGGCTCCTGTTATTTCAGCCAATTGGGATCGGAGTGAGAAAATATCGGTTTCTGCCATTGGTTTTTCTAAAGCGACACTTTAATATTGTAGTCTGAACCAGTTCATTTTCAGGTGTTTAATAAAAGATTTCTTCCTGAGTTTTTTTCCTGTTTCCGTACAGCAAAGGTAAGAAGCCCGATGGCAACGCTGCTGCTTTTTCTGGTTTTTTTGGTGTTGGCCGAAGGATGCAGGGGAACCAAAAGCAACCAAAGCGGAGAAAAGAAAGCCCGCATCGGCTGGTTTGCCCGGATATTCGGAAAGAAAAAAACGGGGAACCAAAGGCCCCCGAAAGAAATTGAAAGGGTCATCCAAACGGCGAGGTCATACCGCGGTACGCCCCACAAAACGGGCGGCGTAAACCGCTACGGAATCGATTGTTCTGCCCTCATGCAGGTTTCATTTGAAAGCAGCGGCATCCGCATTCCCCGCACGGCAGCCCAGCAAAGTCAGATCGGCAGGGCCGTTTCGAAGCAGGAACTGCGGCCGGGCGACCTGGTGTTTTTTTCTGATCCCAAAGTGGGCAAGGGCATCACCCATGTGGGCCTGGTGACCGAGGTGAGCGACGGCGGCGAGGTAAAGTTTATTCACACCTCTTCCCGCCTGGGCGTTACCGAAAATTTGCTTTCCACCGAATATTTCAACCGCACCTATGCCAAGTCTGTCCGGGTTTATTAGGCTATTTCAGCCGGCTTTTTTTCTGTTGATGTTTCAGCCGGTCCTGGCCCAGAAAACAGCCAGTACATCCAAAGGTGAAATGGTAAATGGTTTAAAATCAGGGAAATGGGAGTATTTTTATCCCGATGGCAAGCCCATGGCCACAGAGCATTATGTGCAGGGAAAGCTGGAAGGCAGGGTAACGGCATTTTTTCCCGACGGAAAAATTTCCTCCATAGAAAACTGGCACGACGACATGCCGGAAGATTCGGCCTTTTATTTTTTTCCTGACGGCCGGATCTTTCGAAAGGGAATTTACAAAGCAGGTCAGTATGAGGGAATCTGGCTTACCTATTTTGAAAACGGCAAACTCAGCCAGCAGGTCGCCTACAGGGCAGGCCTGCCCGAGGGGCCGTTTTTGGGGTATTTTGAATCCGGTTTTCTGAAAGAAGAAGGATTTTACAAAACAGGAAAGAAGGAAGGGCAGTTTGTATTCTATTACGAAGGAAAAGGGGAAATGCCGGAAGCCATCGGACAATACTTGGCTGACACAAAAGCAGGAAAGTGGTTTTATTTCGACCGTAAAGGCAAATTGAAAAGCACGGAAAGGCACTAAAACCAGCGGAGCAATTGGCAGCAAAACCCTACATTCGGTTTTTATATTTTTGACAAAATGATGGAAGCAGCGGGCCCGGGAAGAGGTGCAGAATTAGATTTTACCAAACAGAAGGAAGCCTTTTTAATAGCAGGGCCCTGCAGTGCCGAGACCGAAGCACAGGTTTTGGAAACCGCCCGTTTGCTGGCAAAAAATCCGAAGGTTAAGGCCTACAGGGCGGGAATATGGAAGCCCCGCACACGGCCCAATTCTTTTGAGGGACACGGCCAAAAAGCCCTGCCCTGGCTGGCAAAAGTAAAGGCCGAAACGGGATTGCCGGTGGCCACAGAGGTAGCCAATGCCGCCCATACCGAGAGTGCCCTCAAGGCGGGCATCGACATTCTGTGGATTGGTGCCCGCACCACGGTCAATCCTTTTTCGGTTCAGGAAATTGCCGAAGTACTCCGGGGTGTCAGCATTCCGGTGATGGTGAAAAATCCGGTTACTCCCGACCTGCAACTCTGGATTGGGGCAGTAGAAAGGCTTCAGAATGTAGGCATCCGCAATCTGGCCGCCATCCACCGTGGATTTACCACCTTCGAAAAAACCAAGTTCCGGAATGCACCCGAATGGTCCATTCCCATTGAATTTAAGCGCCTTATGCCTGAAATTCCCATGATATGCGACCCCAGCCACATTGCCGGCAACCGGAAGCTGCTGTTTCATGTGGCGCAAAAGGCTTTGGATTTGGATTACAGGGGATTGATGATAGAAACCCATCCCCGGCCCGATGAAGCATGGAGCGATGCCCGGCAGCAAATCAGCCCCGGTGAACTGGAAACCCTGATTGGCAATCTGAGCTTTACAAGACAGCAGAGCGAAAACCAGGAGGTAACCGGTCAGCTTCGCCTGCTGAGGGAAAAAATAGATCACATAGACAACCGCTTGCTGGAAATTTTATCTGAAAGGATGGATCTGGTACGGGCCATCGGGCAATACAAAAAGGACAACGGCATTACCGTGCTGCAAATCAACCGCTGGAGGGGCATCCGGCAGGACAGGCTGCAAAACGGCCTCAGCCTCGGCCTGACCGAGGAGATGATTCTTGCGCTGTACGAGCTCATTCATATGGAGTCCATCCAATTGCAGGAGCGCATCATCCACGGGAAAAACGAAGCCTGAGCCGGAGAAATCAGGCGGACAAGGATTTGAATGTCATGGTATTGGAAAGGCGGCAGATCTCTTGATTGAATTTTTTGCAGAAAAATTTGAAATAAAATTTTTGGAGAAAAGCAGGAAGGCCCTACTTTTGCAGTCCCATTGAAAAATGGACTTGCGAAAGTAGCTCAGTTGGTAGAGCGCGACCTTGCCAAGGTCGAGGTCGCGGGTTCGAGACCCGTCTTTCGCTCCAAACCACCAGCCGACATGTAGTCGGCTTTTTTATTCACAAAGGTTCCATTTGAAAAAATGGCCTGCGACAAGGTTGCCGGGATGGTGGAATTGGTAGACACGCAGGACTTAAAATCCTGTGGCAGCAATGCCGTGCGGGTTCGATTCCCGCTCCTGGTACAGTGTAAAAGCCTCTGATTTTCAGGGGCTTTTTTTATTCTCATCATGCAAATGTCCCAAAAGAGAGTATTCAGAAAGGGCTCAAATTTTCATTGTACCCGCTGCGCTTTTTTAGCGTCTTTTACTTTTAATTCACCTGTATTCTGAATTATTTCTCTATTCCTTATTGTATTCCACCCGAAAAGTCCTACTTTTGCGCCCCCATTGCGGATGTGGCGAAATTGGTAGACGCACTAGACTTAGGATCTAGCGCTGCGAGGCATGGGGGTTCGAGTCCCTCCATCCGCACCACAAAAAGAAGCCCTGCTCGAGCAGGGTTTTTTGTTTCATTCCACCAAAAGGAAATTCAAGTGCAAATTCAATTCGAGAAAAAAGAAAAATCCTCAGCCCTGCTCACCATCTCCCTGGAACAACAGGACTACCTTGCTGATTATCAGTCTAAATTAAAAGACTATTCAAAAAAAGCCCAGATGAAAGGCTTCAGGCCCGGTAAGGTGCCGCCCGCCCTCATCGAGCGTATGTATGGCCCGGCCCTCAAGTCCGATGCCATCAATTCGGTGCTGAACAAATCCATCGACCATTACCTCAAAGAAAATGAAATCAAGGTTTTGGGCGATATGATTGCCGCCGACAGCCTGCCCCCTGCCGAAGACGAGGCACAGGCGGGTATCTTATCCTTTTCTTTTTCCCTGGCCCTCAGACCCGAGGTACAATTCCCGGCACCCGAAAGCATTTCCCTGGAATTTCCCGAAATTTCTGTGTCTGAAGACCGGATTTCTTCCTTCATCGAAGATATGCAAAAGCGCTATGGCGAAGTGCAGGAATCCGACACCATCGCCGAATCGTCCCTCATCAAGGGCACCCTCAAATCGGCCGACGGTACCTTTGAAACCGAATCCGATTTCCCCTTCAGCCGCATCAAGCCCGGCTACCAGCCGCAGTTTCTCGGCAAAAAACAAGGCGATATCCCGGAATTTCCCATTGAAGAGGCTTTCGCTGAAGAGGACCTGCGCTTTGTAACCAATACATTCAGCGACAAAGGCAGCAACAAGGAGTTTAAAGGCCTTTATTCTCTGGAAATCAAGAAAATAACAGACAC
>CANHCT010000128.1 GCA_947459175.1 Hymenobacteraceae bacterium
CGTTTTGTTGAAAAGATAAAAGCGTCTGTGCTTGAGGGCGGACTCGAAACCTACCACGAAATGACCCATCAGCTGATCTTCGACGGATTCGAAGAAAGGGATGTCATTTCAGCTTTGATCAAAATGAACCTCAGCCTGGCCCCCGCCGGTAAAGAAATCTTGGATGAACCGGCCTATGGAGAACGAGAAGGCGGATTTTCGGACAAATACGGAAAAAGAAAAGGCGAAAGAGACTGGAAATCAAAAGGAAAAGGCTCCGACCGCGGTTTTCAGCAGGAGGAGGACCACAATTATGTACGCCTTTTTGTCAATATCGGCGACAAAGCCAGAGTGGGTCCGAGAGACATTGTTGGTGCCTTTACAGGCGAGGCCAATATCCGCAAGCACCATATCGGCAAAGTGGATATTTTTGAAAAGCACACCTTCGTGGAGATTGCCGATTCGCAACTTGAAAAAGTAATGCGGGCGATGAACAACAACACCATTAAAGGAAAGCGAATCAGCCTGGAGATTGCCCGCTAGGAGCAAATAACAGAGAAACCAACCCATCCGAAAGTAAGCGAAATTGGCCTGTGCCAATGACTGAAGCCCATGGAGATGTGTTGTTTTCAGCCTGCGTGTTCCGCCTAAAATGGATAAACTCCATGATTTTAATGTAATATTTCAAGCTGAACATTTTTACACCCGGAAGTTTTCGAATGGCACCATGAGCCATTTTGAGAACTTCCCGGGTTTAAAGTTGTCAAATCACCCCTTCAAAAACTGCAGGGTCATATATTGCATAATGCCGCCGTGCCGGTAGTATTCGATTTCCACCTGCGAGTCGTGGTGGGAAAGTCAATAAACATGGAAGGTTTTGAGAACCTTCTATGTTTAATGTCTCTTGCCTGGGTTCTTGTCTCCACGAACCAACAGAATGCCAATGGCTTATGCCCCCCTTTGAAGATCTCATTTTACTTTCAGTCAACTTTGGCTCCGGAGACTCAGGACAGAAGGCAGTTCGTAAAACTTTTCCTTTTTCATTCCTTGATAAACCGGCCATTTACTGGTTTTTGGTTTGAAGGATGAAGGGAATAAAAATACATGCCGGGACTAAGCTGATGGATTTTCAATGGCTGGTTATCGAGTTTTTCTACCAAAAGCTTTTTTCCGAATGCATCCATTATTTCAATCTTGGCTTCAGAAATGCCTTCAAAATAAATGGTTTCCCTGGCGGGATTGGGCAAGGCTTTGATTTTGCCTGCTGTAATTTCAGCTTTGGTTTGGGTTATGGTAACCGAAGGATAGGGTTGGCCAAAGGTGCATCCACCCTGGATGTTGATATATTGGGGATATTGGAAGCGGTCGATTCCTCCATTGCACCAAATTGGATTGGAAGCATAAAAAAAGGGGTTTAATCCAAATTCATCTCCCAAAAAAGTACAAGGGAGGATTGTGAAGTAGGAAGGCTGGTCGATAATAATGGTTTCTACAATTTTTAAAAAGTTTCCATCCGGTCCGATTATTCCCTGAATTTTGCCATTATATGGATTATTTCTCATCATTTTACCCAAAGGCAAAACAGAATCTCCCATAGCCATATTGAATCCAAATAAATGCTGACTCGTTGAATACATTATTCCTGTAGAAGCCCCGGAATCAGATTCAATTATTTCAAGATTATCGCCTGAAATATTGGGACTTATGGCCATAATCCTAATTTGTTTTTTTTCATTTTGAGAAACAGAACTAGGAGGATTATTTGGTAAATTACAAGTAATAGTTCCGTATGCATATCGCCAATAATGAATTACATCACCAACCTGAAGGGGCTTTAATCTAAATGTCTTGTCCTGAATGCCGAGAGCCAAATCTTTTACACCAACCAAATTAAGTTCTCCATCATTTGCCTTTGATTTAATAATTCCAAAGGATTTGCTCCACCAAAGTGTATCCATACCCAAGGAAATTTTTGCCACTGAATCTATAATTCCAAAAATGGATTGAAGTTGAATAGATAGTACAACACCATGAGGACTGGCACCCGGTTTAACCATTTTGGGATAATAGGTACCAGGCAGACTTGTATTTCTGAAATTTCCACTGACTGTTATCATATTACTGTCCGGGGAAGTTTCTACAATTGGGGAGGAAATAAATGTATTGTAAAATTGTACCGTGGAAAAATCTGAATACTTTCGGCTTCCAAGTCTCTTTCCTGCGGATATTGAATCGAGGTACACCGCATTCACCCACATGGAATTGGCTGAATTTGAAAAAAGGCGAGAGTGGTAAAAATTATTTGTTCCCCTCCAACCATAATAGGCAATTTTAAATGGAAAAGGATTCCAATTGGCCGCAAATGAGGATTGGGAAATGAATATTAGCCAAGTAATGAAAAGGATAGAAAGGGTTTTCATGGTAGAATTGATGGGGAGTGCAAGATAGTGTTTGGTAGAAAAATGGCAAGGTTTGCAGGATTTAATATGGTTGAAAGTGGTGCAAAGCGACCCTGGGTTTCAGGCGTCGCTGCGGAGGCATTGGGGTCCACGAATCGGATAATGCGAAAAAAGCAAAGTGTGGGAGTCGGAGAGTAATACTTCATTGGAAATCCTGAGTCCGGAGAATCAGGATAGAAGATTTAATTTTCATTTTTCGCTTTATGATTTTTTGTCCTAAACAGAAAAATGGAAGAGAATAAGCCCCGTTCTGTGAAAGAAAAGGGTAGTTTTCTCCGCCCTCCCCAACTTGATGTCACATTTTGTGATATCAGGTTTTTAAACTCTTCTTCGGTTAGTTGAAACTAAAATCGTCCGGAAACCGTTCTGAATTTCGTTTTACCTGCTGATTTAACTTCCTGGTTTTTAGCTGATAAACTGCCGCAAGCCGAAAGTCGAAAAATACCCATTCTCCCCTGATTACCTGAATATCTTTTACAATAACTGCCTCCATACAAAACTTAAGGTCGCAAATTGCGACCTCAAACTACTTTTTTTTGCCCCTTCAAAAACTGCAAGGCTAAGTTAGAGGTATCATTAACAAGTTAAAATCTGTAATAGCCGCCAAAACGAAGACCCAAATTGTATCTTCGTTGGTTGGTATAACCAGTATTGATTTCCAGATTTCCAAAAGACAGCACCCTAAATCCAAATCGAGTAGAAATAGAATAATCCAAACCGACCCCTAATTCAAAAGGAAAAGTAAATCTGTTAGAAGGGTTACCAAAATTTGTTTGAGGCGCCAGTAATCCAGTCATTTCTATTTGATTGTATATCCAATATAAGGTGGTTAAAGAAGCATTCACAATCATTTTAAGTCGACGGTTGCCGACCAGATAATTGGCTCTCAATGGTATGGATACAAAATGTTCGGTAAAAATAACACCGCTGTTTTTTTCCTTCATAAGCAAAATGTAAAAAGGGTCTTGGGTATCATTAACCCTCAACTTAGAAAAGTCAATAACTTCTTCAAACACAAAACGATCGTAGTCCAAACCTAGCTGAATCTCAAGTTTTGGCATGATCAACCTCGAATATGAAAAGCCTACAGAAAAAGACCTCAGGGGGTTGAATTTATATTTTACAATACCTTTTGGGCCAAATGTCCAGCTGTTTGCAAAAAAAGGCTTTGAGTATGTCCCTGAACTTCGAAATTGAAATTGAAAATGAAGGGCGCCTTTACCCAATTGGCTTAGGGTGTCTGTCCTAGCCCACCCCACCATCTGGCCTGCTAAAAAAAAGGCAAAGGAAAGTAAACTGGCCTTAATGAATTTATTGTACTTCATGCAAAAAATAAACAAACATTGCTGCTCCATTTTTATCTAAAACCTTTGCTAAACGCATAGAAATCAAAGATTTAAAAATATCGGCTTATCAGGGTAGAAACCCTTCCCCAGTTTTGGCTTACCATATTCAAATTGAAAAAAATCAGATGAACAATACTACACTCTTTTCTCAAATCATCGGGCTCCTTCCTGAGGAAAAATTTCGGTGGTTAGTTGATTCACTTGAAACCGGAAAACTTTGAAAGGTCATTTCCACTTTCCGAAGACCTTTTCCAGGGAAACGAGTTTGGTTTCGTCTTCTGATTCCAGCCAGGCATCCTAAACTTCCTGCTTTTCAACTTCTGAAAGCGATTGCCAGACAGGTGTATCATGGTTTTAGAAACCTTCTAGGTTTAATGTCCCTACAATATCACCCCTTCAAAAACTGCCGGGTCACGTACTGCATGATGCCGCCGTGCCGGTGGTAATCGATTTCCACCTGCGAGTCGTGGTGGGAAAGTCAATAAACCTGGAAGGTTTTCAAAACCTTCCAGGTTTCCGTTGGAAAAAAAACTACTCCGGTTCATCAAATCCTTTCAAATCAATTGGTTGGTTATGAAAATCCAAAAATCCCTGCTTGCCACCAAACCATTCTAAAACCGATTCACGCTTTAATTTGGTTGGAAGTTCGGTTAAAAAAGAAGCATAAGACGACCATTTCCAATCTCCGATTTGAGACACCAAACCGTGGTGTACAGGATTCTTGTGCACATAAAATATTGCTGATGTGAGCTGACTATCTTTCGTGATTTCTACTCTGCGCAAATAGTTGATAAATAAGGCCCCTTTCCTATTTCTTCGTTTATTGATTGCTTTTGAATAGGCGTTTAGAAAATTAGAAAACCGCTCCATAATAAAATTTGAAACCACTTCCGGCATAAATCTTTTTCCTCTTTTTGATGTTTCAAATGCCTTTTGAATCGTGTTTTCATCCTTAATTTCTACCAATAAGTGAAAGTGATTAGGAATAAGGCAATACGCCCAGAATTCACAAACCGAACTAAGATGTTCATCCATTTTCAGTAAAAAATACCTATAGTTTTCCTCCTCCATAAACAGCTTTTCTGAACCAATGGCCCTACTGAAAATATGGTAATGCTTACCGGGGAATAAGGGTAGGTGGAAATTGGGCATGATTTGAATCTAACTTTTTGCTTGCAAAGAAATAAACCTAGAAGGTTTTAGAAACCTTCTAGGTTTGAGTAGGTATTCTACCCCTTCAAAAACTGCCTCGTCACGTACTGCATGATGCCGCCGTGCCGGTAGTATTCGATTTCCACCTGCGAGTCGAGGCGGGAGAGAGCTTTGAACTCAAAAGTGCTGCCATCGGTGCGAACGGCCTTTACAGTCAGTTCTTTGCCCGGATAGTTATCGTTTTCCAGACCGATGATGCTGAAGGTTTCGCTGCCGGTAAGGCCCAGGCTTTCGGTGTTCTGGCCGGGCAGGTATTGCAGGGGCACGACGCCCATGCCCACCAGATTGCTGCGGTGGATCCGCTCATAGCTTTCAGCAATAACGGCCTTAATTCCAAGTAGATAGGTTCCTTTGGCGGCCCAGTCACGGCTGGAACCGGAACCATATTCTTTTCCGGCTAACACCATCAGGGGTGTGCCGCTGGCTTTGTATTGTACCGAGGCATCATACACCGTGGTTTCTTCACCGGTCGGGAAGTAGGTAGTGAATCCGCCTTCTTTGGTAGCCACCTTGTTTTTGATGCGCACATTGGCAAAGGTTCCCCGCACCATCACCTCATCGTGGCCGCGGCGGCTGCCGTAAGAGTTGAAATCTTCTTTGGCTACTCCCCTGCCAATCAGATATTTACCGGCAGGCGTTCCTTCTTTGAACGAACCGGCAGGCGAAATGTGGTCGGTGGTAACCGAATCACCCAGACTCAGCAATACCCGGGCATTGTGGATGTCTTTGATTTGGCCCGGCTCCATGGCCATGTTGTCGAAGAAGGGCGCTTCTTTGATGTATGTAGAATCTCCATCCCAGGCATACACTTCCGACTGCGGAGCCGAAAGGGCCTGCCACTGTTCATCGCCATCGAAAATGGTGCCGTAGCTCTTGGCAAACTCAGCTTTGGACAGTGAATCGTGGATGGTCTTATTGATTTCTTCGGTTGTGGGCCAAATATCTTTAAGAAACACGGCATTGCCTGTTTTATCAAATCCAAGCGGGTCGGAATCAAAATTGAAATCTACCCGGCCGGCCAGGGCATAGGCCACCACCAGCATGGGCGACATCAGGAAGTTCATTTTTACCTGCGGGTGAACCCGGGCTTCAAAATTGCGGTTGCCCGAAAGCACAGAGGCCACCACCAGATCGTTGCCCTCTACAGCTTTGGCAATGTGGTCGGGCAGCGGACCTGAATTTCCGATGCATGAGGTGCAACCATAGCCTACTACATTGAATTTCAATTGCTCCATAAAAGGAAGCAAACCTGCTTTCGAGAGGTATTCGGTCACCACTTTGGAACCGGGAGCCAGCGAAGGCTTCACCCAAGGCTTCACATCCAGCCCTTTTTCAACGGCTTTTTTAGCCACGAGTCCGGCCCCGATCATGACAGACGGATTGGATGTATTGGTGCAGGAGGTAATGGCAGCCAGCACCACATTGCCATCGTAGAGCATGTAATCTTCCTTGCCGTCAAATACATAGGCACCTTTCATTTCGCCTTCTCCGATGGTGGCCGTTTGGGTTTGGGCCCGCTTTTCGGCAGGCACATACTTGCGTCCGAAATCTGCGATCAGGCTTTCAAACTTTTGCTTGAATTCGCTTACAATGATCTTATCCTGAGGGCGTTTCGGTCCTGAAACGGTGGGTACTACTGTAGAAAGGTCCAATTCCACAACGGAAGAATATTCAATCGGTTCGCTGTGATCGAGCCAGAGCATATTGGCTTTGCAGTAGGCTTCCACCGTCTTTACCAATTCTTCCGGACGATTGGATTTCCTCAGATAATCCAAAGTCTGGTCATCAATCGGGAAGAAAGAAACGGTAGAACCAAACTCAGGCGACATATTGGAGATGGTGGCTCTGTCCGGCACCGTAAGTGTGGCCAGACCTTCCCCAAATACTTCTACAAATTTGCCAACCACGCCATGCTTGCGCAGCAATTGGGTAATGGTCAATACCATATCGGTTGCGGTGGTACCCAATGGCAATTTGCCGATCAGTTTCAGGCCTACCACTTCGGGCATGATGAAAAACAAGGGTTGTCCGAGCAGAGCGGCTTCGGCTTCAATTCCGCCAACGCCCCATGCCACCACTCCGATTCCGTTCACCATCGGTGTGTGCGAGTCAGTGCCCACGAGGGTGTCGGGAAAGGCAACTCCGTTCCGCACCTGAACCGCTTTGGCCAGGTACTCCAGATTCACCTGATGACAAATGCCCATACCGGGAGGCACCACCGAAAAATTATCGAAGGACTTTTGCGCCCATTTCAAAAATTGATAGCGTTCGCCGTTTCGCTCATATTCCACATCCACATTTTTTTGCAGGGAGTCGGCGGTACCAAAGTAATCCACCATCACCGAGTGGTCAATCACCAAATCTACCGGTATCAGGGGATTTACTTTGTTGGGGTCTTTTCCTTTGCGGGCCATTTCGCCCCTGATGCTGGCAATATCCACCACCGCAGGCACACCGGTAAAATCCTGCATGAGCACCCTGGCGGGCATAAAGGGTATTTCTTTGTCTGCAGGCTTGGGTGCCCAGGACAAAACAGTTTCTACATTTTCTTTGGTAATGGCAAAACCATCGTAGTTGCGAAGTGCATTTTCTACCAGAATCCGGATGGAATAAGGCAGTTTGGAAATGTTCCGACCCTGCTTCTGCATTTCAGCCAGGCTGTAGTATTTTACTTTTCCGTTTGGGGTGTCCAGTTCGCGGACGATGCCGTAAATGTCTTGTTTTTCAGCCATATAAGGATTATTCTTTCTGATTTATGAACCTTTAATTTGGGCTTGCAAATTGGGCAAAAGTTTGCAAAAAGGCACTCTTTAATTGAAAATCGGCCTGATTTTGCCTTACTATTTTCTCCCGGCTTCGATGTCCGAAACCTGATTCCGGATTTCCCCTAAAAAGACAGAAACAAAATTGACGAATATCATTTTTTTGCCCCAAGCCGGCGATAGCTTTGAAAAAAATACGACCATGAATACCGCTGCACTTAAATTTAAGGAAAGTAAAAGC
>CANHCT010000129.1 GCA_947459175.1 Hymenobacteraceae bacterium
CCGAATGGCAGGTAATCAACAGCACCTGGTGATGCCGGGAGAACTCCATGATTTCATGCACCGCAGCGGTCCTGCGGCTTTCGTCCATATCCGTAAAGGGGTCGTCCAATACCAACAGCCCTTTCATTTCTTTGAGGTACAATTCACCCAGCGACAACCGCATGGCCAAAGCCAATGAGCCCAGTGTTCCCCGGGAGAGTGCTTGGAATGGAAGGGCAGTTTTTCCTTCCGCCTGCATAGCATCCCCAAGCCGAATGCGCTGGTAGGCATCACGGCTCAGCTGGCAAAATCTTTTGGAAACTGCTTCTGCCAGAATATCCTGAGGATGAACATCTTCCCTTTTTGCCAAAATTTCATCCAAAGTTCTTCTGATGCGGAGCAGTGCCTTGCTTCGCTCATTTTGCCGGTGGAAATTCCTTTTTTTCAAAAGAAAATCGGCCTCCAGGTCTTCGGCATTCTCTTCCGGAAGGGTAGCGGACAGGGTAGCAATGCTTAACTTTAGTTCATTCTCTTGCTCCTCCGAATTTTTATTTCTCTGCTTCTTTTCTTCCAGTTCTGAGAGGTATAATTCTATACTGTCGTATCCTTGTGGTACCACCGGGAGGCCAATAAGCTGGGTCTCTTTGCTCCGAATTTTATCATTCAGGTCCAGGATGATGTTCGACAGGCTCTCGTAACCGGTATATTTACGATTCAGTTCCTCAAGTTTGTCTTTGGCTCTGCTTAGATTCCATTCTATGGTGGTCAGCTCTTTTCTTTTGTCCGAAATTTCGGTTTCCAGATAATTTTCATCCCGGGTGGCCGGCAACTGCTGAAATGCTGCATGCCATCCATCCCATTGCTCTTTTGTTTTTTCTCTGAGCAATTTTTTCAATTGGCCTTCTTTGAGCAGGATATCTCCGGTGCATTTTTCCAGTTTTCTCAAAATTGTTTTTGCTTCCTCCGGTGAATGGTAGCCAAGGGCTACTTTAATTTCTGATTCTCTCTTATCCAGTTGTTCCAGGTTCGCCTTCAGGGCATCCATATCGAGTTCTCCATTTTCTACGGTGAGTTCCAGGTCCTGATTTTCGAGAAAAAATCTGCCCGATACCTCGCTCGTCCATTGCTCGCCCCGGTTCAGCCCAATGTTTTTTTCGGTTTCCAATCCTTCCTGAATGCGGAGCGAAACAGCCGCCTTACTCCGAATGCTGACTTTGAGCTTCAGGGCTGATATCTGAATCAGGGTGTTTTCTTTTTTCTTCCGGATGCTTTCCCATTCTGAAATCAAGGTGGCATCCGGTTTGGGCATTTCCTTCAGGGCATTTTTCATTTCCGCCAGATCCTTTGTTTCGTCCACAATCTGCTGGTAGGATTGCAGCAGGCCCTTTTCTTTTTCCCTTTTGCGGGCAATGTTATATTCCTGTTGCAGTTTTTCGATTTCCGGCCCGAGTCTGACTTGAAGAAACTCCAGAGATTTTATTTCCTGGTTGGTTTCAGGCCAGATTTTGAAATCGTTTTGAGCCATTTGCAACTCCTGATTGGATGCCGACAGCTCTGCCTGAAGGATCGCCCGCTGAGCCAATCCGGCAGAAATCGATTCTCCTTCGAGGCAAAATTCCCGGTCCAGTTTTACCTGCTGTTCCAGTTTTTCTCTTTTCTCTCTTGCAGTTTGGATTTCGGCTTCTTTGTCCCGAAGAAATTTCAGTTTCTCTCTCGCAGTTTCCATCTGGTAATATGCCTGCAGCGTAAGCCCTACATTCTTTTCCCATGGATTTCCCGGCCCCCTTCCGCCCTCGGGCAAAGACAGATTGGTTTCCCAGTGGCTGTTTTGTTTTTTGATTTCTGCCTCCAGCAAGCTTTTCATTTGCTCGGCCGGAATATCGCCCGGAATGGCCGCCATGCCTTTGAGGCGGGTTTCCAGGTCGTCGATTTTTCCGAGCAGGTTGTCACTGAGTTCGTCGATGGTTTTGGCCAGTTCTGCCTGCCTGGTAAACAATACCTTTGTCCAGGTGGCTTCATTCCATTTCAATAAACTGCGGATTTTGTCTGCTACACCCTGAGGATCGGCGAGACGGTTCCCGCCTTCTTCCTGCAAAAGGCTTTGCTGGCCGGCTCCCCATACTTTTTCCAGTTGCCAGGCTTTGCCATCCGCTTCAAAGTGAAGGCTCACCCGGGCATGGTCGCCGTCCGGTTTCGGGAACCATCGGTTTCCCCATTTGGCCAAAACAGCCGGCGTGAGGTTGGTGCCTGTAAAAAGTGCTTCCTGAAACGCATTATACAGCGTGCTTTTTCCAAATTCATTTTTGCCGGAAAGGATGTTCAAGCCTTCGGAGAAGGTAAAGGTACGGTCGGCGGTACCTGCAAACGGGTGCAGTCTGATTTTTCTGATGATCATTGCTTTCGGGTTTTTACATACAATTCCATTGCCAGCCGGGCATCATCTCCTTCGGGATTGAGGTTCAGAAGTTCCTTGATAAGCGCATTGGGCAGGGTGCCTTCGGGCCAGATTTGCGAAAGTTGTCTTGGGTCTGCTTCTTCCTGCACATCGCCAAGGTCTTTGTCCAGATGCAGAAAAGCCTTTGATATTTCTTCCAGCCAATCGGCCAGGGCTTTGCGCTCATCAGCAGGAAGCCTTCCCGAAAGCACCAAATCCAGAATAAGGCCATCGGAACGCAGGGATTCCACTTTCTTTTTGAGTATTTCGGGATTGTCTCCGGCCCGGCTGAATTCCATACTGAGCCTTTCGAACCGGATGGCCCCGGGTTGAAAAGACTCAAAGCGAATGTCTTTGCCCTGGATAAGTTCGAGGTACCAGGCATGGCCGGGGTGTTTTACCTTTACCGAATCGGGGGTGTGAATGCCGGGCATGAAGAATTCGGGAGTTCCGGTGAAGGCTTCATCCGGCCAGGGCACATGGATGTGGCCAAGCAGCCAGGTATGCATCCCTGCATTTTTGAGTTCCTGACGGGTCATATTGAAATACCGCTGGTCTGCATCCAATCCGATTCCTTCCACATTGCCGTGGGCCACACCGATGTGCCATTCGCCTGAGGACTTGTCTGCGCCACTGGCCCAATCGATTACATGGGCTTTGCTGAGTTTACTGGGGCAGGGGCAGGCATAAAAGTTGATTTTTTCCCCTTCGCAGTCGAAGGAGAAAATACCCGGCTCGGTCATCAGGCGGATATGTTCCTCATCCCGGGCGGCATTTTTGAATTCTTTCCAGATTTTATTTTCTCCTGCGGGATCGAAATAATCGTGGTTTCCCGCCAGCACAAGAACTGCCTGACCTGTAAATTGTCTGAAGATGCTTACAGTACGCCGGATGGCTTCCTTTGACACCTTTTCGGAGTCGAACAGGTCGCCTGCTACTACCAGAAAATGGGCTTGTTTGAGGTTGGCAAATTCCACGGTTCGGTTTAGTGCTGCAAAGCGCTCTTCCAGCAATTTTTCCCGGATGGTCGGGTACTGTCTGAAGTTGATTCCTATGTGATTGTCGGCAGTATGAACGATTCGAATGGGCATTTCAGAAATGATTTTTCGGGTCTAAAATTCTCTTTTTTTAACGATTTGCTGAGAAATAATTTTTTTTCGTCAAGGGGGGAATGGCTCGTTGATGCAGGATTTTTTTTGGTGCAAAAGTCTGGCAGGACGGCTTAATTTCTGATTTATAAGTACATATTTGGGGTATATGAAGGGGATTTTCGGATGGACGGGGAGGGATGTTTTTATGATTAGGGTGGAAAAAGCAGGTAAAAATCATTCCCGGGCAGTGTGGGTTGGTTGTTGCGCTGCCATGCCATAGGCGATCCGTTTTGTCGGGCCGGCGCACTGGATAATTTTTTCAATCATTTGTCTTATACTCCAACAGACCATGTAGGGAATTGCAATATCCTGTGAATGAGAGAATCACCCCGGAGGGGTGAAAGGTTTGTAGAAAAAATGGCCACCATGCGATTCCCACCCCGGCGGGGTGGCACATCCGGAGCAAGGGAGGAATGGCAAGGCTATCGATAGCAGCGGGTGGCGTGTGAAGACACATCGCCACGGCCGCGTTTCCAATTTCAGGTTGAAGTTCAATATGAAAATTTCAGTCCATTTATGGACGAAATATGGGTAGCCAAATGATCCAAAAACCGGCATTGCGTGCCGTAGGTACGAAATATGGGGGCAGATCATAGTTTCCGGTTGACAGCACTTCAAAGTTAAAGCCGATATATTTTGGCAAACACTCACCCCGAAGTGGTGACAGGTGTATAGAAAATACCCTTCCAATACCAACCACCCTGAATGGGTGCCCGGATATTTCAGAAATCAACGCTTCAACAACCCTGCTCAGAAGGCTGAATACCGGAAATTCCTGATTATCCGGTAAACAACTTTATGTACGCATCAAAAACAAATATCCGGTTGCGGTTCTGACCGGTCTTTTCCTTCAGAATTCCGGCTTTTGCAAAATCGCCCACCAGATCGTTGGCTGTCTTGAAGCTGCAGCCTGTTAATTCCATTACCTCTTTCACATGCAGCACCGGTTGTTTAAACAGGTGCTGAAGAAGTAAGGCTGCTTTGCCCGATTTCTTGCCAAAATCTGTTTGCACTTTTTTTTCAAGTGCACTTTTTAGTGCAAGAACACCAGACAGGGCTTCGGTGGCGCTTTCGGCCGATTCAGATATACCGGCAAGGAAGTATTTCAGCCATTGCTTCATGTCGTTTCTGGTGCGTACGAAGGTCAGGTTGTCATAATAAAGGCCCTTGTTTTTTTCAAACCAGGACGACATGTACAACAAAGGTTTTTTGAGGATTTTTCTGTCGACAAGAAAAAGCGGAATCAACAGGCGACCCATCCGGCCATTCCCATCCAAAAACGGGTGAATGGTTTCAAACTGATAGTGGACGATGCCAATTCTGATCAGTGCAGGAACGGAAATATCCTCATTGTGCAGGAATTTTTCCAGGTCAGCCATCAATTCGGGAACATGGTCCTGATTCGGAGGAATGAACACGGCATCCATCAGCGTATTACCACCAATCCAATTCTGGGATGTGCGGTATGTTCCCGGCTGCTTGTTTTCCCCGCGGACACTGTCCAGCAGAATCCGGTGTGTGCTTTTTATCAATCGTCCCGATAATGGAAGCCTATCCAGTTCAACAATTGCGTGATGCAGTGCTTTTATGTAATTGTTGACCTCTTTCCAATCGTTTTTTCGTTCCGGCGAAACATCATCCTCCGCCATCAGGGCCTCATCTATTTGCGTCTGCGTGCCCTCAATACGGCTTGAAATCACCGCTTCTTTGGTAACATGAAGTTGTATGAACAGGTCAATGTTCGGGACAATTTTTGTAAAGGAATTCAGTTCTCCGAGTTTGACGGCTGCCTTCTCCAGCAGGACATGAATGGCCTGATCCTCCCAGTTCCAGGAATCATTGATGAATGCAGGTAAAAAATAGCGGTACCCGGTGGGATGCCTCATTTGCCTGCCGGACTGAAATTTTTCTACGCTGATCAAAGGTGAAAAATGTGGATGTAAACTAAAATAAAATTTTTCTTATTTTAACTTAATGACTCCAAACTAAAATAAAAAATTCTGCATTTTCGTTTAGCTTGGGAAATGCAGGATGTTGGAGAATGAAAAAATCAAGAAAAGTCGATTCAGGTTCAGGCGGAGCCTGTCCATTTTATAGTGCCGGCACGCCCGATATTTTTTTCAAACATTGGTCTTATTCTCTTTCAGACCATGTCAGGAACCACAACTTACTGTGCATCCGGCAAAAACCCCGAAGGGGTGACAGGTTTATAGAAAAACAAATTCCAAACCCAAAAACCCCGGCGGGGTGGCAAAATCTGCAGTTGAGTCCATCGTTGCCGTATCATACATTTTGTTCTTTTTTTCCCGACAAGCCGGGATTTTCAACTTGATAAAAAAGAAGGGCCAAAACGAGAGTTTTTGATCCAGGATGTGTGTTGGCAAATCAAGACAAAACAATGCTCCTACCCGCATCCCAGCCCACCCCCGCTGTTTTGTCGGGCCGGCGCGCTGGATATTTTTTTCAAACATTGAATTTTAATTCCTGCGGTATAGGCCAAGGTTATTAACCCAACCTGCTTTAAATCAGGCCATCACCCCGGCGGGGTGGCAGAATCTGCAGTTGAGTCCATCGTTGCCGTATCATACATTTTGTTCTTTTTTTCCCGACAAGCCGGGATTTTCAACTTGATAAAAAAGAAGGGCAAAAACGAGAGTTTTTGACCCAGGATGTGGGTTTGGAAATCAAGACAAACAGGCTCCGAAGTAAATTCTGGACAGGTCTACCCGCATCCCGCCCACCCCCGTTGTTTTGCCGGGCCGGCGTGCTTTGTACTTTTTTCAAATGGAGAATTTAAAATCCGAGGGACTCGGCCATGTTTATTAACCCAACTTGCTTTAAATCAAACCATCAGACCGGAAGAAATGAATAGCCGCTGATGAGGGGATGCAAAACCTTTCATTTTTTTTTGAAAAAACCACACGCTTTGGACTGAAAACATCGGTGAAAAGCCGCTGCAGCAGTGCAATGGCAAAAAAAACTTTGGGAAATGCCGTTGTTGTCAGCAGACGGCAAAAAAAAGTTTTGGGAAGGCCTGTCGTTGTCAGCAGGAGGCAAAAACAACTTTGGAAAGTGCTGTCGTTCTCAGCAGGAGCAAAAAAAAACTTTGGGAAGGCCATTGCACGGTTTTGGAGGGAAAACATGATGAAAAGGCAAGGCAAAATCCGAAAAGCTGCTGAATTTTTTTTGGAACAGGGGAAAAGTTGAGCCACCGCCTGCCTCGCAAAAAACACTACATTTGTCGGCAATAGAAGAAAAAAATATATGGGAAAAATGCCCGCTAAGCCATTTTTGAAATGGGCCGGTGGAAAAACACAACTCATCCCGGAAATAGAAAAACTATTGCCGGATTGGCTCCAAAAAACCAAATTCACTTTTATTGAGCCTTTTGCCGGGAGCGGTGCCGTTTTTTTTTGGATGGTCAACCACTTTCCAAAAATGGAAAAAGCTGTTCTTAACGATATCAATGAGGACCTCATCAATACCTATAAAATTATCGCTGCAAAGCCTGCTGAGCTCATTTCTATTTTGGATAACTTGGAAAAGGAGTTTCATTCTTTGGATAACCTTGAAGAAGAAAAAAAGGAATATTTTTACCACAAGCGAGACCTGTATAACCAACGCAAGCAGGACAAAAGTACCCAAGCTGCCCTGTTCATTTTTTTAAACAGGACTTGCTTCAATGGCCTGTATCGTGTAAACCGAAAAAATGAATATAATGTACCCATGGGCAGCTACAGGCGGCCTACTATTTGCGACCGGGAAAACCTTATGGCTGTGAGCCAAGCTTTGCAAAAGGTTGAACTGCTTAGCGGTGATTATCAAGAAACTTTGGCATGGGCATCCCATCCTACCTTATTTTATTTCGACCCTCCATACAAGCCTCTCAGTGAAACATCCAGTTTTAATTCCTATGCAAAGGATGATTTTAATGATGAAGAGCAAGTGCGGCTCCGCAATTTTTGTAAGAAACTCCATACCCTGGAATACAACTGGA
>CANHCT010000130.1 GCA_947459175.1 Hymenobacteraceae bacterium
GATGGGTTGAGAACCACGGGAGCGGGCACAGGCTGCGAAGCCGATACGAGGTTTGCAGCTGAGATATTCGAAATTCGGGTGAAATTGAAATACTCTTCCACCACGCCGGTTACGGAAACCAAATCTCCCACATTGAAGCCCGAAATAAGTGAACCTCCGTTTACCCAGATACCGGCCCATTCGGTTGCATCGGGCTGCTGGATGTATACATATCCCAGGTTGTTTCCTCCGGCAGAGGCAGTTACGATACCCTGAACCGAAAGGGTATCTCCGGCGTAGCCTGAACGGCCGGCTGCATAAGGCGTAAACTGAATGTCACGAATGGTACATCCGCTGTTACCTACATTGTAAAACAAGGGCGTAACCTGCGCCGGTACATTGGGGAAAATGGTGGTATTGTTCAGATTATCCCGTCCGCGGAAGTAGTACCGCACGGTGGTACCGGCAGCCTGACCGGGAATGCTGGCCGAATATCGATTTCCTGTAGCCGACATAGTTAATTCAGTGTAGCTCAGGCCATTGGTGGAATAAAATAATTTCACTTCTGATACGGAACCATCGTCCGTGACGGTAACCGAAATGGTTACAGGACTGCCGGATTGAGGACAGGCCACGCTCTTTTTGATGTTGCCGATGGCAGGGGAGGAGGCTCCTTTTACATAGTGCGACACCGAGAATGGGTTCATGTTGTAGCCGATGTTGTTTTGTCCGGCACCCGGGCAACCACTGTTCTTCTGACCTTCAATAATGCCCCTGATTGAAGTAAATTGATCTCCTACATTGGGTGGCACAAATCCGTTTGCCGGCCTCTGGGTTTTAAACCGATCGTAAATGCGGATGTAGTTTTCGTTGGCATCTTTTACAAGGAAATTGCAACGGCCCCCGCTCACGCTTACTGCAGTTACAGTAACATTCTGAATTTCAACGAAATTACCTTCATATTTTTCGCCGGAGGTTATGCGGCTGGTGGGCTGATTGCTGGCATTGAGCGGGCCGTTCAGTTCGCCTACACTGACCAATGCGGCCTGCGGAGCCGGACCGGCTTCGAAACTGATCAGGCTCACCCCGTTTGGAATGGGACTGATTTGGGTTTCACCTGCTGCACCGCTGCCGGCAAATTCCTGTACAATGCCTACTACTTCTATGGTATCTCCGGCAACGAAGGTGTTTATGTCCTGTGGCGTAGTGGCAGCACCGCTTCTAACCGATATATTGGCAAAAGGTGTCGAGGGGCTGCTGGCCGAAGCATCCCGCACCCAGATCCAGCGGGTTTGGCCTGAGGTTTCATTGAGACCTCCGTTGGTGATCACCACAGCCCGGATTTTTACGGTATCGTTGAGGTAAAGCGGATTGGGTCCGTCGTTGCAGCTGTCCGGCAGAAATTGTCCGGCCCAGCCCTGAATGTTCTGAACTTGAACGAAGGGAATTTGTGCCTTCGCAAAAAAGGGCATCAGTATGATGGCCCAAACGGTAAACTGTAGCTTCATCTTTTTCTTGTTTTACTTGATGATGGTGAATTTTCCTGTTTTAAAATCTCCTGTTTTTAAGTCTTTTACAGAGAACAAATATAGCCCTCTGCTGATGATTTGTGAACTTTTGCTGAGTAAATCCCAGGCATGTTCTCCGCCTGAAAAAACCCTTTTGTCCGGCTGGCCGGGATCGGCCGAAAACTGGCTGTAGGTTTTGTACCAACCTTCCGATCCCTGATAGGTGCTGCCATCGTGGCTGAAAACATCCACCAAATCGCCGGCCGAGGTAAAAATCCTGACCTCACATTTTTCGGGGAGGTTGGCAAAATACAATTTCCTGTCTTCAGGTCTGGTACTGGATCCTTCCCATGCCGCACCGCTGTAATAGGGGTCGGGATAAGCAAAGGGACTGTTTTTTTCCTGGTCCGGATTGGCAGGTGTTCCGGGAAAAACAAGAAATTGATTTCCTTTCTGTGCTGTCTCCAGGGGACCGAGATTGTTTTGGGCCGAGCCCCTGTCGAAGGAGGTTAAAGCAACCACATGTTGCCAGCCATTCTGCAATGCAGGAAAAGCGAAAAAATAATGGTATTGGTTGGTATCGCCGGGAAATACCGAATCCTTGGCGAGTTCAATGGTTTTGAATCCGGTATTAAATCCGACAGAATTTCCCGTTTTGTCCCACTCACCAGCCAGTTCGAAATCGTTTTGAAGGTTTACAGTCGGTTTCATATCGAAGGCAAATGCGGATTTGTAGATTTTGTATCCTTCAAAGTCCTTTTCCTTTGAAATCGGGTCAATGGAATTTTCGGCATTGCGAGCCCAGTAGACTTCTATCCGGTTGTTTCGTGCCAATACTTTGGTGTTGGGAACATCGGGCGGACTGGGCAGGATGTATCGCTTGATGATTCCGTCGCCGTTCTCATCTTCATCCGGACTCAGGATTCCGTCGCCGTTGCGGTCGTTTCCGTTGAAAGCCGTTTGGGCCCACACCGCATTGGCTTCCAGCCCCGACCGTTGTTTTTTTGTGTCTACCCCATTGGGCAGGCCTTCTTCATTGTTCTTTTTGGCACAAATTACTGCGAAAACGACCGAAATGGTTTCACCGGGATTCAATGTTTTCAGGTTGCCAACCGAGAGAACATTGGTTCGGTTGCCGGGTTTTCGGATGATTTCCCGGATGGATTCTCCGGGAGGAGGTACATTGTCCCAGGTGCTTTCCCAGTTCAGGCCTTTGCTCATCCGGCTGTATCGGTCGGGGTCATTGGGCGGAGGAAAAAATTTGGGGTCCGAACTGCCAAACAGCCAGGTTTGGAAATTGACTTTGCAATTGGCATTCGGGGAGTTGCCGGGGATGAAAACCTTTCTGGTGTTTCCGTTACCCAATTTTTCGGCACCCAAAAATTTGATGCCTACATAACTTTCGGTAAAACCGGGGTCACCGGTCGCATCAAAAACATAGCCCATCCGCAACGAATCGGCATAGCCATTTCCTCCTTTGTTAAAGAAAGCTGTTCCCACTGGAGCGGTTCGGCTCACATTCCGGACCACGGCATTGTAGTACTGGCCTACATGCAGACTGTCGAGTGTGTCGGTTCCGGTGTTGGTGATGTTGTAATTGAGGATAACGAAGAAATTGGCAAACGAGAAATTCCAATTGTAGGATTCGAGTTTTACATCCACACCGAGCGGAAACTGATGCCCGTTGATGGGAAGCGGGGGCAGAGTGCCCGGGATAAACTTGTTCTTGTCAGTGGCAGTAGTAATCAGGTCCTGGTGTGAAATGGCATCGGGACGGTACAACTGGCTCTGGGGCAGGGATGATTTTTCGGAAATGGTATTGCTGAGGGCAGAAAATTCGAAATTGGAAGACCCGGTAGAATATCCAACCGGCGAATCGAAGCAGGCGGTGGAAACATAGGGCCCCAAAGAACTTTTAACCAAAATAGAATCGGGCTGTCCGGCATTCGTGTCGGGATTGAGCTGTTTGCGGCGGCTGGTTTTGTATGCGCCCACCCAAATGCCGCCCTGAAACATGTGCTCAATGTTGGAGCCCACCGGATATTCGCAACTGGGGAAGCCTTTCTGAGTGTAGCTGCCTCTGAAAGCATTGCCGATCAAACCCAGATTGTTGATGGTCATGCCAATATTGGTTTGAGAAGTTACTTTTTCATCAAATACCTGCCCAAAGGCGGGAAATGCATGAAAAGACAATATCAGAATGCCTGACAATAATCCAAATCGCATGAGGCTGCAAATAGGCATTTTTTAGTAATAGGTTGTGTTACGCCCTGGTTAATTTTGGGTAAAAACCTTTTTTACATAACTAAAAAGGAATTTACTAGCCTTTTCACCCAAATTTACAGAAGGTCTTCCAAAAAAACGGACTGCAAATTTCGGTAAAATTTACACGAATTATAAAGCAAAGGCAGGAATATTTAGCGGAGGTTTTGATTGTCCCGAAAAGGACATTCAGTTTTTTCTGATGATTTTATTGGCTCTGAAGGAATGGATGTGTTTTTCATTCCATTATTTCATCGGAACACCAAAATGCACATTCAGCCAATGGGTTAAATTTATTTTGTCTATGGATCCGTAAAATTGCCGGATATAGGCTTCACACTCACTGTGGATATTTTTTGCCGGTGCGTTATTCCGCTTTAATATGTCTACCAGAATCTTAATTTCTGTTTTCATTTTTTCCTGGTCAGGAAAAACCACATCGAAGGGCCCTACTTTTACGGATTCACCCCGATTATAATACATCAGTTTATAGTCACGGACATCCTGGCGTACAATCGGTTTTTTATCGACTTTAAAAATGGTGGCTTGCTTCAAAATCAGCGTATCCTTTTTGAAATCCAGTTTTTTGTTCACTTCTTCTTCTCCGTTCGGACCTTTCCACATAAAGTGAAAATAAAAAAACTGGGCTCCGTTTTGAGGATAAGTTTTTTGATTGATTCTGATTTTGGCAATCGAATCAAGAAAAATATATGGATGTTCACAAAAATAATCCTGCAAATCTTCCATGGTGTTGAGAGTCAGATTTTTCCATTCAATCCTTGTTTTTCCCAATGCCCTGGCTGCCGCCCATTTCAGTTTTGTTCCTTTCTTTTCTTTTGTGTTTTTAAGAACAAATCTTTTCCCGTCGGAGCGGATCATGCCCACCATATCCTGGTCTCCTTTGAATGTCAATTCATCATCCGTTGAAATAATGTCCCCGGTCTGAAATTCCCTCCCCATATTTTCGCTTCGCACACTACCTTTCATGGTCAGAACAAAATAACTGTGTTTCTGAGCAGCAGTGTCTAATGCAATACCCAGGTGAAGGAAAATGAGGAATAGAAAACGTACCAAGAGGGTTTTCAATGCGATAGAATTTGTCAAGGCACAAATAAAGTAAAAAATGAGAATATGATTTGATTCTTGCCGCTTATTGTATTTTTCTTTCATACAGAAAATATTCGGGTGAATCAGTCCATATTTTTCCAATACCGTGCAGGCGAATTCCCTAATCCCAAAAATATTTGAAGTCACCTTTGTCTTCACCGAAGTTTGCCTCCAACTTTGCATCATGCAATCGCAGGAACTCAAAGCAAGTCAAAATTTGCTAAAAGCAAATCGCTACTTTATGGAGATTTCTTACGATGGTGCGAATTTCAGCGGTTGGCAAATTCAGGCAAATGCTGTTTCAGTTCAGGAAGTTCTTCAGAAAACGGCCCGTTTGGTATGGGAATGCCCGGATTTAGATATTGCAGGAAGCAGCAGGACCGATGCCGGAGTGCATGCGGTTTCCCAGATTGCACAACTCGATTTCATCCCTGCAGATTCACTTGATAATCTTGTTTTTAAACTCAATGCTGCTCTGCCCCGTGACATTGCCGTCCTGCGGATGTTTCCGGTAAAGCCGGGTACCCGGGCCCGCTTCGATGCTGTTTTTCGTAGATACCGCTACCTGATCTCTACCAAAAAAGATCCGTTTTACGAAGGCCGGGCTATGTATCATTATGGTCCTTTGGATTTGGAGAAACTCAATGCCTGTGCGGAAATAGTTAAGCAAAGTATTGATTTCCAGGCTTTCAGCAAGGTGAAGACAGATGTAAACCATTTTGAGTGCCGGGTGGATGCAGCCCATTGGTCCCGTCAGGGTCATCTGCTCATTTTTGAAATCAGGGCCAACCGGTTTCTGCGGGGTATGGTACGGGCACTGGTAGGAACTATGCTTGAAGCAGGCAAAGGAAAAATCAGTCCCGAAGAATTTGCCGCTATTCTCCGGAGCCGCGACCGCAAAAAGGCCGGAGAAAATGTTCCTGCCTGCGGGTTGTATCTCATGGAAGTAGGGTACCCGGAAACAATATTGCTCCCTTCGGAATAATCTGAACATCAGGTTCTTCTTACTCAGAAAAACAAAAAACCCTGTCTTTCGGACAGGGGTTCTGAAGGCATCAACCTGATAAACTGGCTGGATTTTCTTACGGAATGAGGCTTTGTCTGGATTGAAAAAAGGGTTTCAAGAGGTCAGTTTTAAGTTGGATGCGCAGCCAACCTGAAACTCCTGTTAGGCTAATCCCTCAAAATAAACATCGCCTGAATCCAAAGCCAAATCCATAAAAAGTCAGGATGTTGGAATAAACATAAGACCTTAAAGGACTTTTTTCCCCGATTACATTGGCTTCTCTGACAAACTTGGCTGATTCGATAAAAAACTGAAGTAAAATTTCTGCTTTCTTTATTTTGATAAAAAATTCTCCATTTGCCTGAAAACCAAGAGACTTGCTTTCATTTTCCTCATATTTGAGGATGATATTTCCTTCTCTTCCTGCACTAAAAGATTCCCTTGCCTTAAAGAAATACGAAGGACCAGCACCAACACTAAAGCCTACCCCATTTTTACCAACTCCTCTCGCTTTCATCAAGATGGTCAAACTTTGTATTTGAATGCCGTTATGGAAGACATTTATTTCATTGGAACTAAAACCGGAAAACTTTTCTGCAACCTTTCGTAATTGACTTTCATTAACCTTATTCTGGCCGAAGCCATAATTAATATTAAAGGAAAAACTTGGAGAAATCGGCAAACATCCGCCTGCTGTTGCACCTATACCGGCATTGTAATCCAGCGTACCCCGGTCTGTTAAAGGCTGGATAATAGAACCTGAAATGGTCTTTCCGGAAAACAAAACGGAAAAAGAAGGGTATAATTCTTTTTTTTCCGCAGTACTAAACTCATCTTCACCATCCGAAGCCCAGTTTTGACTTTGCCCTTTAACGGCAAACAAGGCACTTAAACAGAATAGCAATATGGTTTTCATAGAAATTGAAAAACCCAAATCTAAAGCGAAATCACACTATAAAAAAGAAACCCCCGCTATCGCGAGGGCTTCCGAAAAAAAACAATTTTTGAATAATTATCCCGATACCAAAGCCTCGGCGCCACCTACAATTTCGAGAATCTCGGTGGTAATCGATGCCTGACGGGTCCTGTTGTACATCAGCTTCAGTTCCTTCAGCAACTCGCCTGCATTTTCAGTGGCCTTGTCCATGGCGGTCATACGGGCGCCTTGCTCCGAAGCATTGCTTTCCAGCACTGCCTTGAACAGATGCATGGTCAAAGACTTGGGAATCAACTCTGTGAGAATGCCAGCCTGATCCGGCTCATAGATATAATCGGTTTTAGAGGTTTTATCTGCCGCTTCTGCAGGTGTCTCAAAAGGCAGCATTTGGCTCTGACGCACAATCTGGGTTGCCACATTTTTGAATTCATTGTAGCAAAGCAAAACCTTATCAAAATTCTTTGCCGCAAATTCATCCATGATCCAGTTGGCGGCTTCCTGCACTTTGCTGTAACTCAGTTCAGAAAAGAGAAGATGAAAATCACCGTTTACACGGGGTAACCTTTTGGAAAAAAAGTCATATCCCTTTTTGCCTATGCAGAGAATCGTTACTTCTTTTCCCGCAAAGTCGTGGTGATACAGATTGGAAACCAGTTTGGTAATGTTCGAATTGAAGGC
>CANHCT010000131.1 GCA_947459175.1 Hymenobacteraceae bacterium
CCCCGAATGAGGCTGATTTTTTCGCGGATGTCATCGGCATCACCTTTTTTTAGACCCCGCACCTGAAATTTTGAAAGCCTGGGTTTTTCCTTCAATACAAAATTCAGAAAAACGAAATCACCCTCCGGCCTCGATTCTGTTTTGGCTATTTCAATCTGAATGTCCCCCAAAATGCCTTGCTCCCAAAGCTTTTTGATTGCTCCCGATATCTGCAAACCGGGAATTTCGATTTTGTCACCCACTTTGAGTCCCGAATAGGCAATGAGGGCTTCGGGTGAAAGAAATTTAATGCCCTTTATTTCTATGCCTCCCAGTTCATAGGTTTTGGGTTTTTCGTAATTCACCTCTTCGCTGCTACCGCTTGAGGCCGATTTTCGGGAACCCAGTTTCACCTGTGCCGAAACACTGAGAAGGTGAAGGAATAAGGGAAGAAGGATCAGGTGTTTGATTTTCATTTAGTTGTGCGTGGAGGCAGAAACTTTTCCAAACCTTCTTTCTCTGGATTGATAGGATATTATGGCTTCGTGCAAAATTTCTCTGTTGAAATCGGGCCATAAAACCGGTGTAATATACAATTCGGTATAAGCGATTTCCCAAAGCAGGAAGTTACTTATTCTCATCTCTCCGCTAGTCCGGATCAGCAATTCCGGGTCGGGCATGGGGTAGGAGGGAAGCAGGGCAGCAAAATCATCTTCCGTCAGGGTATCCGGCAACTTTTCGCCCTGCATGATTTTGTTTTTCAGGCGGTTGGCCGCCTCAGTAATTTCCCATCGGCCCGAATAATTCAAGGCAAGTACCAGGGTCATCTTTCGGTTGTTTTTCGTCTTTTCCATGGTTTCGGCCAGCTCCCTTTGGCAGCGGACAGGCAAAGCCGATATGTCTCCGAGTGATTCCAGTTTGATGTCGTTTTTCAATAGGGTAGCGGTTTCCTGGCGAATGGTTTGAACGAGCAACTCCATCAGGCCCATCACTTCTTCTTTGGGTCGCCCCCAGTTTTCGGTGGAAAAAGCATAGAGCGTCAGGTATTGAACCCCGGCTTCGGCGCACCCTTCTACTGCTTCCCGTACGGCATTGATGGCATGCCTGTGGCCTAAAATTCTGGCAGCCAGGCCTTTTTGCTTGGCCCATCTGCCGTTGCCATCCATAATGATGGCAATATGCCGGGGTATGTTATTCAGATCGAGCCGCTCGTTGATTGCCATGAAACGAAAAAGAAAAGCCAATATTGACTTTTCAAAAAGAGTCGGCAAAAATAGTGTTCCGGACAGGAATCTGAAACAATAAGTTTTATTTGATAATCAATAGATTAGAAATTTGATTGTCATTTTCTCAGACAAAATACCCCATCTTTCCGCTTCGAAAGCGATATGCAGAATCTTCAGAAACTGATTTCGGGCCTCCGCTCCGGCGACCGCCTCAGCCTGAGCAAGTGCATTACCCTTGCCGAAAGCGAAGCTTCTGCCCACCAGGACCTGAAGGATGAGCTCATCCGGGAGATTGAAAAAGAGGAGTACCGGACATTTCGACTGGCGGTAACCGGGCTTCCGGGTTCAGGAAAAAGTACCCTCATTGACAGTCTGGGAATGCACTGGGTGGAAAGAGGCCATAAAGTGGCCGTGCTGGCTGTAGACCCGAGCAGCAGTTTTTCAATGGGCTCGGTTTTGGGCGATAAGACCCGCATGACCCGGCTCGCTGCTTCAGAAAATGCCTTCATCAGGCCCTCGCCCAGCAGATTGAAGCTCGGAGGGATTGCGGCCCATACCTATGAAACCATTTTGCTTTGTGAGGCAGCAGGCTTCGACCGGATCATTATTGAAACCGTGGGTGTAGGGCAGTCCGAAACCATGGCCGCTTCGCTGAGCGATGCCTGCCTTCTTGTGCTCGTATCCGGTACCGGTGATGATATTCAGGGCGTAAAAAAGGGAATTCTGGAAACGGCAGATTTTGTTTTTGTAAACAAAGCCGACGGCCCTACGGAGAAGCAAGCCAAGGCCTATGCTGCTGATCTTCAGTCAATTTCAAGCCTTTGGCCCAGACGCCGAACCGGGCAGCAGGCAGAAGTTATGAGCGGCTCCGCTCTCGGCGACATCCATACCAACGAATTGCTTACCCGGCTGGAGCATTTTTTCAGGACGGTTTTGAACTCCGGCACCTGGGCCATGCACCGCAAGGACCAAAAACAGGAATGGTTCCATTCTGTATGGAAGGAGTGGATGTTCAAGCATCTTCAATCCTCCGCCTGGCTCCGCTCGCTGCTGCAGCAGGCAGAACATGATTTGGATAAGGGCAAACTGGTATCTGCCATTCTGCCCCGGTTGAAGCAAAAAGTAAGAGAAAAGTTCTGAGCCTTTCCAAAAGGGGCCGGTCGGATTCGGGTAGTCATAAGGAACTTCTTCGGTCCGCCATTATTCTGTTTATCAAATCTCTGGATCTTTAGGCCGGTCCGAAAGGGCTTAAATTCAGGTCAAGATTTGCCACCCATCACTTGGATTTTATGAGGATGACGGAAAGCTGAATTTTTTTATGAAATAAAACCCCTTCACATTCAATGTTATCGTCATTTGATTGTGATTTTTTGCGACAATGTTGCAAGTGATTTTTTCAAATGAATGTTAATATAAAAATTTGGAGTTCAATCAATACACATTATGAGAATAAAATTTCTTTCCGTTTTTCTGGTATTGGGTGCTTTGCCATACCTGGCCTCTGCACAGCGTAATTGCGGCACGATGGATCAGCACCAAAATTTGCTGAATGCTTTCCCTGAAATGATACAAAACAGGGAGGCCATAGAACAACATACTGAAAGGTTTGTAAAAGACCACTCGGATGATAAAAACACTGGTATTGTGTATACAATTCCAGTAGTGGTGCATATTGTTTACCGGACTGCAGCTGAAAACATTTCAGATGCTCAGGTTCAGTCTCAGATAGATGTTCTCAATGAAGACTTTCGGCTTCTGAACGCCGATGCGGCCAATGCACCGAGCTTGTTTTCAGCTCTTAGGAAGGATGTAGAAATCAACTTTTGCCTTGCGAAAAGGGATCCGGCCGGAGCTGCCACTACCGGTATCACCAGAACAGTTACAACCAGGACATCATTTGGAACCAATGATGCTGTAAAAAGTTCTTCCACAGGAGGAAAAAGCCCCTGGAATACAGCAGCATACATGAATCTTTGGGTTTGCAACATTGGAGGAGGAATTCTTGGATATGCCCAGTTTCCCGGCGGACCTGCAGCCACCGACGGCGTCGTAATCGACTATCGCTATTTGGGAAGGGGTGGTTCTGCTGTTGCACCATTCAACAAAGGCCGTACCGGAACCCACGAGGTGGGCCACTATCTGAATCTGTTTCACATCTGGGGAGATGATGGCACTGCCTGTACCGGCAGCGACCAGGTGGCAGATACCCCAAACCAGGCCGACCCGAATTACGGATGTCCCTCTTTCCCCAATCCTTCCTGCAGCAATACCTCTGATATGCACATGAACTACATGGATTATTCCGATGATGCCTGTATGTACATGTTTTCTGCCGGTCAGGCTACCCGTATGAGGGCCTTATTTGCAGCGGGTGGTTCAAGAGCCGGTCTGTCTTCTACTACCCCTTGTACACCTCCTTCTGCTACAACCTGCGGAGTTCCGGCCAGTCTGGCTTCTTCCAATATTACTGCAACTTCAGCCACTGTTTCCTGGGGAGCCGTTACCAATGCCGTTTCCTATAATGTGCAGTACAAAACATCGGCTGCTACCACCTTTACCACGGTCAATACCACCGCCACCAGCCTGAATCTGACCGGACTCACTGCCGGTACCATTTACAATTATCAGGTTCAGACGGTTTGCGCCTCCGGGTCTTCGGCCTATTCTTCACAAGCCAGTTTCACCACCACTTCAGCAACTGTAAGCTACTGTGCATCAAGAGGTAACAGTGTTGCTGACGAGTGGATTGACAGGGTTTCGCTGAACAATCTGACCCGTACCTCTGCAGGTGATGCCGGATATATTTACTTCACTACTACTTCTGCGAATCTCGTTGCCAGAACTTCTTATTCTTTGGGCTACAGCGCAGGTTTCCGTTCGGGGTACTCAGCGAATCAGTTCTGGAAAATCTGGATCGACTGGAACCGCGACGGGGTATTTTCGGATGCTACCGAATTGGTGGTAAACAGAAGTTCTACCTCAGCCAACAACCTCAGCACCACCTTTACCGTGCCTTCTACAGCCAGAAACGGAACCACTCGCATGCGGGTATCCATGAAGTGGAATTCGGCCCAAACCTCCTGTGAAACTTTCAGCTACGGCGAAGTGGAAGACTACAATGTGGTGGTTTCCGGCGGTACTGCCAGAGAAATGAACAATGAAATCGCCAATGAAGGAAACGGCAACGAAATGCTGATGTTCCCCAATCCTGCGCACGACAAAATCTGGATTCAAAAATCTGAAGCCGGATGGCAGGAAAATGCCGGATTTATGCTGGTGGATATGAAAGGAAAAGTTTGGAACCCCGGCAGCCTGACCATATCCGATGGTACAGTTGAAAAAGTTGAACTCAAAGTGGATCAATTGCCCAATGGCTTGTACAATCTGATTATTTCCTCTGATAAGGGAAGAACTTCACGAAAAGTTGTAATTTTACACCCCTGATCCAATACACCGGATCGACCAAAAAGCAGATTTGCTGAAAACCGGCCTGTAACAGGGCCGGTTTTTTTTCTTTAGCACATGGATTATTCAGACGAGTATTTTTTAAAAAAAGCCCTTGCAGAGGCTGAAAACGCCCGTGAAAGCGGAGAAGTTCCGGTTGGGGCCGTATTGGTTTGCGACAACAAAATCATCACCAAAACCCACAATCAGGTGGAACTGCTGAACGATGCCACTGCCCATGCCGAGATGCTGGCCATCACCGCAGGTTGTGCCCATTTCCAATCCAAATACCTGCCCGATTGTACCTTGTATGTAAGCCTTGAGCCTTGTCCCATGTGTGCTGCCGCCTTGTATTGGACGCAAATCGGAAAGGTTGTTTGGTCGGCTTCGGACGAAAAAAGGGGATTTACACAATACGCTCCCGATCTGATTCATCCGAAAACCGCCTGTTCACATGGATTGCTGGCTGCTGAATCGGCTCAGTTGTTGCGGAATTTTTTTGCGGAGAAGCGGAAATAGATTCAAAAACGAACGCATTATTTAAGAAAACGAAATCCATTCGCTTTGCCTATCTTTGCAGGCTTATTGTCAGGGTACGGCCTCCCGGTTGATCATGATAAAAATAAAAACCGCATTATTATCAACATTTTACAAGGAAGGTCTTGGCCATCTTGCCAAGGTTTTGGACTTGTATCAGGCAGATCTGATTTCTACCGGCGGTACCCTTGAATTTCTGCGAAATCTCGGCCTTACCGTAAAGCCGGTAGAAAGCCTGACCGACTTTCCCGAAATGCTCGGAGGCAGGGTAAAAACCCTGCATCCAAAAGTTTTCGGCGGGATTCTGAACCGCCGCGATGTTCCCGGCGATCAGGCAGAAATTGCTGAGTACGACATTCCGGCCATCGATATGGTTGTGGTCAATCTCTATCCTTTTGAAGAAACACTCAGAAATGGCGGCAAGCAGCAGGACTTGATTGAGAAAATTGACATCGGGGGTGTATCCCTGATCCGTGCTGCTGCCAAAAATTTTGATTATGTCTGCATTGTAGCCGACCCGGAAGATTACAATCCGGTGGCCATGGAATTGGAACAAAATTCTGGCTTCATTTCCGTGGAAACCAGAAAACGATTGGCTGCCAAAGCATTTGCAATTACCGCTGCCTATGATGCTGCCATTTCGCAATATCTGCTTGGTATTCAGGGAGAAAAGTCTGATCTCCCGGATGTTTTTGTTCAGTCCTTCAGCCCCAAAAATGAATTGCGCTACGGAGAAAATCCGCATCAGGCGGCAGCATTTTATGGCCATACGGATGAAGTTTTCATACAAATATCCGGCAAAGAGCTGAGCTTCAACAATCTTGTGGATGCCGAAGCAGCATCAGACCTGATTGCTGATTTGGGAAACGAAAAGCCCTGTGCCGTTATCATCAAGCATACAAATGCCTGTGGGGTGGCGAGGGCCGATGGCCTTACCAAAGCCTTTGAACTTGCATTGGCCTGCGACCCGGTTTCTGCATTTGGCGGGGTGATTGCCCTGAACCGAAAAGTGGATCCCGGGACAGCCCGCCTGCTGAATGATTTGTTTTTTGAGATTCTCATGGCTCCCGGTTTTGAAAATCAAGCCCTTGAAGTCCTTGCCAGTAAGAAAAACAGAATTCTGCTTGAACTAAAGGGAGGGCCGGCACAAAAACTTCAGGTAAAATCTCTTTTCGGGGGATTGCTTGTTCAGGAAAAAGACAGAAAAATTACCAAACCCGAAGAACTGAAAGTGCTCACGGACTTGGCACCCGATCAGCAAGATATCGACAATCTTCTGTTTGCCAATATTCTGGTGAAGCATACCAAAAGCAACACCATTGTTTTGGTCAAAAACGATGTTTTACTCGCCAGCGGAACCGGACAGACAAGCCGGGTAGATGCCCTGAAACAAGCCATTCAAAAAGCAAAAAGCTTTGGCTTCGAACTGAAGGGTGCGGCCATGGCCTCCGATGCCTTCTTCCCTTTTCCGGATTGTGTGGAAATTGCAGCAGCCGAAGGCATCAGTTCCGTTATTCAGCCGGGAGGCTCTATCCGTGACCAGGACTCGATTGATGCCTGCAACAGATTGAAAATAAAAATGGTATCTACAGGTACCCGACATTTTAAACATTAATATTCATCTCTGAAACCAATTCAGCCATACCGCTTTTCAAATGGGATTGTTTGACTTCTTCACCAGTGATATCGCCATCGATTTAGGAACGGCCAATACCCTGATCATCCACAAAGACAAGATTGTGGTGGATGAGCCTTCCATTGTGGCCCTCAATAAAAATACAGGAAAAGTCATTGCCATTGGCAAAGAAGCCATGCAAATGCACGAAAAAACCCACGACAGTATCAAAACCATTCGCCCGCTGAAAGACGGAGTGATTGCAGATTTTACAGCTGCCGAGCAGATGATTCGCGGTATGATCAAAATGATCTACAAAGGAAACAGCTGGTTTTCTCCCTCCCACCGGATGGTTATCTGTATTCCTTCCGGCATTACCGAAGTGGAAAAAAGGGCTGTAAAGGACTCTGCCGAACATGCCGGTGCCAAAGAAGTGTACATGATTGCCGAGCCTCTGGCAGCAGCCATTGGTATCGGAATCGACATAGAGCAGCCTGTAGGTTCCATGATTGTAGACATCGGCGGCGGTACCACCGAAATTGCGGTCATTGCCCTTTCAGGTATCGTTTGCGATCAGTCGATTCGCATTGCGGGCGATGTCTTTACCAAAGATATTCTCGATTA
>CANHCT010000132.1 GCA_947459175.1 Hymenobacteraceae bacterium
CTTATTTCGGGCTTCAATGTGGGAGATTTGGTTTCCGTAACCGGCGTGGTGGAAGAGTATTTCAATTTCACCCGAATTTCGAATATCTCAGCTGCAAACCTCGTATCGGCTTCGCAGCCTGTGCCCGCTCCCGTGGTTCTCAACCCATCGCTTTTCACCACCAACTCTGACCCAAATACCGAAAAATATGAAGGGATGTTGGTGAAACTCCAAAATCCGGCTGCAGGGCAGAATCTTTTCGTAGTAGACACCAATGCCGATGCCGGAAGCGGAAGAAACAACGGCGAATACAGGGTGGGTGCAGACCCTGCCGACCCCAACACCGGTTGCCGGATTCTGGCTGGTCGCCAAAGCTCTTCTACCTTCTCGTCCCTCAACGTGAGCTATGTAAACTCACCCCGCTGGGCCACAGTGGACGGAACCATGGCAGTAGATCCCATCATTGTATTGCCGGGCCAGGAAGTTACTTTAATTCAGGGAATTATGCACTACAGCTTCTTCAACTACAAGCTCTTGCCAAGGAACAACTCAGATGTTACCATGATTCTGAGCATTGAAGAATCGCTGAAAAACAAAGGCTTTGCCCTGTACCCCAATCCAAACCAGGGTGAATTCAGCCTGCAAATGCCTGCCGGATCCAACGGAGGTTCTCTTGAAATTTACAACCTGAGGGGCCAAAAAGTATTTGCTGCCGGAGTAAACAGTACGCTTCAAAAATTCAGGCTGCCGGTACAAGCTGCAGGGCTGTACAAGGTTCGGGTGGCCGATGCCAACGGAAAGCTCCTTGGAGTAGATAATATATCCGTTCAGCCGTAAGATCCGGAGATTTTGTTGGTGATAAAGAGCGGATTACAAATCATTTGGACAAAAGCAGGTGTAACAGCCTGCTTTTGTTTGCTTTTGATTGGTCTTGGATGTAAACCGGAAAAGGACCAACCTCTGGCAAATCAGGCGCCGTTGGTGCGCATTGCCATAGACAGTGTGGGGGTCCCGGATTCTGTGTCGCTTACCACCAGGATAAAATTGTCCTGGTCCGGTCAGGATGCAGATGGCTACATCGCCGGTTTTAAAATTTCCTGGGGAACCGATTCGCTCAGTGCCGCCGGCGGTCTCTCCTCTTCTGCCCTGATTACCGGCTCCGACAGTACCTTTCTGTTCAATTTTTCGGGCAGCCTTGAGAAAGCCGTTATCCATTTTTTCATACAATCTGTTGACAACAAAGGTGCTGTGAGTGCTGTACGGCACCTGCGGATACCGGTGAAAAACTCATTCCCGGAGATTCGCTTCATTGCCGACGGGATGCCCGCAGCAGACACCCTATGGTCGGTTATTTCGTTGCCGTATTTTTTCAGCGACCCGGACGGAAGCCAGAACATCGACTCCGTATTTGTAAAAATCAATGACGGAAAATGGACGGCTCTTCCCAAAAATCTAAGCTTCATATCATTGGTGCCGGTCAATCCTTCGGCTTTGGCAGAAACAGACTGCTATGTGTATCCGGGAGAAAATCTAAGCAGCCTCGCATCAAAGCCTGCAGCCCTGCCCAATATTTCGGTTCCCGGCTTGAAGCTAAATGAACGCAACACCTTTTATCTGAAGGTAAAAGACCAGGCCGGTGCTGCGGGTACGGACAGTTCTGTCAGGAAATATTATGTTAGGAGAAAAAGCGGGCAAGTTTTGTTTGTCAATGCTTTCGCAGGAAGCGGTGCCACCTATTGCGATACCCTCTACAGCCATGCATTTTCAGAACTGAACATCCCCTTCGACAAAATCAACCTCATCTCCGGGAGCGGCATTAACCAACCCCGGTTCTGGAACTCCCAATTTTACCTGCTTTGTCAGGTTTATGGTAAGGTTTTCTGGTATGGGGATGTGATTTCCAGTGCACCAGGAGCCATACCGCTTTTGCTGAACCCCGCTTCGACCGCCCTGAGGCAGTTTTTGAGATTTGACGGCAAAATGCTGGGCTCCAACACCTTTCCGGATGCTCCCTTTCAATTGCCAACGGACGACCCTGTATTTGAACTCGTACCCATCGATACCTTTACACGCTTCACCAACAATGTGCGCATCCGGCCCAACGGAACACTGCCTGCCACCCAAAACGAATATCCCAATCTTGTAACGGGAAGGTTGCTCACCGGGGGTGATATTTTTAAAGTAAAGCCGGGGGTAGATTCCCTTTATTTTGTTCCCAAGAACATGATGGCCAGTGTTTACACCGGTCCGGTGGGATTACCGATTGCCCTGCGAACCCGGAATACCAACGGAAAAACCAATCTCGTCTTTTTTACCATTGAAATGGCCTACCTGAACGGCAACCGACCTGCCCTTCTGAGCACATTCAATAAAATTATCAATGATGAATTTAATTGGTAAAAGCCTGAAAAAAAGCCTGCTGCTCCTTATTCTGGGCCTTTACACCATCAAAGCCTCAGCGCAGGGCACCCTCACGGGAGTGATTACCGACAAGTCTACCAAAGAAGGACTCATAGGCGCCACAGTCCTTCTGATCGGAACCTACAAGGGTGCTTCTACGGATTTCAACGGAAAATATACCATAACCAACATTAAACCAGGTGATTACAGCATCAGGGTGAGTTATGTGGGGTACAAGGAAAAAGTTTTTAACGGAATCAGAATACCCAAAGAAGGAACTGTAACCCTTTCTACCGCATTGGAAGAGCAGACCAATGAACTGGAAAGCGTAGAAATTATTGGAGAAAAACCATCCGTAGATTTGGAAAGCGGGAAAAGTGAAATCCGAATTTCTGCAGCAGACATCAAGGAAATGAATGTGCGCAATGTGCAGGATATCACAGCGATGCAAGCCGGTGTCAGCGTTTCGCCCGACGGGCTGCAAATCAGGGGTGGCAGGGTGTACGAGACCCAGTATGTGGTAGACGGAGTCAATGCAGCAGACCCCCTTGCCGGCACCGGTTTCGGAACCGAAGTGGCCTCGGGCTCCGTGCAGGACATTACCGTGGTAACCGGAGGCAGCGATGCCGAATACAATGCCAACTCCGGTGTAATCGTTACCAAAATCAAGGAAGGCGGCGACCGCTTTACCATAGGCGGCCGCTGGCAGCGTGATAATCTGGGTTTCAACCGTTTCGGAAATAACGCATGGAACACGGACCTGGCAGAAATTTCCATCGGCACCCCAATCCCCGGAACAAAAAAGAAACTCACCCTGTTTACCTCTGCCAATGTGGGTTTTACTTCCGATTACTTTGGATTTTATGCCAATCAATTGAATTCCAGCCTGATGGACAATCAGTCTTTTTGGGCACCCCGGCAGGACAATAAATGGAGCAATACCCTCAAAATCAGTTACAACCTCAGCAATTCCACTAAAATTACCCTGACCAATCAGCACAGCATCGGCATCAATCAAAACACCAGAACCCTGCAAATCATTGGCTTTGATCAGATTATGGTCCCCGGCTTCCAGTATGCCTTTGCCAGGCAAATGGACAATGCCACTACCTACACCCACCGGTCCAACCTCACCGCCCTCAATGTCCGCCATTCACTGAACAAAAACTGGAAACTGGATGCCACACTGGGCCGACTTTTTACCCGACTGCGTGCAGATGCCAATGGCCGCCCCTTCCGCGACCGCACCCTGGACAAAGAGTACGATCCGGAATCTGTCATCACCGACCCGGTTGAAATTTACAACAATCCACGCGCCACCTCCGACTCGGTGCTTTATGTATTGCCCGGAGACGGATTTTTCAACAACGGTGGTATTTCCACCCTCTGGCACGACCATTATTTCGAAGAATATACCTTGAAGGCCAAGGCTACCTACTTCTCCCCTGCCAAGGTTCATTTTGCCTCCTTCGGCTTTGAGCATAAATTTCAGGACATGCAGTGGATTGATGTATCCCGCCCCTGGGTGGGTGCACCCATCCGACTGGCCGACGGCACATTTACTCCATCCAGCCGCATCGGCCAAAGCAATGATGTATGGGCTGTAAGACCGCAAAACGGGGCCATTTTTGCCCAGGACGAAATCAAATACAAGGGAATTATTGCGGTAATCGGCGGGCGTTTTGAATACTGGGCTGCCGGAAGATTTGCCGATCAGGCCATCAACAATCCTTACACCTTCATCACCCAGAAAAACAGGGAGGATTACCGAAAGCAAACCACCGAAATTTTCGGGCTCCGATGGAAAGCAAGGTTCCTTCCGAAAGTACGGGTTTCGTTCCCGGTATCCGAAAACAATGTGCTGTATTTCAACTACGGCCACTCCATGCGCCTGCCCCACCCCCGCTTTATGTATGCCGGCTTGGATACCAACTATCAAAACCGGGTAGCAGGATCCAATGCCGGAAATCCCAACCTCAATCCTGAGGTGGCAGTAGCCTACGAACTGGGCGTGAAGTCGCAGATTACCAAAGACTTCTCACTTACCCTGACAGCATTCTACAAAGACCAGTTCGATTTTATTGTGAACCGAACCGCCGAAATCATTGATCCCCGCTTCGGTCGGGAGTTTGTGGATCGCACCATCTCTATCAACCAGGACTATGCCAGGGTTAGAGGGGTTGAACTGGGGCTGAACTATCGCTTTTCAAAGCAGCTGCGTGCCTCTTTCAATGTGGCCTACCAGGTAGCCACCGGCAAATCCAACACGGCGCAGGAATCGCTTTTGCAAATCAGGCAAACCGGACAGGTGGACAACACCAAAGAACAGTTTCTGGCATGGGACCGGCCATGGGATTTGAAAGGAACCCTGATCTACACCCCCGATTCCAATGTGCATCTCTTTGACATTCCCCTCAAAGGATTTCGGTTCTTTTTATTTTCCACCTGGAAATCGGGACTCCGCTACACACCATTTCAGGCAGGCGGTACCTCCGATCTGGGCAGGGTAATCTACGAAGTAAAACCAAACAGTCTGAACAAAGAAGTAGGTTCTGCCTGGTTCTGGACCGATCTGAGCATCAGCCGCGATTTTTATGTAACCCGAAAACTGAGGGCTTACATTTCGTTTGAGGTGAAAAACCTTTTTAACAACAAAAATGCCCAGCTGGTAAATCCCGTAACCGGAACCGCCTACCGAAACGGCGACCCAGTTCCCTTTGAACAAAGGGATCCCCGCTTTACGGACCCGAATACCAGCGGACTACCGCCCTCGAATCCGGCCCGGTATCTGCAGCCAAGGCAATTTATGTACGGCATCGGATTTAATTTTTAACCGCAGCAAAATGAAATTTAAACATACTTTCTTTTTGATTCTGAGCAGCTTGCTCCTGCGATTGCCGGCCTTTGCACAGGTTTTTCCCAATCTGGGGGGGCAGCGGATCGGCATCTCCGCCCTGACCTTTCTGAAGAACGATCTTTCTCCCCGCTCTGTAGCCATGGGCGGTGCTTCTATCTCGCTGGCGGGCGACCCTTACGCCATGCATGTGAATCCGGCCGGCGGAGTAGACAACCTGCAGCCCCTTGCTGCTGCGGCTACCCGAACCCTTCCGGCAGGTATTTTTCAAACCTTTGCCGGGGCCCTTATCCCTGCAGAAAACAAAACCACCTGGATGGTTTCCATGAACTACATGGGCTCAGGTTCGCAAAAGCGAAGAACTGAATTTCAGCCCTTTGGCGACGGTACTTTCTTCGTGTCCGATGCCTTCAAAGTGGGTGTCGGCTATTCCAAAGCCCTCTCCAAAATGTTCAGTTTCGGCCTCAATATCCACTACATCCGGGAGCAACTGGCCCAATATTCGGCCAATGCTGCAGCCGTAGATCTGGGTTTCCTGTACAAAACAGACTGGAAGCATCTGAACTTTGCAGTAGGGCTGCACCACTTCGGCGCAAACTCCACTCTGTCGGGCAGCGACCTGCCGGTGATGTACAACAGAGCGGCGGGCGTAAACAGAGAAAGTTACGGTGCCCCTACCCTTTTTTCCATGGGTGCTTCCATGGTACCCTGGACGGCAGGAAAGCACGAAATCCTGGTTTCGGCCCAGCTGAACCACCCCAACGACAACGCCGAAAACATCCGCCTGGGAGTCGAATACACCCTCGATTCCATGTTTTTTGTGCGGATGGGCCTTCGGGTAAATGTGCCGGGCGAGCACATTTCAGGGGGTGTGGGCGTAAAAAGAATTTTGGGAAGGGTTCCCCTTTCGGTAGAATATGCAGTATTGCCCAACGATTATCTGGGCTGGATGCACACCATTGGTTTAAGTATCGGATTGAAAAACAAGCAGTTGTAGTATGAAAAAACATCATTTTTTACACCTCCTTTGGGCTTCTTTCCTCGGTGCCTGCTCTTTTTTCGGAGAAAAAAACAAGGTAAGCGACTACATCGACAAGCCTGATTACAGCCTGAAAAGCGTGGAATATGTTCCGGTATTGCCCAACTTTGGAAAAGACATTACCCCCCTGAGCCTGTATTTTGGCTATGATGAAATATTGTATGCCATCGATTCGGGAAGGGGCATCGTGTCTTATGATGCCGCAGGGAAAGAACTGGGCCGACTGAATCTGCCCGGCATTCATTTCATCATCCAGAACCGCAGCCTGGACTTGTATGCCCTGGGGAAATTTGATTCCACGCTGAACAATCAGGCAGTCTCTTTTCCGGTTTTGTACAAGATTTCTCAGAAAGTGGCCAACGAAGGACAGACGCCGGGCTTCATCGATTTGAATTCGGCTGTAATCGCAAAAAAACTGAAATACCCATTTGATTTCATCAATATTTCTTCTGCCAGTTCTGTGGTAGCCGGCCAGTTGAAGGATGTGAATTTCACAGCACTCGGCTTCCTGGATAACAACGCCTATTACCTGGTTTCGAACGGACCGGAGGGCAAAGGCGCCAGTGGCAATCTGTACAACAACAATTCGATCCTGCTGGTAAACAACCAGGACCGCATTACCGGAGCAGACGAGAATGTGAGAAGGCCGTTCGGGCTGAGTACCCTGGTGCAGCCGCCGCAGAGGGCCAGAATGGAGTCGAAAAAAGACTATATGTTTACCTCAGTGGAACCCGACCTCACCCTGAAAGTGCAATACAAAGAAGTATTGACGGATGTGGACGAAAATGAATTTTTCAGTTTCAAGGCCTTGCCTGTTCCGATTCCGGGTGTGGAGGCCGATGGCTATCTGTATCAGCCATTCCGGTTTACCCGTCCGGTTTCTGTGTTGTATGCCGGCACCAGTCAGCGCTATATTTTCGTAGCCGATGAAGCCAAAGACTCGGTATATGTTTTTCAGGCCAACGGATTTGAGGGTACCGCCCCTCCCCCGCAGTACACCAACCGCAAGATGCTGAAAGTGAGCTTTGGCGGAAAAGGCAGCGGCCCCCTGCAATTTAAC
>CANHCT010000133.1 GCA_947459175.1 Hymenobacteraceae bacterium
ATTGCCGCTGCCTACTGTCAGAATGCTGGCTGTAGCAGTAATAACGCCTGTACTTGCTCCGCTTAAAGAGGCTGCTGTAAAGCTGCGGTTTGCCCTGTTCAGCGTACCGTTTACGGTAAGCGAACCGGTGCCAATGCTTGTATTGGAAACCAGGTTTACGGTATGTCCGGCGGAGATTACTACATTTTGTCCGGTGGTCGGAACTCCTGCAGGTGACCAGATAGCAGCATTGTTCCAGTTTCCTGAAGCAATGGTGGATTTCTGGGCAAACGATAATCCATTCGCCCCAAACAGAGAAAGTGATAAAAAGAGTGCCATGAGGCATCCTTTCAATGAGGTGAAAATCTGATGGTTTGGTTTAATCCGGAAATTGGATTCCAAAACAGATTTGTGGCAATTCCGGGAGCTGAATAATGCTTCGGGAGTTGATGAGCTTGTGGTGGTTACAAAGGTTTTATTCATAGATTTTTTGTTGATGGCGCAAAAGTAAGGTTTCTATTTGAATGCACCAAATTCTTCTAATTTTTTATTATTTGATCCCAACCTTACATCAAAATCTCTCCCAATTACACTCGGTTCAAAAGAAACGCCGACCCCTATTTTAGATACTTTGAGAACAATTTCACGGATCCCTAACCTGCTTTGCTTAAGCAAACAAAAACTGATTTTTATTGATTTATTACTAATTTATGCACTTTATCTTAAATTAACCAAGCTTTTCCAGCTGCTGAATTTGCCCAAATCAGAATATGAAAACCCATGCCAAGGCAGACAGAACCGGTAGCTCAAAAAAAATATTTCATTGTTTTTCCAGTTTTTATTACGCTATTATTTTTTTTTTCAATTCAGAGATTTGAAAAATTAAGTCCTAAAAAAATATAGAAAAATTCATATTTATAGGCAAAAACTGAATTTAGGATTGCCCCGGAGCGCCATGTCATGAACAGCACCAAAAAAAAGAGGGATGAGCTAAAATATACCCAAACAGAGTATTTGCAGACGGAGCCTGCTCCTATCCCGGTCGATAGATTTGTAACGACTTCGCTTAAATTACGGTATTCTCCGCCTCCTGTTTTCCGGGAGCGCCATTGGAGTACCCTTTCATAATGCCCCTTTCAGAGTTGCGGATGAAATTCAGGATTTCGTCCCGCTCGGTGCTGGGTGAAAATTTCAGCTCTATGATATCGCAGGCCTTGGAGTAGGTATTGCCTTCCAGGTAAATGACCCGGTAAAGGTCCTGGATTTCTTCAATTTTCTCATTCGGGAATTGCCTGCGCCGCAATCCGACCGAATTGACACCCACATAGCTGAGGGGCTCACGGGCTGCTTTGGTAAAGGGCGGTACATCTTTGCGCACCAGCGAACCTCCGGATATCATGCAATGGGCCCCGATTTTTACAAACTGGTGTACAGCGGTTGTCCCTCCGATGACCACATAATCTTCTACCACCACATGGCCGGCCAGCTGAACAGCATTGGCCAATATACAATTGTTGCCCACCAGGCAATCGTGGGCAATGTGCACATAGGCCATTACCAGGCAATTCTTTCCCACCTCGGTTTTGAACCTGTCGGCAGTACCTCTGCTGATGGTGGCATATTCTCTGATTACCGAGTAATCTCCGATGATGGCTGTGGTTTTTTCTCCCACAAACTTGAGGTCCTGCGGAATGGAAGATATTACAGCACCCGGAAATATTTGGACGCCTTTTCCCAGACGGGCACCATCCATAATCACCGCATTGGGCCCGATCCAGCAATCATCTCCTATTTCCACATCTCCATAGACAGTGGCAAAGGGTTCTATCTTTACATTGTTCCCGATTTTGGCATCGGGATGGATGTTGGTAAGCGGATACTGGACCATTATTTAGCGTCTTTCCTTACAATATAGGCGGACATGACTGCCTCGCAAACGAGATTGCCCGCAACATAAGCCCGTCCGTTCATTTTTGCAATTCCCCTTTTGATGGGGGCCATCAATTCGCAGCTAAACACCACAGTATCACCGGGAACTACCATTTTCTTAAAACGACAATTTTCGATGCTCAGAAAGTAAGTCCAGTGATTTTCAGGGTCCGGAAGGGTGTTCAATACCAGGATACCGCCCGTCTGGGCCATGGCTTCTATCTGCAAAACCCCGGGCATTACCGGATTTCCCGGAAAATGACCCTGAAAAAAAGGTTCGTTGATGGTGACATTTTTTACTCCCGCAACCGAATTTTCATCCAAATGGAAAATCCTGTCTATCAGGCAGAACGGATACCGGTGGGGGAGCATCTTGTAAATCTGATTCACATCCAGCACAGGTTGCACCGAAGGATCATAATTGGGAATGCCTTTGGGCAATCCTTTCTTTTCCTTTTCGAGCATCACCCTTTTCAGTTTTTTGGCGAAGGCCACATTGGCAGCATGGCCGGGCCGGGCTGCGAGAATTTGTCCTTTTATCGGCCTGCCTGCAAGGGCCAGGTCCCCGACCAAATCCAGCAGTTTGTGTCTGGCCGGTTCGTTTTTATATCGAAGCTCCACATTGTTGAGGATGCCTTCTTTCTTTACTTCTACTTTGGGTTTGTGAAAAAGCTCTGCAAGATGCTGAATTTCATGATCTTCCACCACCCTGTCCACCACTACGATGGCATTGTTGAGGTCGCCGCCTTTGATGAGGCCCTGCTTGTACAGCATTTCCAGCTCGTGTAAAAAACAGAAGGTGCGGCAGGAAGAAATCTCCTTGCTGAAATCGCGGATATCGGTAAGTGAGGCGTGCTGACTCCCCAATACGGGTGAATTGTAGTCCACCATTACCGTTAATCGGTAATCATCCAGGGGAAGGGCAGCAATTTCTACATTGCGCTCTTCGTCTTTGAAGGAAATGGCTTCCGTAACTTCAAAGAAATTGCGCAAGGCATTTTGCTCTTCGAAGCCAACCTTTTCCAATGCTTCCACAAAGGGAAAGGAACTGCCGTCCATGATAGGCGGCTCCGGACCATCTAGCTGGATGAGTACATTGTCTACCTCTGTGCCGACAAGGGCAGCGAGGGTATGCTCTACGGTATTGACCCTTGCTCCGTTGGCCTCAATGGTAGTACCCCTGCTGAGGTCTACCACATTGTCCACATCGGCATCCACAATGGGTTGGCCGGGAATGTCAACGCGCTGAAATTTAATGCCATGGTTGATGTCGGCCGGCAGAAAGGTCATATTGGCTACTTCGCCTGTATGCAAACCAACACCGGAAAGTGTAAAACTTCCTTTTATGGTATGCTGCTTGGTATTCATCATTTGCTTGTTTGGCGGGAAACAGAGAGATTATTGGCTGTCAGTATTGGATTTCGATTCCAGTTGCAGGAGCTGCTTTTCCATTTGTTCTATGCGGCGGAGCATCTGCGGAAGTTTCCGGTAGACGATAATGGATTTGAGCTGATCGTTGTATTCAATGGCAGGGCTGCCGAAAAGGGCGGTGCCTTCTTTCAGCACTGCTTTGGAAATACCGGATTGGGCACCCACGGAGGTACGGTCGGCAATTTTGATGTGGCCTACCACGCCCACCTGACCGGCGATGATGCAGTTTTTGCCCACTTTGGTGGAGCCGGAAATGCCGGATTGGGCAGCCATTACGGTGTTTTCTCCGATTTCCACATTGTGGGCCACCTGTATGAGGTTGTCCAGCTTCACACCCTTGCGGATGATGGTGGCGCCCATAGTGGCACGGTCGATGGTGGTGTTGGCGCCTATATCCACATGGTCTTCGAGGATGACAATGCCCAATTGGGGAATGTTTTTATAGCTTCCGTCGGCCTGGGGCGCAAAGCCAAAGCCGTCGCTCCCGATGACAGTACCGGCTGCGATGGTGCAGTACCTTCCGATTTTGCAACCGGAGTAGATTTTCACCCCGGGATAGAGAATGGTATTGTCGCCGATTTCTACATTGTCGCCGATGTAGACCTGGGGATAAATTTTCACATTGTCGCCGATTTTGCAGTTTTCGCCCACATAGGAAAACGCACCCCGGTAGCAATTTTCGCCGGCCTGAGCGGTTTTGGCCATGAAGGCAGGCTCTTCGGTTCCTCTTTTTTGAAGGGAGGTAAGCCGCTGGTATTCTTCGAGCAGGAGGGTAAAGCTGGTATAAGGATCTTTCACCCGGATGAGGGTGGCGGCTACAGGCTGCCGGGGCTCAAAAGAGCCGGAGACCATTACCACAGAAGAGCGGGTGGAGTAAATGTAGGGCTCGTACTTGGGATTGGCCAAAAAGGAAATACAACCTTCGGCCCCGTCTTCTATCCTGGCTACATTGGATATCAATATGTTGGAATTACCCACTACTTCTCCCTGCACGAGAGCGGCAATCTGACCGGCCGAAAACTCCATTCTTTATTTTCCCGCAAAAGAGTGCAAAGATATAGGTTTGGGTTGGCAGACAATATATTTTTTCACCTCGGTGGCCATGGCATGGATATTCGGCAGGTCGGTGGCATTGGCCACATCCATAATTTCACCCTGTCGGGTTTTTATAAAAATCTGATTTCCACCGGAGATATAGGCCGAATTGCTCACCTCTTTTTCGAATACCAGATAGGTAGATTCTTCTGCACTGAGCCCGAGACCGCTCTGAAAATTTTCCCGAAGTTCCTGCAAGCGGTCTTCGCCGATGGGCTGCCCGAAGATGTTTACTTTCAGCAGTCGCCGTTCCATCAGCCCCCGGCTCAGAAAAGACAGGACAAAGTCGGGATTGGAAACCCATGATTTGATGCAATACCAGATGTCGTAATCGTCGATAAGCGAAAAAGCATTGAGGTGGGCGGGGTCAGAAATGAAATCTTCCCATCCAAAATTGCGTTGGAAAAACGGCTCCAGTGCGGCCGTCATGCTCAGCCGGGCACCGCTGCCGGTCAAAGCCCTGGCCCTGCGCATCAGCTGAATGAGCATCTCCTCAGCGCTCACAGTGGTTTTGTGCAGGTACACCTGCCAGTACATCAGGCGCCTGGAGCTCAGAAAGTTTTCTATGGAATAAATGCCCTTTTCCTCTACCACGAGCTTGTCGTCGTGGATGTCGAGCATGCTCAGAATGCGTTCGGCTGAAATGGCACCTTCGGCAACCCCCGAAAAAAAGCAATCCCGGCGGAGGTAATCGATGCGGTCGATATCCAGCTGACCCGAAACCAATTGATTGAAAAACGGCCGGTGGTATTGCCCCTGAAACATGTCGCGGGCCATATCCAGTTTTCCCCCAAGTAAAAAATTCAGCCGGTCGATAAAAACCAGGGACATTTTTTCGTGGTGCACATCCTGCAAAATGCTGTTTTCCAGGGCATGGGAAAAAGGTCCGTGGCCCACATCGTGCAGCAGAATGGCAAGACGGGCAGCGGTTTCTTCTTCCCGGGATATGGGGTGCCCTTTATGACGGAGATTTTCGAGGGCAAGCCCCATGAGGTGCATGGCGCCGATGGCATGATGAAAGCGGGTATGCTGGGCACCCGGATACACCATGTCGGTGAGGCCCAGCTGCTTAATTCGTCTAAGTCTTTGAAAATAAGGATGATCAATTACATCCTGAATCAATCCTCCGGGAATGCTGATAAAGCCGTGTACCGGATCGTTGATGATTTTGCCCTTGCTGGTCATGGTGCGAATCTAATTTCAATTGGCTCTCCTCCCCTCTTTTTTTTCCCAAAGTTGATTTTCATTCCTTTCCCTACCTTTGAACCTTTCTTTTTTGCAGGGCTCCGCCCTTGAAATTTCCCCCGCTTGAAAACCGGTTTCCTGAAAACTATTTTTACCCTGACCATTGTTTCAGGACTCTTATTTTCAGGATTTTACATCATCCGCCACAGGCAAATCTACCAGGAACACTGCCGGGGAAGCACAAGATTTGACATTGGACTTTTTTCCCAAATCCATTCCGGGTTGATTACCGAAAGTTCGGGACTCCTCCGGCACAGCGACAGTTTGTTTTATACCCACAACGACGACACCGACTCTTGTTTGTACCTCATTTCGGCGGCAGGCAACCTGAAAGGCCGGGTTTGTATCCCCTTTCACAACCGGGACTGGGAAGACATAAGCAGCGACGGAAGAGGAAGGCTTTTTATCGGGGATATCGGCAATAATTTTTACAGGCAAGACACTTTGAAGGTATTGATATTCAATGAAAAAGAGAAAAATTCTGAGGGCATCATCCGGATGAGCTTCCTCGACGAAAAGGGGGAAAATTCGGCATTCGACTTCGAGGCTATGGTATGGCAAGCCGACAGCCTTTACCTCTTCTCCAAAGACAAGCGGGAGCGCAACAGCCTTGTGTTTGCAGTTCCGGACAGGCCGGGCGACTACACCCTGAGCCCGAAACAAAAAATTCCGGTTGCAGGTATGGTTACCTCCGCGGCACTTCGGCCGGACGGCAAAGAATTTGCCCTGCTTACCTATGGAAAAATTTACTTTTATTCGCTTTCCTATGGCTTAAGCCAAATTCCGGCGCCGGATTTCTGCCTGGCCTATTGGCCCATGCGACAGTCTGAATCGCTTTGTTACCTGGGAAGAGACAGCCTTTTGCTGGGCAATGAACAAGGAAATTTATATCTTTTGAAACGAAAATGAAAGGAAACTCATTCGGCAAAGCCTTTGTAATCAGCACATTCGGAGAATCGCACGGAAAGGGAATCGGGGTAGTGATAGACGGATGTCCTGCCGGACTGGAGCTGGATATGGCGCACATTCAAAAAGAACTGGACAGGCGGAAGCCGGGACAAAGTGAACTGAGTACACCGAGAAAAGAAGGCGATTTGTGTCAGGTGCTTTCGGGGGTTTTTGAAGGCAAAACCACCGGTACCCCAATTTGCTTTTTTATTCCCAACGAAGACCAACGGTCTGAAGACTACAGCCATGTGGCAAAGGCCTTTCGCCCCTCGCATGCCGATTTTACCTACCAGGAAAAATACGGCATTCGGGACCACCGCGGCGGGGGAAGAAGCTCGGCCAGAGAAACTGCGGCCAGAGTGGCAGCGGGTGCCGTGGCCAAACAAATGCTCAAGTCTGCCGGAGTAGAAATTTTTGCCTTTGTGAGCCGGGTGGGGCATCTGGCATTGCCAAAACCCTGGTCGCAATACGACCTGAAGGTTTCGGACAATCATCCGGTTCGCTGTCCCGACCCTGAAACCGCCGGACAAATGGCCCGGTACATTGAACAAATCCGGGACGAGCGGGATACCATCGGGGGCATTGTTTCCTGCGTTTGCCGGGGAGTGCCCGCCGGCTGGGGCGAACCCGTATTCGACAAACTCCATGC
>CANHCT010000134.1 GCA_947459175.1 Hymenobacteraceae bacterium
CCTTTCGGAAGAACTGAAAACAGTGAACGACTATCTCAATCTCGAAAAAATCAGGTTTGAAGAGCGCTTGCAATTTGCTACCCATCTAAAGCCCGAAACACTCAGCATCCAGGTGCCGCCGATGATGATTCAGACCCTGGTAGAAAATGCGGTAAAACACGGGCTATCAAAAAAAGTAGCCGGGGGCAGCATCCACATTTCCTCTTCCCTGACAAATGGATTTGCTGAAATCCGAATAGACAACACAGGAAAGCTGGATGGCACAGACTCAGGCGGTTTTGGCATTGCCAATACAAGGCACCGGTTAGAACTAATCTACAATCGGAACGACCTGTTTGACATCCATCAATCTGATCCTGAAACGGTTACTGCTATAATTAAAATTCCAATTCCAAAAAAATGAGAACCATAATTGTTGACGACGAAAGACTGGCCCGCAACGAATTGCGCCGCTTGCTGGAAAGTTATACCCAGATTGAAATCATTGATGAGGCCGGCAACGGCGAAGAGGCCATTGCCAAAATCAATCAGCTCCGCCCGGACCTGGTATTTCTCGACATTCAGATGCCGGGAAAATCAGGCTTTGAGGTGCTCGAGGCGCTGGACGACAGCATTGCCCCCGATGTGATTTTTACCACGGCCTACGACGAGTATGCCCTGAAAGCTTTTGATGTTGATGCCATCGACTATCTGCTCAAACCCATTGAGCCCCATCGACTGGAGCAGGCCATCAGGAAACTCGAGGAAGACCACAGCCACGATGTGCCCGCTTCGGGGCATCAGCACAAGGTTTTTTCGGAAGACGACCAAGTCTTTGTAAAAGACGGCAATAAATACTGGTTTATCCGGCTTTCGGATGTGCGTCTTTTTGAGTCCATCGGCAACTATGTCAGAATTTACTTTGATAATCACAAGCCGCTGATTTTAAGATCTTTAAATGCATTGGAAGAAAGACTTGACCCCAGGATTTTCTTCCGTGCAAACCGCAAACACATCATCAACCTGAGGATGGTCGAAACCATTGAGCCCTATTTTTCGGGCGGCATTCTGGTAAAACTCAGGGGAGGGGAAAAGGTGGAAGTTTCCCGACGCCAGGCTGTAAAGTTTAAAGATCTGCTCAGTCTGTAAGACCTCATTTTCATCCGGGCAAAGAAGGGGGCATAATCTTGTTCCCTTTACGGCTCCCTGCATCGGTACTGACCTTCACCGGCCAATGCCTGAAGCCGAAGGTTTTCCTTCCCGGCTTCTGAAAGTCTATTTTATCCTTACCCCTGCTTTGGATACCCGGCAAATGCCAAAGCAGCCCAATGCCCCCGTCTTTTTTGCGGGGTTCAGGTTGGACATGTTGCCCCTCACATTGGCCTGAGGATTGGCAAACAATCCCTGATTGTTGAGTTGGATATCCATTTCTTTGAGAAACCTCCAATGCTCAGGATCAATGGAATAGAGCATCACACCAAGGGTATCGCCCACCAGATAGCTTTTGTTGGTATTGATGGAATTGCGCACCGGGTAAATGAATTCCAGGCCATCGGCAGCTCCGGGATTAAAGGAGGCATCAATGGGCAGCGACTGATTGAGCCGGTTGTATTGCAGGTTTTCCTTGCCATTGAGCGTATAGCGGATCCAGCAGCAATCGCCTGCCCCTGCGGAGTCTCTTGCCAGCAGATACACATACTTTCCGGCCTCGTTTCCGAATTCAGCAGGCCGTTCTTCCTGATACAAAGAGTCTATTTTGGTTGGTCGTGAAAGGCGTGAAAATCCGTTGAGGGTATCGCCCCTGTATTCCACAAACAAGCCGAAAATGTTGCCGGTATTTCCCGAAATCTGACGGGACGAGCGGTAGTAGCCCGGTTTTTCGGGCCTGTGCAGAAACTGAAAGGTATCTAAAGTATTGATGTTGATCAGCAATACCCGTGCTTCGGTAACGGCGGTAGCCGGATTGGCATTATCGAAATACCCGGAAGTGAGCGTAAGGCGCAACTCCTGAAGGCCATCGTCTACGGTAATCATGGCATCCACGGCCAGTTCGCTTTTGCCTTTGCCCGGATCTATGGTAATCGCATCTTCGCAGGATACCAAAAAAAGTCCCGCGAAAACACAGAAAGCAGCGTATAAAAATGGATTGCGTATCATGTTGGTTGTCAGAAAGTAAAGTTATAGGTTACAGCAGGCACCGGAATGCCCAGAACAGAAAACCGGATGGCTTCGGTATTGCTGCTCTGGTCTACCCGCTCGGCCGGAGTGGGGTTTTCTTTCGGCACCTCCTGCCGGAAATAAATGCCAAAAGGATTTCGGCGGCTGTACACATTGTAGAGCCCAAAAGTCCAGGAAGATTTCCACTTGCGGTTTTCATTCGCCCGAGGCTCGTAGGTAGCCGAAATATCCAGCCTGTGGTAGGCCGGTAGCCGGTAGTTGTTTCGTAATCCATCGGAATTGTGCGGAATCACAAAACCCTGGTATTCAATTCTGTTGGTGGGAAATGTACCCGGCACACCCGAACTGAAGATGAAGTTGGCACCGAAGTTCCACCTTTCATTCAACTCATAATTGCCCACCAGATACAGGTTGTGGGTCTTGTCGAAGCGGGTGGGATACCAGTCGCGGTTGTTGATGCCGGCCACTTGTCTTTCGGAGCGGGCGAGGGTGTAGGAGATCCAGCCGGTAAACTTTCCTTTTCTCTTTTTGAGAAAAAGTTCCAGTCCGTAGGCCCTGCCGAATCCGCTCATCAGTTCGGCTTCTACGGTTTGGTTCAGCAGCAAATCTGCTCCGTCGATGTAGTCGATCTGATTTTGCATCTCCTTGTAAAAGGTTTCGGCCGAGAATTCAAATTCCTGCCCTCCGAAACTGAAATTACGGAAGTAGCCGAGTGCAATCTGGTCACCAATCTGTGGCATAATGTTGTTGGAAGAGGGGGTCCATACATCCAAAGGCACCGAAGCCTGGGTATTGCTCAGCAGGTGGATGTACTGCGCCATTCGGTTGTAACTCGCTTTCAGAGAGGTGTTTTCGGTAAGTTCATATTTGATTGAAAAACGCGGCTCCAGGTTGTTGAATCCGGCCAATACTTTATTGGTTTCGATGCGCTGTTTTTCAATCACCCTTTTCTTGATGCCGGGCGTGGTATCGGCCAGAATAAGTTTGGTACCGGCCCCCACATTCAGAAAATTCGAATAACGCAAGCCGTATGTGATGCCTATTCGCCTGCTGATTTGCTGGTCGTTGCTTATGAAAAGGCTGTTTTCGAAAGCAAACTTATCAGCCAGGCGGTTCACCCTCGTTTCGCCATCGCTGATGATGGTGGTTTTGCCCGGCAGGAAATCGTAGTGCAGAATCTGCCCCCCGAAGGTGATGGTGTTTTTGTCGTTCAGGTACCAGGTAAATTCAGGCTTAAAGCTCAGATTTTCAATGGTAGAGCGCCAGTTGAAGGCATCGTCGTTGGATTCAATATTCAGCTGATAATCGTAATTGCTGTAGAAGGCGGTGATATTGGAAAACAGTTTGGGTCCGAAGATGTGGTTCCAGCGCAGGGTGGTGGTGGCATTTCCCCATTCGAAACCAAAAGCAGATCCAAATCCGAATTTATCCCGCCCGAAATATCCGGAGAGAAAGAGGGTATTTTTTTCATCAAACTTGTAATTGACCTTGGCAGTAAGGTCATAAAAATAAGCCACCGTTTTTTTGATTTGTTCGTCGCTGGAAATGGGAAACGCCAGATCGAAATAGGTCCGGCGTCCTGCAAGTATAAAGGACGATTTTTCCTTTTTAATAGGTCCCTCCACCGAAAAACGACTCGAAAGCAAGCCAATGCCTCCCTTGAGTTCCAGCCTTTTGTTGTTGCCTTCCTTCATGCGTATGTCCAGCAGGGAAGAAATTCTGCCGCCATACTGGGCCGGGATGCCGCCTTTCACCAGTTTCACATCCTTTACCGCATCGGGATTGAAAACCGAGAAAAAACCGAACAGGTGAGACGAATTGTACACCGGCGCCTCATCGAGCAGAATCAGGTTTTGGTCAATGCTTCCGCCCCGCACATTGAAACCCGAAGCGCCTTCGCCCACTGTGGTTACCCCGGGCAAAAGCTGGATGGAGCGGATGATGTCTACCTCTCCCAGCAACGGCGGTATCCGGTTGATGGTTTTGATATCCAGCTTGTTCACGCCCATCTGGGTGGTTTTCACATTGGCTTCGATTTCGGTTTGCTCTCCGGTAATCACCACCTCTTTGGTTTGCCTAACTTCTTCTTCCAGCTCGGCATTCAGTACCATATTTTCCTTAAGATCAATGGTTTTGATCTGAGTTTGATAGCCGAGAAAAATGAATTTGAGGGTATATTTTCCCTGCGGAAGGGTGAGGGAGTAAAAGCCGTACACATTGGAAGTGGCCCCTGTTTTCAGTTCTTCCACATAAATCCCTGCACCGATCAGTGCTTCTCCGTCTTCCGCCCCTTTGATGTAGCCCGACACGGTGGCTTTTCCTGTTTGTGAGCGGGCCGATTCGGGATTGAAAATGAAAACAAGGGTTAGAAAAAAGAACAGGCAGGAGAATATTCCGGTTCGGATGGGGATAATCGACATAAAGCTGGTGAATACCGCTGGCAAAGATGTAAGAAAATGTAACCGCAAATGTTAAAAAATGGTTTTCATAAAGCCAGTCAACAGAGGATGAAAGGAGCAAATTGACTGCAATGGGCCGCAAGTTTTACTTGCCGGCGGCACAGACACCTTGAAGAAAGCAGTCCCAATCCTCCGGCAGACGAGGAAAAGAAGCCTCCGCATTTATTTACTTGATGTACCTGAAATCCCGGCCGTTTTCCAGGGCCAGCACAGAGTGGTAAATCAATTTGATAACCGCCTCAATATCATCGAGTGCTACCGTTTCTACTGTGGTGTGCATATACTTAAGCGGCAGCGAAATGAGCGCCGAAGCCGAACCTTGTCCCGAATAAGCAAAAGCATCGGTGTCGGTGCCGGTTTGCCGGGTGGCTGCTGCCCGCTGAAATTTGATTTCGTTTTTCTCTGCCTGGGCAATGATAAAATTCAGCAGGTTGTTTTGAACCGCCGGACCATAAGTGAGCACCGGACCTTCGCCGCAGCGCTGATCGCCCTGCTCCAGTTTTTTGTACATGGGCGAAGCCGTATCGTGGCACACATCGGTGATGATGGCTACATCGGGTTGCAGACGGCGGGCCATCATTTCGGCACCCCGCAGGCCGATTTCTTCCTGCACAGCATTCACCACATAAAGGCCGAAAGGCAGTTTGATGTCATTTTCTTTTAATCTCCGGGCCACCTGGGCAATCATAAAGCCCCCGATTCGGTTGTCCAAAGCCCTGCCTACCAGATATTTATTATTCAGTTCAAAGGCTTCATCGTCGAAGGTGACCACGGTGCCCACATGGATGCCCATTTCCAGCACCTCCTTTTTTCCGGAGGCGCCGATGTCGATGAAAATGTTTTTGATTTTGGGCATTTCATCTTTTTCCAGCTCCCGCACATGGATGGCAGGCCAGCCGAAAACGCCCTTAACCACACCCTTGTCGCCAAAAAGATTTACCCTTTTCGAAGGTGCAATGAGGGCATCGGATCCGCCGTTTCGCCTTACATAGATGTAGCCATCTTCGGTGATGTAATTCACAAACCAGGATATCTCATCGGCATGGGCCTCTATTACCACCTTGTAGGGTGCATCGGGATTGATGACTGCCGCCACACTTCCGTAAGTATCTGATATGTAGGTATCTGTATAGGGCTTCATGTAGTCCAGCCACATGCGCTGACCACTTTCTTCGAATCCGGTAGGAGAAAAATTATTGAGGTATGCGTAAAGAAAATCTTTGGCCTGCTGATCCATTTCAGTTTTGATGATTAGGTGCAAAGGTATGGATTTGCGGGGGCGAATGATTTCCAAAGAAGGAAAAAATAAAAATTCAAAAAGGCAGAATCAGAAGGCGGGCAGAAAAGGAACCGGCTTGTCAGCATTTGCGGCCCGGGCATGGCCGCAGGGCCCGTATTCCACAAAAAAAGAAAGCGGGGATTCCCTTTTTTTCTGCCGCCGGCCATGCGGGCAACCGGATTGAAAACACAAGCGATGCATGAAATAAAACACAACTGCGGGAGTGCCGCCTCCGAACCAGGCCCGGCCTGATTCAAAAATAAGTTTCATTCCTGATGTTCCCTTTTCAATTTCCCCTAAATTGCCCCTGCCTATTTTTATATCAAAGCGATGATTCATCATTTTTCCACTACGCCTCAAAGCCTTTTCGAACACCTTGAAACCCAATTTCTTAAACCCCGCATGGACCGAAAGCCCGTGCATTATTTCTGCGGCAACAGTTTGGGTCTGCAGCCCATCATGGCCCGGCACTATATCAATGAGGTGCTCAACGACTGGTCGGAGATGGCGGTAGATGGGCACTTTTATGCCACAAACCGCTGGTACGATTACCACAAAAAACTGATTCCCTCTCTGGCCCGGCTGGCCGGTGCCGAACAGGAGGAAGTCACCGTAATGGGTACCCTTACCGGCAATCTGCACCTGCTTTTGGTTACATTTTTCAGGCCCCACGGCAAGCGGACCAAAATTCTGATGGAGGCCGGGGCTTTCCCTTCCGACCAGTATATGGTGGAAAGCCAGTTGCGCTTTCACGGCCTGGATCCGGAGCAACACCTCATCGAAGTAAAGCCGCGGGAAGGCGAACGCATTCTGCACACCGAAGACATCCTGAAAGCCATAAAAGATGCCGGTGAAGAACTGGCTTTGGTTTTGTTTCCCGGAATACAATACCTTACAGGTCAGGTGTTTGACATGGAAGCCATCACCCGGGCCGGGCATCAGGCGGGTGCCAAAGTGGGCCTCGATCTGGCCCATGCCATGGGCAATGTGCCCCTCAAACTTCATCAGTGGAAGGTAGATTTTGCGGCCTGGTGCAGCTACAAATACCTCAATGGCGGACCCGGTGCCATTGCCGGACTGTATGTGCACTCGCAGTATGCCAACAGGCCCGATCTTCCCCGCTTTGCCGGTTGGTATGGCTACGACGAAGAAACCCGTTTTCTCATGGAAAAAGGATTTAAGCCCATGCCCGGTGCCCAGGGCTGGCAGCTGAGCAACGAAAATGTCATGTCGATGGCATCCCTTC
>CANHCT010000135.1 GCA_947459175.1 Hymenobacteraceae bacterium
ATCGCCGGTTTTGTTCAATTCGAACCCGTTTGGAATTTTTCCCAACTCAGCCAAACTGCTGAGACCCTGAAACACAGGGGCCCCGATGGATTTGGATTTTGCAGCATTGGGGCCGATGAACAAAAAATTCTTTTTTCAGAACGCCTTACGGATTCCGGGCAGTATGCCCTTGCCGGATTCATGCACCGCCGCCTGTCCATCATCGATCCCCTTCCGGAGGGCCGGCAGCCCATGATCACTGCCGATGGCAAGGTGGCCCTGATTTTCAATGGTGAATTGTATAACTACAAGAAAATCAGATCCGAACTGGCTGATATGGGTATCTTTACCCAAACCCAAACCGACAGCGAAGTGCTGCTCCTGGCATATCGGAAATGGGGCAAAGCCGTGCTGAACAAAATGGACGGCATGTGGTCTTTTGCCATTCTCGACCTTGAAAAGCAAGTCTTTTTTGCTTCGGCAGACCCGGCCGGTATCAAGCCTTTTTATTTCAGCATGCAGGGGCAAAACCTCTGCTTTGCTTCTGAAATCAAGGCCCTTTTTGATTTTGGCCTTCCCAAAAAAATAAACCGGAGGGCAGCAGCCCGGTTTCTGGCATACGGCCTCTCGGACGAGTCGGAAGACACTTTTTTCGGGGACATTTTCAGGCTGCGGGGCGGACATTTTATAGAGATGGATTTGCAGGACGGAAAATGCAGAATCGAAACCTATCACCAATTCTGTTACACCAAAGCCTTTGATTTTCAGTCCGAAAGAAAAGAAGCTGAAAGGGTGGAAGCCATCCGCGAAATGATGGTGGAAATGATTGGCCTTCGGTTGCAGTCCGATGTGCCTTTGGGGATTTGCCTCAGCGGGGGCATTGACAGTTCCGCCATTGCCGGGCTCGTGGCCTTTGCCGACAAAGCCTCCAAAAATGCGGAACAGAGAAAGGCTTTTATGGCCACCCTTTTCCCCGGAGATGCCCGGAATGAAGAAGCTTTTGCCCGCATGGTGGCCGGCCGAAATCATTTTTCTTTTCATACGGTTTGTCCGGATTCTGCTGATTTTCAGGAAAATATGGCAGACATGATCCGCACACTCGATGAGCCGCCGCCGGGCCTGAATGCCTATTCTCAGTATGCCGTTTTCAGGCTTGTGGCTTCTCAGGGCGTAAAGGTGAGCCTCGATGGACAGGGTGCCGACGAAATCTTCGGGGGCTATCCCCGGCATCTGGAAACCTGGTTTTGGGAGCATATGGCCCACGGTATTTTTCCGCCGGCATTTTCGCATGTGCTGAAACCGGCCCTGTTTCAAAAGCTCAAAAGTCTGCCCGGTGCGCATTGGCACAGGAAGCTCATGCTTCAATTTAAGCCTGAAAATCAAATTTTTACGAATGAAATCCTGACACTTGCCGGGCTTCCTCCCGCTCCGGAAGATACCCTGAACGGGCAGTTGTACCGCGATTTTACCCGTCTTACCCTGCCTTTTTTGCTTAAAGCGGCCGACCGGAATTCCATGCGCTGGTCGGTAGAGTCGAGGATGCCCTTTGCTGACTTTATGCCCCTGGCCGGGATGCTGTTTTCTATACCGGGTTCGGCCAAGATTGCCTCCGGATTTTCAAAGCAATTGCTCCGCAGGGCCGCTGCTCCTTTTCTGCCCGAACCGGTAGCCCTGCGCAGAGACAAAATCGGATTTGCAGCGCCCAACCGGGAATGGCTTTCCGGATTGCTGGAGCAGAACAGCTTTGCCTTTCGGGATGAGTTTATCCACAATAAAAAATTTGTTCAGCATGCCTCAGCCTGGCAAAAGAAACCCGATTCGGTTGATTTTCAGGTACTTTGGAGGGCCATTGCCTTTCAAAAGTGGCTTGAGATTTTTGAATTGGATTAGGAACCGAACTGAAATGGTTTCATTTTTGTGTATATGTTTGGCAAAATTAAAAATATGCTGAGCCTCGACCGCTGGATAGAAAACTTTGAAGGCTATCTGGATGCCCGGATAGAACTGGCCAAATACGACATCAAGGAAGTACTGGTGGAAGTGCTGACCAAATCGCTGGTGGTTTTGGTCATGGCCTTTTTTGCCATCTCCGGTCTGATTTGCCTGAACTTCGGACTGGCCTACCTCATCAGCTATTTTCTGGGCTTTCCTTTTGCCGGCTTTTTTGTTCTGGGTCTTTTTTACGCCCTGCTCACCTGGGCGGTATATGCCAACCGCAACAACATCAAACTGAAAAACAAAATTGAAGCCGGACTTCGGGATACGCTCAATCAGCCCAAAGCCGGGGCCGACGACAATCCGAAAAACGATGAAAACACCTGAGACCAATACCTTACATCAAATTGAAAGTTTAAACATGGAACGACAAAATCTGCTGAACAAAACCAGCAAATTCAAAGATGCCCTGGAAGAACAGGTAAGCGGCCTGAAACAAGACACCATGCGGCTGGCCGTTCAGGGGCTGGTTTTTGCAGGGGTGGCCCTGGGTTCATATTTCCTGATGCGGGCTTTTAAAAAAAAGGACAAAGAAGATGACCGCAATTATGGTCAGATTTCCCACCCGAAAAGTGATTTTGCCTCTTCGCTGTTTGCCAGCATTCAGGGATATATCATTACTTTTTTGCTTTCCATTGCCAGAGAGAAAATAACCGAGTATCTGGAAAGTAAACTGACCCAATCCAAGCATGCTCCTTCAGAGAATTTTCAATAACCAATCCGACAAAAAAAAGTGTTTGGCTGTCTTGCTCGATCCCGACAAGACAGACCTGAGCACATTGCCGGCTGATCTTAAGAAATTTTGCAGCCTTGGGGTCGACTATTTCTTTGTGGGCGGCAGCCTGATTTCCGGCACCCAGTTTCATTCCCTGATCGATACCTTAAAACTACAGTCCGAAATTCCGGTCATCATTTTTCCGGGATCCAATCTGCACATCCATCCCGGGGCCGACGGCCTTTTCCTGTTGTCTCTTATCTCCGGGCGAAATCCGGAGCTGCTCATCGGTCAGCATGTAATCGCTGCCCCCATTTTGAGAAATTCCGGCCTTGAGATTCTGCCTACCGGCTACATGCTGGTGGACAGCGGCCGGTCTACCACCGTTTCCTACATCAGCAATACCCAGCCCATTCCGGCTGACAAAGAAGACATTGCCGTATGTACCGCCATGGCGGGTGAAATGCTGGGTTTAAAAATTATGTATCTGGATGGCGGCAGCGGTGCCCTTCAGCCGGTACCCGCCAGGATGATTGCCGCTGTGAGGCGGGCGGTATCCTGTCCGTTGATAGTAGGGGGCGGCATCAATTCGGCCGCCAAAGCCGAAAACGCATGGGAAGCCGGGGCCGACATCGTGGTGATAGGCAATGGCCTTGAAAAAGATCCCGGCCTGATTCATGAGATTACCGAAAGCCGGAACCGCCTGAATTACGCTGAGCCAGCCTTTGGAACAGCGAGGGCAGGAATAGGAGCTTAAGGCAAAAGTCGAAAGTCAAAAATCAAAAGTTTTTCAAGCAGTCAGTTTTTAGAAATCAGTTTTAAGTTGTAATGCATTGAAATTCAGGTATTAAGCAACCTTGAACTTTGAACTTTCAACCCTGAACTAAAAAAATCAGGAAGCAGCCCGACTTTTTGTTAATTATTTAAAAATCTGCTTCTTGCGCGTATTCACCATAACTGATAAATATGTCGGGGACTGCCCATTCTCCTGAAAACCGGCCAATTGAAAGGGATGAAGAAAACAGGTATCCGGCCTGGCTTCAGAATCTGCAGGAAAATTCATGGGAATTGGAACTCCTGATATCAGGGGGTGCTGTTTTTTCGCTGATTCAGCTTCCGGATTATTTATGGGGTTGGCTCAACACTGTAAAGATTCAGACCTCACTGCCCGGTTTTTCGCTTTTTCTGATTTGCGGCATTCTCGGAATAAAAATTCTGACCAATGGTTTTGTGCTCCACCTGGTTCTCAGGGCCTACTGGTTGGCCATAGTCTGTCTCAATTTTGTTTTCCCGGCCGGCATCAATACCAAAGCAAGTCTGCCCCGCTTCCCGTTCAGGAAATCTCACACACACGGCGATTTGAAAGACCTGATTATGAGGGTAGATAAGATATGCGGGCTGGTTATTTTTTCATCTATTTCTTCGGCCATATTGTTGGTCGCCCTGCTTCTGGCCGGCGGATTGCTGGTTTGGCTTATCGACCAAAGTGAAGCGGGTATTGGTGGGTCGCTTGCAGAGGTTTTCGGGATGCTTACCGGAGTTCTGATGTGGACAGGTCTGGTTTATGTAATCGATCTCATTTGTTTGGGGGCATTTCGAAAAATGAAGGTTGTATCATATTTGGTATATCCATTCTTCACCCTTTTTGATGTCATTACCTTTCGGAGTTGGTATGCCAGACCTTTGATTTTTTTTGGAAGCAATGTTCGAAAGGGTAGCTTTTTCATTGGTGCAGGTATTTTTACAGTAGTCACCCTTTTCATGGTTTACACAAGCGTTTTTCGAAATATGGGATGGACCAACCCTATGGATTTCAGGAAGTATAAATTTGCCATAAGTAAAGAAGGGCTCCACCTGGGGCATCGCATCTATGCGGATGAAGCCGCAAGTCAGGACAGACAGATAGTGTATATTCCTTCCAAGATAATACGCGACAATTATTTGACAGTCAATGTCACCTATATCAATGGAATGGACCAGCTTGTTGAAGCCAGTCATCCGGTGGATAGTTTGCGGTTCGTAGAAAATATTCTGGCAGTGAGTATAGACGACAGCCTCTGCAGGAATGTACAATGGTTTGCCCGCTGGGAGAAAGACCTTAGTCATATGGGGGCAATGGCCATGCTACCCATTGAGGGACTGAAAAACGGCCCCCATTTTCTCAGGGTTTTTTGTCCCGACATTCCAAATGAAAACTACCGCAGAATCTTGAAAGAAAATGGCAGGGAGTTCATAATCCCGTTTTGGAAGGATGTTCACTAGATTGTAGTCCTTATTGGCAGCACTTTTTTCTGGTGATATCATATTTGTAATTTGATAAATAATTTTGGTAGGGGAGGGATAAACAGAAAAATTCCTTTCAATCAGGCACCTGGCAGCCCATGATTTTTAGATAGGGTGCCGGTTTTGCTTTCACCATTCGCGTAATTAGATTTTCGAAGATTGCACCATCCATTACGCTTCGGTTCTATCTGCAGCCATATTGGTCAAGGTAATACTTCAGATGTTTAGAGTGATGCTGAATACCTCTGAACCAACTTTTGAAACCCATTATCCAGCGATGCATGGGACTAAAATTTTCTCCTTTTGTACCTGATTTTTCCTGGCTTAGATTTATAAAATCCTCTTTTAGAGGGCCAGATCCTCTCCATCCATCAGTCCTAATGATTGCTTATTTGGAAATATTTGCTTCAAAAAATGGCTTGAAATTCTCTGAACTGCCAGCTGTTATCACCTTTGCACAGGTCATAAAGACACCTTTTCCCTTCTTTTCAATTGCGACCACAACCAACTTTTTCTTGTCGTTTTTCCGACCTCGAACACCTTCTTCCTGACCCCCAACAACAAATTCGTCTACCTCCACATTTCCCTCCAAAAGGCATTTTCCTGAGCTTTTCATGGCTTGCATAACCTTCATTTTAAAAAGCCGGCATGTTTTTGACGAAGTTCCAACTTACGGCTAAGCGCAGTAGAGGCAATCCTTTTTTATTTGGGCTCAGATAATAAACAATCCAGAATGCCTTAATCATCGGAAATATGACTTGATGAAAAAGAGTTCCAGCTGTAACACTTTCAGTATGAGAGCATTTTGTGCATTTTCCTGATAAATCTACTTTTGTATTACAGTACTTTGTATGACCACACTCAGGGCATTTGAAACCACTTTTCTATTTGATTTCGACCAAATATTTGCGACAAGATTTGTCATCAGGAAATTGATCCTGAAACTCAAAAATACTTAAACGCTTTCTCCATACTCGTGAAATTATGAGGCTGATTTTACAGGGTCTTAATTAGGTTGGAAAGTGCCTAATTCATTAAATTTTTTCAAAGAAGATGTTTTCCCGCTGGTTGGTTAATCAAAAAACTCATACATCCGGCTGACGGGCTTCAGGTTTTTGGATTTCAACAAAAAAGTCAGTTTTGCTCTCTTTGGAAAGAGAGAATGGTCTGAAAAATGATTTTTGTCAGGTGTTAAGTTTATTTTGTTTCAATGGTGTCTTAAATTATTTTCGTTGTCCAAAAATTCCTGCTTCTTACCGTTCAACGCATTGTTTTTTGAACTAATTATAAAATTATTAGATTTGAAGCTTCCAATTCAAAAAGCTATGAAAAGACGAGTCACTTTCTTCAGCATTTGTTTCTCTGTAATTTCTTCATTGCATGCGCAGGATGATAAGAGGCAGGAACTGCGATCTTTGAAAGAACAGTTTAATGCTGATTATGTCAAAAATCAGGCAGCTGTAAAAAATTATGTGCTGCGCAGCGGTAAACCTTCCCGCTGGACTTCCGGAGAAAAAGATTTCCAGATACATAAACTAGATGCTTCCGGGAAGCCCGTCGTAATCGCTTCGGAGAGCAATTCCGAGGCCGCTAACACGACTGGCGCCAGTGCTGCATGGACGGGTGGTTCTCTGGGTCTTAATCTGAACGGGCAAGGAATGATCATTGGCGAATGGGATGGTGGCGCTGTCCAGCGAACCCATCAGGAGTTTACGACCAACAGAGTCACCCAAATTGATGGTGCTACTGCGGTAAGTTCCCATGCCACCCATGTGGCCGGAACATTGGTTGGAAACGGCACCAATGCTTCTGCCAAAGGAATGATGCATCAGGGCACACTCTGGGCCCATGACTGGAACAATGATCAGTCTGAAATGGCCAGTGCAGCGCTGAATGGTCTTCGGATTTCAAATCACTCCTATGGCTGGCTGACAGGTTGGTCATTCAACACCAGCCAGTCAGCCTGGTATTGGTATGGAAGTACCTCCGTGAATGCCACCACAGACAACTTGTTTGGTTTGTACAACAGTACCGCCCAGCAATGGGATCAGGTAGCCTTTAATGCTCCGAATTATCTCATTGTGAAATCTGCGG
>CANHCT010000136.1 GCA_947459175.1 Hymenobacteraceae bacterium
ATTACTTCTGTCTGAGACAGAAATTTTCTTTCTCCTATATCGTATCCGAATCCTTTGGCCATCACATGCACCACCAGATTTTCGATACTGATCGGGAACCCTTCGGGCAAGTCGGCAATGGTGTTGTGCCTTATCTTGTGTCCATCAAATACCAGCACCATACCCGAGCCTATGGTTTCCATATAGTTGCCCGAGGTTATCAACACACCTGTGTCTTCTCCGAGCCCCAGACCAATGCAGCCGGGATTGGAGGCTACCGCCTGGGCCAGACGACCAAATCGCCCCCTTTTATCGAAATGGGTATCGATGATGAGCTTTTGGATGAGGGCAAATCCGGTGGTGATTTTTACCGCTCCTTTCAGCAGAGCCGAAGCACTGTCTCCCTCATAAATCATGGTATTGCTCATGGCCATGGCCCCGGCGCTGGTTCCGGCTATGGTGAAGTTATCTTGAAAGTACCGGTTGCGGATGATGTTGAACAGCTCGGTTCCGCCCCAAATGGTGCTCAGGCGCAGTTGATTTCCTCCCGTAAACATTACCCCATCGCATTTCGACAATCTGTCTGCATAGGCAGGTTCCAGAGTATCGGCCCGGTTTTTTACATGAATAAGCCCAACATTGTGGCAGCCAAGACGGGCAAAAGCATCCACATAACCGGCTCCTACTTCTTCAGGGATCATGGAGGCCGTGGTAACCACCTCAATGTGTGAGTTTTTGCCCCTGGTTTCAGCCAGAATGCGCTGCAAAATGCCAAACTCAAAAAAATTGAGCGACTGGAAACTGGCCGCTCCCTCCGGATCGGTTCCTTTGTCTACATTCCCCCCTATGGCAATCAGTTTTCCCTTTGGAATCATGCTGGTCCGGCTTTTAAATCGTATTTAGATGTATCAGATTTCCCTTTTTGACTATTCCAGATATTCAAGAATCTCCTGAATATCTGCGTTGGTATTTTCTGCTTTTATTTTTTTTCTCGCTTCCCTGATGCCGGGCCACTCCTTGTAGGGCTTGGTTACCTGAAAAACTCCTATGGTCACTTCGGGCTTTTTTCGTTTTTCCGCCATGGCCACCAGCATTTTCAATCCATTGGAAATCTTGTTTGTGTCTTTTTCAATCCCCAGGTATTTGCCGAATGCCTGAATCAGGTTGTAGGGCTCGGGGAAGGCAGTATTGTCCAGGGCCTTACTGAACCATTTCCATGATTTTTCTCCCGGGCGTGTGGAATGGTAATCGGCCAGCACTGCTCCGAAATAAGCGACATTTTCGCTTTCCAGCATTTTCATTTTGCTTTCCGCATCTTCATAGCCGGCTTTCAGATATGCCTTGAATGCAGCACCCGAGGCCAGAATCGAAAAATCAGACAGGGCTTTTTCCAGCACTTCCCTTTTGCGGGGAAAATCCATTTCTCCCAAAGTTTTCAATGCCTCGGCCCGCACCAGCGATTTGGGGTCCTGCGTGGCAAGGGGAATCAGATTTTCCGGACGGATGCCGGCTTTGGGGGCATTTTCGTCTCCGAAATACTCGCATGCCAACTGCCGGCAAGCCCAGAAAGAATCATCCAATGCCTTTTTCATGATGGATTGGGTTACGGGCACATCAAAATGATTGGCCTTCAATTGCTGCAGTGCCTCATGCCGGTGGATGGCCTGAGACGAATACACATACTGGTCGGCCCAGTCCCCGGCATCGAAACCGGTGCTCACCTCGGCCGGCAGTCTTGCATCGGAATCGAAAAGCACAAATTTCACAGGTGCCTGACAGGCAAGGGTAAAGGATTGCTCCTTTTTGTTGATTTCTATTTGGTGGGTCTCGCAGCCTTTTTCGGTCCATACTTCAATGGCAACCGGCAATCGGTAAACAGGCGCATACAGGGTATCCTGATTCTGACTGATGCTGAGCTCCAGGGTGGACCCTTCTGTTTTTTTTGCCACGGTTAATTCGGGATGGCCGGCCGACAAAAACCATTGGTCAAAGAACCAATTCAGATCCCTGCCGGTCACTTTTTCAAATGCCAGCCGAAGGTGATGGACTTCTGTGGCCCGGAATGCATTGTCGTGCAGGTAGGTTTTCAGGCTTTCGAAAAATGCTTCATCGCCCACCACTTTTCTGAGGAAATGCAGAATCCTCCCGCCCTTGGCGTACGAATGGCTGTCGAACATATCCTCCGGGTCTTTGTGCTGATACCGGATGAGCGGCTCCCGCTTGCGGTTGGCCTCAAAGAAATACATGTTTTTTTCCTTGCTTCCCTGATAATCTGCCTCATCTGTGCCAAAGCGATATTCATCCCACAGATACTGTGAATAATTGGCAAATGACTCATTCAGAGGGAGATTGGCCCAGGATTCCATGGTCACCAAGTCGCCGAACCACTGATGGAAGAGTTCGTGGGCAATGATGTCGTCCCAGTTTTTATCGGTCAGTTCCCGGTCGGTCGATTGCAGGGCTTCCATAAACACAGAAGCGCTGGTGTTTTCCATAGCACCTGAAACAAAATTGCGAACCACAATCTGGTCATACTTGGGCCATGGATAGGGGTAACCCAGTTTTCGGGAAAAATATTCTATCATGGCCGGTGTCTGGCCAAAGATAGCCCTGGCATATTTTTCAAATTTAGGCTCTACCCAATAGTTGACCGGTATGTTGCGCCATTTGTCTTCCACTTTTGAAAATTCGCCTGCTGCCAGCATAAAGAGGTACGGCGAGTGAGGCAGCTTCATCTCCCATACATCGGTTCTTTTACCATTTCCTGCTGGTTTTGAAGAGGTTAAAACGCCGTTGGAAAGGGTTTTAAATTGATTTTCAATGGTGAAGTGAATTTCCTGGGTGCACTTTTCATTGGGTGTATCGAAGGTCGGAAACCAGCAGGACGAAGATTCGGGTTCTCCCTGTGTCCAGATTTGCCGGGGCATGGTGCTGTCTTTGCCTTCGGGATTGATAAAGTACAAGCCAATGTCCTTGGTAATGGCCTTTCCGCCTCCGGCCTCCAGTTCGTTGGGTTTGGCGGTATAGTCTATTTTTATAATAACCCGTTGCCCTTTCAGAAATTCACTTTCCGATTTCAGGAGCAATTTTTTACCGTCGTAATTTTGTGCAAAAGGAATAGATTTTTTTCCCGAAATCCATTCTACCTTGTGGATATCGAAGCCTTTGGCGTCCAATTCAATCGATTTTTGTGGAAAAAACCAGGGCTCCATTTCCAGAGTGGCCTTGCCCATCAGGTGTTGTTTGCTCCAGTCGGGTGAAACCTCTAACTTGGTGTGAATCAGATCCCAGTCCCGGGTAGAAGCGGGTTTGTATCCGTATTTTTTTGCGGCCCAAACGGGTACAGGCTTTTCTCTGAATTTGTCGAGTGCCGAATCAGAGGGCAGAACAAATGCCTGACCCGAAGCCAGTTGGGGCGTCGGATTCATGTTTTTCTTCCGGCAGGCATGGGAAACCATGACCACCAGCAGAATCAGGCACCAGCGGGAGCAGATATTTTTATTCAAGAAAATGGGGGGTTTGGTCATCAGTCTAATATGGCAAGTTTGGATACGCAGTTTGATTTTCCGTCTTCAGAAGAAGCCAGCACAAGATAAATGCCGGGGTTGGCCTTTTTGCCGTCGTAGGTGATTCCGTTCCAGGTGGCCATTCCACCCTTGGCATTGGTTTCGTAAACCAATTTTCCTGAGGCGGTTACAAATTTTACAATGGAGTTACTGGCCAATCCGTTTACGGCAATCAGTCCGTCGTATCCCTTATTGACAGGGTTTGGAAAAAGGTTTACACCCCGGAATGAACAGTCATCTGCGGCGGCAAAGCCCTGAGGGTCAATATTTTCAGAGGCATCGGTTTGGTAGGAGATCAGTCCTTTGTCGGTGGCAATAAACAGTTCGCCGGTAGGCTTGTTGATGGCCAGATCGAGGATGTTGTTGGAAATGAGCGGGCTGTTGTCTTCAGTAAAATGAGCAATGAGTTTGGTGATATCCTGATTGAAAAGCCAGATGCCATTGTTCTTTGTCCCTACCCACTTGCGGTTGGCACCATCAATTTCTATGGTGGTTACCACTTCATTTTCCAATACGGGTCTGCCGGCTTCGGGTGGAAAAATGGGGGTGGAGGCAGAAATTCCGCCGGGAGCAAATGCATTCAGAGGATTATAATACACACAAAGCCCTTTGCCGGTACCCAGCCAAATATAGCCCGACTTATCTTCCTGAATATCATAGACATCGTTACTGGGAAGATTTCCCTGTTTCTCGTTGCTTGTAAGGGCATACCTTCGGCTTCCGTCGTTGTTCAATACCCAGGCTCCGGCATTGCCGTTTTCCCGGAGGGGTGCCATCCGGACCCATTTGTATCCGTTCTGGTCTATTTTCAAATCCAGTGGAAAAATGCCGTTGCTGAAGGGCAGTACTATGGACCGCCATTGGCCTGTAGCAGCACTGCGTACCCGCAGGGCGCCGCTGCCGACTTCATAGTTGCCGGCCCAGATATCACCATTGAAATCAATTGTGGTGAAGGGCATTCGAAGGAAAAACGGATCCCTTTCAACTTTTGAGGGGTCACACTGATCGTAGCGGTCGCAGAGGTTTTCATAATTGTAAACGCAGTTGAAAAAAATATTGCAGAGCCCGCCCCCGGTGCTTACATCGTTGATAAGATTGAAGGTGTCCAGATTTTCGGCATCATATTCCAAAATACCGCAGCCAAACGAGGTTTGATATAATTTTTGGGTGGCAGGATTGAAAAAGGAATGCACGATATCCTGAACAGATTCCGGCCTTTTTCGAACAAAAATTTGGGGAGAATAAGTTTTCCACTCGTTGTCACGAAACACCGCAAAACCGGACCGGTTGCCGGCTGACTGTCCGGCAGAGGGCAGCGTATAGCCACCCGAATTCAGGATGATTCTGTCTTTGTACTGTCCCAGAGAAAAGGAGCCGGCAAAAAATAAATTATTGGGGCTCAGGCGTTTCACCAGATTGTTGTTCTGGTCCAGTACAATCATTCCGTTGAATCCGTCGCAAATGAATTTCTGGTTTTGGAATACTTCCATATCCAGCGGCAGACCAATTTTATTTTCAAAAAAACGGCTCAGGGTGTCGAACGAAACCGAAAAATCCTGATTGAAAACCAGAATATTGTCAGTGAGCAGCACATAAAACCGGTTGTCGAAAAAATGAATGGCCCTTTTGATACCGCCGATACCCAGGGCAAGCCGGTATGCTCCGGTTTGCCCCTCAGTTTTAACAGAATACCCGAAATTGAATCCGAGGTAAAAATTTCCGTTCAGGGAATCTATCAATTCGATGTCTAGTGGAATACGGTTCGGCAGGGCAGGGCTGGACTGGCTCAGAAGTCTCCACCGGTTGGTATTGCGGAAATCATCCCGCCGCGAAATGTTCTTCAGACCCTCGGTTGTGAGGGCAAAAACCGAGTCCTTGAATTGCAGACAATCCTGCACCCTGATGGTGTTGCCGGTGGCCCCCAGTGCCGTATTGAAATCCCTGACCTCCCTTTTGGCTATATTGAAAACCACCACCCCGAAATTGGTGGATACATAAGCCAGATTGCCGGACATCCGGATGCTGTTGATTCTCTTGTCGTTAAACTGCCGGCTGTTCTCTATATCCCGCAGGGGTGTTACCTTGTTTTTTTCTATAATGTCAATCACTCCATTGTCATATCCCACCATGAGCATATCGCGGCCGGGGTGTTTCCGGAATGCAGTAATGCCGACTGAACTCAGGCCTGTTACTTTATCCAGGATGCCATATTCACCCGTCTCAGGGTCGTATGAAAATATTCCGTTCGGGGTGGCAATGTAGAAAATACCCCCCATTTTCTCCACGCCCAGCGGATTGATAAAGGCATTGTGCTGCCGCCAGGAGCCTACAGGAATATTTCGGCCTGACTGAGAAAGGGCTGTGCCAGTGATTAGAAGGAATGACCATAAAAAAACCAAAAATCTCATTTACAGCGGTTTAGTTTGATTCCGAAAAACATTTCCTGCATCGGGCCTCGTAGGTGCTTTCTGCTCCGAGAAATACCCGTGCATCGGAACCTGCGAGGCGGTAAGAATGGGATGCTACACCTCCGCATTTCATGCAAATGGCATGCACCTTGGTTACAAATTCGGCTACAGCCATGAGGGAAGGCATTGGACCGAAAGGCTTTCCCAAATAATCCATATCCAGTCCCGCTACAATCACCCGAACACCGCGTGCCGCAAGATTTTGGCAAACATCCGTAATGGATTCATCAAAAAACTGGGCCTCGTCTATACCCACCACTTCGCCGGAAGAAACATGAAGCAGAATTTCCTCAGGTACCGAAACCGGCGTAGAGCGAATGGAATTTTGATTGTGCGACACCACATCATCATCGTGGTATCGATTGTCGATGGCAGGCTTAAAGATTTCTACCTGCTGTTTCGCCAGCTTGGCCCGGTTCAGCCTCCTGATGAGCTCTTCTGTTTTACCCGAAAACATCGATCCGCAAATCACTTCTATCCAGCCCCGGCCCGCATTCGGACCCATGGTTTTGCCGGGAGAAAACAGAGGTTCAATAAACATAAGCGCCCAAAGATAAATCAAACCCTTTACAGGAAACATTTTCCATGTTCTGAATTTTTTGCCAAAGCCAGGAGGCAGATGTGGTTAAATGCTGTTAAGATATTGAAAATAAATATATTAACATAAGAATTTTCCTCAATATTCTCAGTGTAAACCACCCTGTTTTCTTTCTTTTCATGCAGAGATTTCACTTCACATCCGAATGATTTTTTTTCGCCGGCGTAAAATTCAAAACCATGAAACCCATTTCGGGCCGATATGCTGCTTACCTTTGACCCGAAATTTTTTACTTTATTTCATTTCTCCATGCTTGACTGCCTTTTGGCTGTGCTCTGGGA
>CANHCT010000137.1 GCA_947459175.1 Hymenobacteraceae bacterium
ATGCAATCCGGCCATTAAAACCAAGAACGACAAAGAAGCCCTTTGGAAGGCCCTGCTGGAAGACCGCATCGACATCATCGCCACAGACCATGCCCCGCATACCCTGGAAGAAAAAAACCGTGAATATCCGGAATCGCCTGCCGGCCTGCCCCTGGTGCAACACGGTCTGGCCATGATGCTTACCGCCGTGAATCAAAATAAAATCAGCATCGAAAAAGTGGTGGACAAAATGTGCCACCGGCCCGCCGACCGCTTTGCGCTGGCCGAAAGGGGCTACCTGCGGGAAGGCTACCATGCCGACATTGCCGTTGCAAATCTCAGTATGCAGCATGTGGTAAAAGAAGAGGAGGTACTGTACCATTGCGGCTGGACACCACTGAAAAATGAACATCTTTCCGGAAAAAATGTATATACATTTGTAAATGGTCATCTGGTGTATGATCATGGACAATTTTCAGGCGACCCCATCGGCGCTCAGATAACCTTCAACAGAACCTGACTATGAAAAAAATCTTGTACCTGATTGTTTTTCTCCTTGCCGCAGCCGGCAGATCAGATGCCCAGTACTATCTGGAAGACCGATGGCCCAACCTCAGATTCTTCCTCCCGGTAGGCTTTCATGCCTCTCCCGACAGCTCAAAGCGTATTTTTGTTTTGGAGCAAAACGGAAGAATCAAAGTCTTTACGGACACCGGCAATGTTACCGGCGCCGATACTTCCACCTTTCTGAATATCCGGTCCAAACTGCCCAATATTTCACCCGGCAATGAGTATGGACTGCTTGGTATGGCATTTCATCCGAATTACAACCAAAATGGCTATGTATTCATCAACTATTGCCAATTCAGCCCTTTGAGGACTGTTATTTCCCGCTTTACCAGGGACCCGGGCAACCCCAACCGGGTATTGCCCAATTCCGAAAAAATCATCCTGACTGTGACCCAACCGTTTGCCAACCACAATGCCGGCTCGCTCCTTTTCGGAACAGACGGGTATCTGTACATTTCAATGGGGGATGGCGGCTCCGGAGGAGACCCCGGAAACAGGGCCCAAAACCGAACCAATATGCTGGGAAAAATTCTCCGGATAGATGTGAATGTGCCGGAGAACGGGCCGGCCTATGCCATTCCTACGGACAATCCTTTTGCATCCAACACCTCAGGATGGATAAAAGAAATGTACGCTCTAGGTGTGAGGAATCCCTGGCAGATGACCCGCGATGCAGAAACCGGAACCATCTGGTTCGGAGATGTGGGACAGGGGGCGAGAGAAGAAATAGATACCCTGAGAAAAGGCGCCAACTATGGCTGGAAAATCACAGAAGGAAATTTGGCTTACTCCTCCTGCGGAACCTGCGATACCTCCAACTATGAAAAGCCCATTGTGGACTATGGCCGTACTCTGGGCATCTCGGTTACAGGTGGTTTTGTATACCGTGGTCAGGAAATGCCCCGCATGCGGGGGGCTTATTTTTACGGAGACTATTCCTCGAGGCGCATTTGGACATTAAAGAAAAATCCCCTCAGCGGACAGTACGTCAATGCCGATTTTCTGACTGCCGGAGGCTCCATCAGCGTATTCGGCGAAGACTACAACCACGAATTGTATGTGGCCCGCTACTTTGCCAGTACAGGAAAATTTTACCGGATCCGCTGCGCACCACCGGCTCCCAATTTGGTGGCGCCTTCCGTTCGGACGGTTTGCGCAGGCGATTCCATTATGTTGATGGCTCCGGCCCTTCCGGGAATTGGCGGCTACCGCTGGTCAACCGGAGACACCTCTCTGAGGGTGGTGCTGAAAAATCCGGGCGTGTACAACCTCAGCCTTCAGGTTCGAAATTCCGAAGGTTGCTGGAGCGTCTCCTCTGTCCCGGTCAGGCTCCAGGTTAAAGATGCACTGTCCGCCCCGACAATGAATAATCTGTCGGGTTGCGAGGGCGACACTCTCCAAGCAGAACTCAACCCCGGGCTAAATTACATCTGGTCTTCTACTCAAGGGAACCAAAACCAGTTTCAGACCACTACGGGTGGGGCTTTCTGGGTTTATGCAGCCGATTCGTCCAACTGCAAAAGTGATACCACTTTTTTTCAGATTTCCTTTGCTGCAGCTCCCGCAACACCCGCTCTCGGTCTGTCGGGTGACACCCTGAAAACCCCGGCTGTTCCGGGCGTTTGGTATGAATGGCGGAAAGATGGCGAAGTGGTGGATACCACCCTGCTGCCATTTTTTATTCCAACCGTGCAAGGTTCGTATACCCTCGTTGCCATCGGCCCTCAGGGTTGCCGGAGTGCAAGTTCAGTACCTGTGATTGTTTTGTCGGTAAAGCCGGCAGGAAAGAAAATCAAACCCTGTTTGATTTTTCCCAATCCTGTAAAGAACAGGCTGGAAATCAGGCTGAACCCTACTGCTTCGGGTATCGGTATTCCGGAGGGAGTTTCAATGGAAATATTTAACCTGAACGGACAAAAAGCCATGGGCGAGCAAAAACATTTCAAAACCGGTGAGATGACCTGGATTTTGGAAACAGAAGCCCTGAAGCCGGGAACTTACACCCTGGTCATCAAATCGGGTAGAAAGACTTTTGAAAACCGCTTTGTGAAAGAATAAGGTGCGGTCCTCAGCGGGGAAAAAGAGCTATTTTTTCCACCCCTGTACCCGATTCACTTTCGTATCTCAGGAAGTAAATGCCTGCTGCCATTCCCGCTGTTGAAAAGGCAAAAGAAGATTCCGCATGAAGGTCCGGAAGATACCGAACCTGCCTTCCGTTGCCATCTCTGAGACTGAGGGTGACCGGCCCCCGGCTGTGGTTCCGGATAAGAAAACCCGATTCAAGTCTTTGAAATTCAACCGGGACAGGCATTTCCTTCTTTTTATCAGAAACGGAAACAATGATCTGACTCGGATGCAGACCCCTGTCGAGCATGGCTTGTGTGATGGGATTGTAATGCTGGGTTCCGAAAAGAGTAGAATCCATTTTCTGAAACAAAACCGCCGCCTGAGGCATGCTGAGATTGGCCACAAAAAAGGGGGCAACGGACAACAGAACTTTATGGGTTGCGGCCCGGCCGATGAGGAGTTCCAAATGCATCAGAAAAGAACTGAATATTTCGCCGTCGCGGTGAATTTGCCCCGTCAACTGAAAAGGATACACCTTGGGGCTCATGAGGCTGCGGCCCGGCCAAAACTCGTTGTGGCCATCCCATTTAAACAGGTTTTGCCATTGCCAGTTGTCGCATGATTTTACATAAGAGCCTGCCAGATAATCACATATACCCTCTTCAATTGCTTTTCTCTCCTGCCCCGAATTGCCGAAAGGAATGGCAGATTGCATGAGGGCATGCCCGTATTCGTGCACCACTACAGCTGCATCTTCGGCATCGTCCACATTGCCGTCGCCAAATGCCAGCACATCCTGCAAGGGAGAATAGGCAGATACATCGGCACCATCCATGCCGTGCGCATCTACCTTCAGGGGATAAGCAGCAAGGCCCGAAAATCCCAAACTGTCGGTAAATCTTCTGAAGGTATTGAGGTGGTAATAAGCATTGACCTCTTCAAAACGCGGGTCGTTGCGAAAGAAAAAGAGCGGTGCTGAAGAAGAGGTACTGAGCGGCATAACCGGGTCGGAGTACTCCCCGAATTGAAAATACTGATTCTTTAACCTGAATGTATCATTCTGAAAATGAACCATTAAACCAACCGTATCCAGAGCACGGGTGAGCAGAACAGAGTTGGAGTCGCCCCGGTCACGCAGGAGGCCTCCGTACGCAGATTTGAGCTTGGCAATGGGATCCGGCAAAAATATACGGGCCTTTACGAGGCTGTCTTCGCCCGATAGCATGAGCCAGTCTTCAGAAAAAAGAATTTCCCCACCCGGCAAAACGAAGTCGAGAACCGCTTCGGTTTTTCCAGGCCTGGCAGCACGGGCCGATTTGCGGACCAAATGCCACTCTCCCTCCTTTTCCATCCAAACCATGTCCGGATTTTTTTCAAGCCCCCCGGTGTTTTTCAGGGAAAGAGATTCATGGTTGAAATCCGGAATCAGCCATTGGCGGTTTTTCTGTTGCTTGTCCCACATACAGACTGCCCGGGCCTGATAAACCGGAATGTCCTGATAATAAACCTGATATCTAATCCAACCCCTTAAGTTTGTCGGTTCGGCTTTAACGGAAAAAGAAGCCCCGGCCTTGTTCTCCTTTTTTTCTGATGGGGTCAGAAAAAGGGGAAATTCAGAAACAGCGGCGGATGTGCAAAATTTCAAAGATTGCCCCCGGCAGAATGAAGCATTCAGGTAAAAACATATCAAAATAAACAAACACCTCCTGAGAACCGGCCTGAAAATGACCGGCTTTTCACTCTTTTTTTCCGGAAAAAGAGTCCGGCACCGGAAAAAGGCGAAAGGAGGAAAAAAATACATGTGATATGATTGAAACAGAGAAAGAAGGCTTGCTAAGCAGTCTTCACTATATTTGCACCTCAAAATTGGGAAAAATTCAAACAATTTTTACTCAAACAGGTAAAAAACGAAGTAGTTTTTTTCTTCGGAAATTCCGCAGCAAAGAGACCAAAACGATTCAGTATCAATAGTAAAGAAACATGAGAGAAATTCAGTTCAGAGAAGCCCTGCGGGAAGCGATGAGCGAAGAAATGCGCAGAGATCCCGGTGTTTTTCTGATGGGCGAAGAAGTGGCCCAATACAATGGTGCCTACAAAGTAAGTCAGGGCATGCTGGACGAATTTGGTCCTGAAAGGGTAATCGACACCCCCATTGCAGAGCTGGGCTTTGCAGGAATAGGAGTAGGCGCCGCCGTAAACGGACTGAGGCCGATCATCGAATTTATGACCTTCAATTTCAGCCTTGTGGCCATAGACCAGGTCATCAACTCAGCAGCCAAAATGATGAGCATGTCGGGCGGGCAATACAGTTGTCCGATGGTATTCCGCGGGCCAACGGGCAATGCCGGAATGCTGAGTTCGCAGCATTCTCAGAATTTTGAAAGCTGGTATGCCAACACCCCCGGCCTGAAGGTGGTGGTTCCCTCCAATCCCTATGATGCCAAAGGATTGCTGAAGTCTTCCATCCGAGACAATGATCCGGTGATTTTTATGGAATCGGAACTGATGTACGGCGATAAGGGAGAAGTGCCTGAAGGAGAATATCTTATCCCTATAGGCAAAGCCGATGTGAAACGAGTTGGTTCCGACATCACCCTGGTGAGTTTCGGAAAAATGATGAAAGTGGCGCTTGCCGCTGCCGACGAACTGTCCAAAGAGGGCATTTCGGCGGAGGTCATCGACCTGATGTCGGTACGGCCCATAGATTATGCCGCCATTGTGGAATCGGTGAAAAAGACCAACCGACTGGTGGTGATTGAGGAGGCCTGGCCTTTGGCAGCCATTTCATCCGAAATCAGCTACCACATTCAGCGCTATGCCTTTGATTATCTGGATGCGCCTGTAATCCGGGTAAACAGCCTGGATGTGCCTCTGCCCTATGCACCTACCCTGATAGAAGCCATTCTGCCGAATGTAAGCAAGGCGGTGAAGGCGGCCAAATCGGCGCTTTATCTTCAGTAATCCCATGAAAGTCCGTTTGCTCAGGAATGCCGGACTTTTTTGGGTGACCTTGCTTTGGCAGGCATTGGCCTGGGCGCAGCCGGCCTTTCCCCTGCAATTTGATGCCGAAGGTTTCGATTTTGGCAACATCGGGGAAATGAGCGGGATGGTTTATCACCGTTTTTCATTTGAAAATACAGGCAAAGACACCGTATGGATAATCTCAGCCGGGGCCGACTGCCATTGCACCGCCGGCGATTTTCCTTCCGGGCCCATTGCCCCGAAAGAAAAAGGAAGCATCAAAGTTACCTACGACCCGAAAGGACGGCCATGGGAGTTTGAATCGGGGGTGGTGGTAAAAATCAAGGGAATAAAGGAGGGCAAGCCCTTGAAAATCAAAGGAAAAACTACCGGAGGTGCAGAAACCCCGCGCTTCAGTCCGGCGGAATACATCCAGCGGTTTTTGTACAATGAAAAGTCAATTTTGTCGGAAGACCCGGAGTTTAAAGCCTTTGTCAGGCGGATGGTGCCCCTGCTGGAAATTCACCGCGACATCAAGATTCAGATTGAATCCTCAGCGTCACGGGTTCCCACCAAAAGTTTTGTCAGCAACGAAGAACTGACGGCCACCAGGGCCCGGGAAGCCAGAGAAAAAATGCTGGACATCCTGAGGCTTTGTGAGGCAGACCTGAACAAAATCATTTTCCTCGACGACATCACCCTGGTGCAGGGGCCGGCCTACACCAGCGATTTCAAGAAGCAGCTGAACAAATATCAGCCCTTCCAATATGTAAAAATCAGGGTTTTCTGAGCGGGCAGACTACTGCTTTTTATCCTTTTTCACGAGAAGAAAGAAATCGCCTTCCAGGGCCAGGTAGCCATATTCGTAGCAATACCGGTACACCGAGCCGTTCTGGGTGGTATGGACCTGGGTAATGTAGTTTAAATCAAATCCCCTATCCCTCAGTGTTTTACCCGAAATTTTTATCTTGCCTTCCGGGGGAAGGAGGTCTTCCATGATGCGGCGGTTTCTCCTTAAGATATTGTTTACATTCCGCATGTCGGGGGTTTGGTCCGTATAATTTTTGTTGTTATAGGCATTGCGGCAGGTGTCGTCACAAAACTTTTTATCCCGCCTGCCTCTGATTTCCCGGCCGCATTCCGGACAAATTCTGATTTCGGTTTCCATGGCTGTTTTATCGCTGGGCTTGCTTTTTATTTCCTCCTTTTTGTCTCAAAGCCATTCGCTTTGGTGTTACCGGTAAAATTTCATCCTGAAAATCAAACCCAAATATGCAGATTAATTCG
>CANHCT010000138.1 GCA_947459175.1 Hymenobacteraceae bacterium
GGCGATTTGCACATCCACAGCAAGTACAGCGATGGAAACTCAGGCATCCCGGAACTGGCGAAATATGCCAGGCAAAATCTTGACTATGAGTACTTGGTAATCACCGATCACTCCAAATCCGAGCGGGTGGCCGGGGGAATGGATGAGGCAGGTTTTGAAAAGCAGATGAAGGAAATTGATGCCCTGAATGCTGAACTTGGAAAGAAATTCATCAAAAAGGGCGTGGAGGCAGACATCCTCTCTGACGGAACCCCGGACCTGAGCGATGACCTTCTTTCTGAGATGGACTGGGTGTGCGCTTCTATTCATTCGGGTTTTTCGCACGACAACACAGAGCGCCTGATCAAAGCTTGTCATCATCCGCATGTGCACTGCATAGCCCACCCGTCCGGGCGGCTGATCGGCAAGAGGTCGGGCTACCCCGTGGATTGGAAAATGGTTTTTGAAGCCGCAGCCGAAACGGGCACCGCCATGGAAATCAATGCACAACCCGACCGAATGGACCTGACCGATGAACTGGCCCGGCAGGCAAGGGAAGCCGGAGTGAAACTGGTCATCAGCACCGACAGCCATATGCCGGAAAACATGGCATTTATGGAGGAAGGTGTGGCCATAGCCCGGCGGGCAGGATGCACCAAAGAAGACATCCTCAACACCCGAAGCTGGAAAGAACTGGCCGAATTTTCTTCCCGCAAAAAGGAAGCTGTTAAGGGAAATTTCTTCAGCAATTTATTCAGATAAAGTGCCGAATGCGCCTTTTTAAATAAAAAGGCAACCAAAATCAGTTTTTGGACATATGCATATCATGTATTCGGCCGCTTTTACAGGCTGACCTTTCGGACATAAATCCGGTCGAAAAAAAATCTTTCTGAACATTTCTAACGGATTGAAAAACTAAAAAAAGCGACCCTGATGAAAAAAATACGGCATTTTTCAGAAATCGGCATTGGCGACATTCCGGTTGTAGGCGGAAAAAACGCCTCCCTCGGCGAAATGTACTCTGCCCTTTCTTCCAAAGGGATTTCGGTGCCGGAAGGATTTGCCGTAACCGCAGCAGGTTACCGGCATTTTCTGAAAGAAAACCACCTGGAGCCGGTCATCATCAACCTCCTGAATCAGCTGAATATCAACACATTTGAAAATCTTCACGCCATTGCAGGGGAAATCCGAAACCGCATAATGGATGCCGAATTTCCACACGACCTGGAATTGGAAATTTTGGTTGCGAGCCGGCAGCTGCAAAAAAATACCGGTGCAGATACGACCCTTGCAGTGCGAAGCAGCGCTACAGCCGAAGACCTTCCCCACGCCAGTTTTGCCGGTCAGCAGGAAAGTTATCTCAATGTGGCAGGCGAGACCAATCTGATCCGGGCATGCCACCGCTGCTATGCTTCCCTTTTCACCGACAGGGCCATAAAGTACCGCATCGACAATGGATTTGAGCATATGAAAGTGGGCTTATCCATTGGCATTCAGGCTATGGTGCGCTCCGATTTGGCATCCTCAGGGGTAATGTTTACCCTCGATCCCGATACCGGATTTGACCAGGTCGTGCTGGTGTCGGGTGCCTGGGGTTTGGGTGAAAATGTGGTACAGGGAACCATAAACACCGACGAATTTTTGGTTTTCAAGCCGTTTCTGGACAAGGTAAAAAACCCGGTCATATCCCGCAAGCTGGGCAGCAAGCTGAAAACCATGGTATTTTCTTCCCTGAAGGCCGATGAGATTGCCCGGCCGGAAGATGCCGTGATGAATACAGACACCCCGGAAGAAAAGCAGGACCGCTTTACCCTGACGGATGCAGAGGTGATTCAACTTGCCAAGTGGGCCTGCACCATCGAACAGCACTACCATTGCCACATGGACATAGAGTGGGCCAAAGACAGCCTGGACGGAAAATTATACATCGTGCAGGCAAGACCCGAAACGGTGCATACCCGAAAAAAACAAACCCTCCTGAAGCAATATACCTTACTTGAAAAGGGAGAAAAACTATGCTCAGGTGCTGGTTTAGGAAATAAAATTGTAGCCGGCAAAGCCCGGATTCTGCATGCTTCCTCCGAAATTTCGAAACTGAATGAGGGAGAAATCCTGGTCACCGAAAGAACCGACCCCGACTGGGATCCGCTTTTGAAAAAGGCAGCGGCCATTATCACCAATCAGGGCGGGCGCACCTCGCACGCCGCCATCGTGGCCCGGGAACTCGGCACGGCAGCGGTAGTAGGCACAGGCAACGGAACCTTGAAAATCAAAGATGGTGAGCTGATTACCGTTTCAACTGCCCTGAGCAGCACCGGACAGGTGTACCAGGGGCTGCTCCGGTGGGACGAAAAAGACATTGATATTTCGGCCGTTCCGAAAACGAAAACCAAAGCCATGCTCATTTTGGCCCATCCCGATGAGGCTTTCGGATTTTCGCAGTTGCCAAACGATGGTGTCGGCCTGATGCGGATGGAATTTATCATCAGCAATTCCATCGGCATCCACCCCATGGCATTGAAGCATTTCGACCGCATGGAAGATGCCGGGATAAAAGAAAAAATTCAGACCAAAACCCGCTTGTTCGCCAATAAGGAAACCTATTTTATCCAAAAGCTGGCCGAATCTACCGCCAGGATGGCCGCCACCTTTTTTCCGAAGGAGGTGATTGTAAGAATGAGCGATTTCAAATCCAACGAGTACGCCAACCTGTTGGGAGGCAAGCAGTTTGAACCGGCCGAAGAAAATCCCATGATCGGATTCCGGGGTGCCTCACGCTACTACCATCCCCTGTACAGAGAAGCCTTTGAAATGGAATGCCGGGCCATGAAAATGGTGCGGGATGAAATGGGTTTTACCAATGTAAAGCTGATGATACCATTTTGCAGGACCATAGCCGAAGCTGAAAAGGTGATTGCTGTAATGAAAGACTGCGGCCTTCAACGCGGGGAAAACGGGCTGGAGTTGTATGTGATGGTGGAAATTCCGAGCAATGCCCTTCTGGCTGAGGAGTTTGCCAAACTTTTTGACGGATTTTCCATCGGATCAAACGACCTCACACAGCTCACATTGGGTGCCGACCGCGACTCTGAACTGCTGGCAGAAATCTTCAGTCCCTTTGACCCGGCCGTGATGCAACTCATTGAAATGACCCTGGCCAAAGCCCGGAAAACCGGCACCCATACCGGTCTTTGCGGTCAGGCCCCGAGTGACTATCCCGAGTATGCCGGCTTTCTGGTACAAAACGGAATTGACAGTATTTCATTCAACCCCGATGCCATCATCAAAGGCATTGAAAACATAGCCAAAGCAGAAAAAGAAATTTCCAAACCATAAAACCAATTCAGTATGCATCCATCCATTCAAAATCTGTTTGACCTCAGCGGCAAAACCGCCATCGTAACCGGCGGCGCCATGGGCATAGGAAAAGGCATTGCCAGGCGATTGGCCCAGGCCGGAGCCTCCGTTATGATTGCGGACATTGTATCGCCGGAAGAAGCCGCAGGTACCCTGGAAGAAATCAGAAAATACGGCCCGCCCTGTGCCTATATCCAGACAGACCTGCGGGACATATCCCTGCATCAAAGCCTTGTGGACCAAACTGTTGCCCACTTGGGCGACATCCACATTCTGGTGAACAATGCGGGTATATTTCAGTATTGCCCTGTAACCGAAATGAGCGAAGAACTCTGGGACCGCACGGTAGATCTGAATCTGAAAGCCGTGGCATTTCTGTCGAAAGCGGTGGTAAAGAAAATGATAGAAAAAGGCCATGGCGGTCGCATCATTAATATTTCATCTATCGACAGCATGAAGCCGACCGGAAATTTATCGCAATACGATGCATCCAAAGGAGGCCTGCGCATGCTCACCAGGGCATTTGCCAAAGAAGTGGGAAAATACGGGATACTGGTCAACGACATTGCCCCCGGCGGAGTCAACACACCGGGCGTTCAGAAAATAGCCGGACCGCATGTGAGTGCCGAACAACAGGCAGCCATGCAAGTCCAAACCGAACAATTCATGCGCATGCTGCCCCTGCAGCGGATGGGCGAACCCGAGGAAATCGGCAATGCCGCCTTGTTTCTGGCCGGCGATGCATCGGCCTACATGACCGGCAGCACCCTGGTGGTAGACGGCGGCCTGCTGATTATGTAAATCAAGGCTTTTTCAAAAAGGAAAAGAAAGCAAACTTCAAAAAGACCGCTTCAAAACACCGAACCAAGTCCGGAAGGCTGATATCCAACAAAACGGAGACCAGGAACCATAAAAAAAACGGAACCAATCCGATAAGCCGGACGAGAAGGGAAATGTATTTTAATAATTTTTTGATGAATCGTTATTTCATTTTGGCCCATGCAGATTACATGGGGGCAAAACCAGAATTCAGAAATGCAGAAACCCACACCAGTACAGGAGAAACAGAAAAGAATACCTTCAGCCAAACCTTCGGGACCTTCAATTTCACCCCTGGGATTGGATACAGGCTTTAGTGCCGGTGGGGTTCGGACCATCATAGGCAAAGAGTTGGTCTAAAAGATTAAAATACTGAAAATGAACACACTTAGAAGGAAAAGACTGGAAGAAACCCCGGCAGATAGGAGAATTTAATAATCAATTTTTCCCGTTTTGGGACCATTATTGATTTTGCAATAAAATAGCCTTGAGGGTCATCGCAAAAAACAAACTTCAGGAATTCCGGGAAAACCACGCAGATGCTGAACTGAAGCACTCCCCCGAAACTATATTTTCAAGTTGTCAAAATTCCCTGCCACTTACCGTTTTACGGCGCCAGCACAATTTTCTTTACTTCGGTGATGTGGCCCTGCGGGTTGATGAGGTGCAGGTGATAGATGCCGTTGCCGTTGGTTTGCTGCTGGCTGAAGGCTAAAAAAAACCTAGAAGGTTTTAAAAACTCTTGTTTTTCCCAATGTCATTAAGAAATTTGTAAACTTCGCTATTAAAGTACTTTGAATCTTCTTGTGGCGCATAGTGAGTTAACCCTTTTAAAATTACTAGTTTGGATTTCTTAACACTTTTTGCAATCAATTCAGTGTGTTCCTGATTTATTACATCATTTTCCCCCGCCATAATTAAAACTGGGATATTTATATTTTTCAAGTCAGATGGTTCGATGTGTGGATGTTTCAGTGGCATTTTTGCAACTCTCAACTTAATACTCCACTTTTTAGGCTTGAATAATGCAAATACTTTCACAAGTCTAACGGTCCACCGGTATTCTCGTAGGAATTTTTTCTTTACAGCTTTTTTGTTTGGGTAAAGATTGGCGCCCATCGTTATTAAACTCTTAACCTTGCTTGGATAGTTCAAAGCCATGATTAGTCCCGTGTTACCTCCGTCACTCCAACCCAGAATGTTAATTGAGTCAATTTTTAGGCGATCTAAAAGGCGATTCATGTCGCTTGCAAGCAAATCATAAGTCATTTTCTGCTTATCTATCGTTGAGTTACCTTGTCCTCGGCTATCCACTGCTATAACCTTGTAGTGCTTTTTAAATTCATCAATCTGGTTGCTAAATGAACCAATGGATTCATTATTCCCGTGAAGTAGAAGTAAGGGTTCTCCCTGACCGTAGATTTCATAATAGATGTCTACTCCATTGACTTTGACAACATTTCCATGCTCCTTGAAAGCACCATATCTTGCTAAGTCATTTTGGACTAGTCGAATACTTTGTCTACCAGAGTGCTTTTCAGATTTATCATTCGTAATGGCATAATTTGTAAAAACCTTCCAATTAGGTATCTTACCAATGCTGTCTGAATCTATTTCAAAATCTCCGTTCTTTATTTCTACCCTATTCCATTCGCCATCTTTACCAATCTCTAAACTAACATCGTCCAAATTAAACTCCTTCATATTCTTACCACACCAAATCCATATAACTAATGACTCACATTTTTTCTGGATTTTCCCTGTTAACAAAAATTTGACCCACTCAGTTGAGGTTTTCTCTGTTTCGTTTTTAGGAGATTTGTCTTTAATGAACTTTTTGTCAATTGTCCTTTGGGCAGTCAGGAACTCAACAGTTAAAGAGTCATTCGCTTTTGCATATCCAATAAGTCTATAATTCTTGCCCCAATCGTTTTTTGAAATTTTGAAAGACTGACTTATCTGGGAATGAACTACCCTACTAAATGTCAGTCCCAGGATAATTGTAATGATTAAATTCTTGGTCATTTCTTTTTAGTGCGCAATAGCTACAACGTGTCGGGACTTGCTGATGTGAGGGATTCCTTAGCCGCTCCTTAGCAAAAGTAACATTCCCGGGCTTTTGCCAATGGTCTGGAAAAAGAAGCAAGCCCTCATATCCGGCAAGGCCCTGTCAAGGGCTGGCTTGTATTTGATTTTAAATGAATGAATTTGCAATAGTTGACTACAAATCAACACTCAATTTGAGGGAACCGCCCAGGCCTTCCCGGATGATCCGCATCAGAGTAGAAAGCCGGATATCACTGGCATTATTTTCAATTCTGGAAATGTAGGTCTTAGAAGTTCCACATTTTTCTGCCAGTTCTTCCTGAGTCATACCTTTTTCCTTTCGTAGTTCCTGAAGGAAAACTCCAAGTTTGAACGCTTCAAATTCCTGTTCGTACTTTTCACGGGAAGCCAATCCGCGTTTTCCATACTGACTGTCCAGATGGTCTGAAAATGAGGTGAGGTTATTTTTTCCCTTTTTCATAGAGGTATTCTTTTTTGAGTTTTTCGGCAAGTTCTATTTCGCCTTTGGGAGTCTTTTGTGATTTTTTCTGAAAGCCATTTGCGAGTATGATCATGTTCCCCTTATCGAAAAAGCTGAACACTCTGTAAATATCGGAACCGAC
>CANHCT010000139.1 GCA_947459175.1 Hymenobacteraceae bacterium
ATACTTCCGGAGATTGACGAATACAAGCCTACCGAAAGCGGTGAACCCCCGCTGGGAAGAGCCAAAGACTGGAAACACCGCGGTGTATTTGAATACGAACTCAGCACCATGCCCGGATGGGCCGGTTCTTCCTGGTATTTTTTGCGCTATATGGACCCGGGGAACAAGGAAAAACCCTTTTCGGAGGATGCCGAAAAATACTGGCAGTCGGTGGACCTGTATATGGGCGGTACCGAACACGCCACAGGGCATTTGTTGTACAGCCGTTTCTGGCATAAGTTTTTGAAAGACAGGGGTTTTGTAAGTACTGAAGAGCCCTTTCAAAAACTGGTGAATCAGGGGATGATCCAGGGCCGTTCGAATGTGGTATACCGCCTTTCGGGTGAAAATACCTTTGTTTCCAAAGGCCTGATCGGCAATCGGGATGTATCAACCTTGTATGTGGATGTGAACATTGTGAAAAATGACATCCTGGACACGGAGGCTTTTAAAAAGTGGCGTTCCGATTTTGCGGATGCCCGCTTTGAACTCGAAGATGGCCAGTACATATGCGGTTGGGAAGTCGAAAAAATGTCGAAATCCAAGTACAATGTGGTGAATCCGGATACCATCTGCGAGCAGTATGGTGCAGATACCCTCCGCCTCTACGAGATGTTTCTCGGTCCTTTGGAGCAGTCCAAACCCTGGAATACCAATGGGATAGAAGGCGTTTACAGATTCCTGCGTAAACTCTGGAACTTGTTTTCTGTCACCGAAGGCAGGGCAGTACTGTCGGATGCAGAACCTTCAAAAGAAGAGCAGAAGGCCCTCCATAAAGTCATCAGGAAGACCAGAGAAGACATTGAAAATCTGTCGCTGAACACTTCGGTTTCTTCTTTCATGGTAGCGGTGAATGAACTGTCGGCCCTTAAGTGCAATAAGAAATCCATCCTTACTCCCCTTTTGGTGGTGATTGCCCCCTATGCGCCCCACATCTGCGAAGAATTGTGGGCAGCTTCCGGCATGAGCGGCTCTGTTTCCAATGCCTCTTTCCCTGATTTTGGTTCTGCCTATCTCACTGACGATGAGGTGGAATACCCCATTTCGGTAAATGGGAAAGTCAGGGCAAAGTTGATTGTACCTGCGGATACCCCGGCAGCTGAAATCGAAGCCAAAGCATTGGCCATGGAATCGGTTCAGAAATGGATGGAGGGCAAGCCGGCCAAAAAGGTCATCGTGGTGCCGAAAAAGATTGTCAATGTGGTGATTTAAAAAGCATTATATCCCGAATATTTCCCCGAAATTCAGCCCGAACCATGCCCCGCAACAGCCCACCATTTCAATCTTTTTCTGATTTTATTTCTTTTTCGGCCGCCGGTAATGTGGTGAGTCTCTCCTTTGGCCAGGGATACCAGCACATCCGGCGCTTTTCCAACGATTGTCTTCAATTTCAGATCGGTACGGAGAAGGAGCCTGATTTTTTTAGCTATTCCATTGAAAATCAAGAGTTCTTCCCCATGCTTTGCGAGCAGGATGAGGACATCGTAGAAGTTTTTGCCGCCGGAGGCTCTTTTTCAATGGATACTGGTTCCGGACATTGGATGTGGTCGGCAAATCAGCGCCTGCTCTGGCAAACCGAGCCTGGCCTGGGATTTGGGAAACTGGGCCAGGAGATTGTGGCGGCTTTTCATTTGGAAAAGGATGCCGCATTCTTTGGGCTGGGCGAAAAAACCGGCAGCCTCAACCGCCGGAACTCCGCCTTTACAAATTGGAATACCGATGCCTTTGCCTATGGTGAGGGCCGCGACCCTCTTTATGTTTCCATACCCTTTTATCTTACTGTAAAAGAGGGCGTTTGCTATGGGATTTTACTCGATAATACCTGCAAAAGCCGCTTCAGTTTCGGAGCAGGAAACAAACGGATGCTGCAGATTTCGGTCGCACATGGCCCCATGAATCTTATTTTTATTCCGGGTCCGCGGCCGGAAGATGTGCTGCGCCGCTACCATGAACTGACAGGGAAAATGGCCATGCCGCCCCGCTGGGCCCTCGGGCTTCAGCAATGCCGTTACAGCTATTATCCTGAACATGAGCTGCTTGCAGTGGCCCAAAACTTCCGCGACCGCAATATTCCCTGTGATGTTCTTTATCTGGATATCCACTACATGGATGGCTACAAGGTTTTTACTGTGGATAAATCACGGTTTCCCGATATGGCCGCCACCACAAAAAAACTGCTGGATGCAGGCTTTCGGGTGGTGCCCATTCAGGACCCGGGCATTAAGGCCGAAAGCGGTTACCTTCCCTTTGATGATGGCAAAAAGGAAGAAGTATTTGTGAAATATCCGGATGGCGAAGATTGGATTGCCGGTGTTTGGCCCGGAGATTGTGTTTTTCCTGATTTTACAGCCGAAAAAGGGAGAGCCTGGTGGTCGGCGCTAAGCGCCCGCTGGGTAGAGGAAACCGGTGTTTCGGGTTTGTGGAACGACATGAATGAGCCGGCAGTATGGGGACAGGATGTGCCTGATATGCTGGAGTTTAGTTTGGAAAACCGCGGCGGCTCGCATGCCGAAGCCCACAATGTGTACGGGCAACTTATGGCCTCGGCCTCCCGCAGAGGCCTGATGCTTGCCAAACCGGGCGAAAGACCGTTTGTTCTCACAAGGGCCGGTTTTGCAGGGATTCACCGCTATGCTGCCGTTTGGTCGGGCGACAATGTGGCCAACGAAGAACATATGTTTCTGGGCATTCGGCTGGTGCTGAGTATGGCCATGAGCGGTGTTTCTTTTTCGGGCCCCGATGTGGGCGGATTTGTAGGAGATGCAGGAAAAAATCTGTTTATGCGATGGGTTTCCATAGCCTCTTTTTTTCCTTTTTTCCGGCTGCACAGCATGATCGACAGCCGCGACAACGAACCCTGGAGTTACGGCGAACTTGCCGAGGCCATTGCTGGAAATTATATCCGGCTGCGCTATAAACTGTTGCCCATGCTTTACTCGGCTATGGCCGCCTCATCTCAGTCCGGATTGCCGGTTTTGCAGCCCTATTTCTGGTCCAAACCTGCGCTTGAATTTGAGCCTGAATTTCAGCACCAGTTTTTCTTTTGCCGGAACTTGCTCATCATTCCCGCTGCCTCCGATCAGCAGGCCGTTTGGGCCGGTCTGCCCGAAGGAAATTTTTATCATCTGCTTACTGGTCAGTGTTTTACGGGCAATCAAAGTCTTTGGATTGCTTCGCCCGCAGATACCCTGCCGGTTTTGGTAAAGGCCGGTTCCATCCTTATGACCCAATCCGTGGGTACTTGCACAGAAGACTCAGGGGCCGGGGGCATCGGCATCCACCTTTTCTATGGCAGCGAAAAGGCAGTGTTGTCCTGCCACCTGGACGATGGCATTTCCCTCCATGCAAAGGAAGATGAAAGGGCCGAATGGGAAATTTCTTTTGATTTCGAATTGCAACAGCTTGATTTTAAATTGATTTCAGGAAAAATGGGACTTCAGGTTGCGGCAGTGTTTCTTTGGCATTTTCCCGATTCCTGCAACGAAATTTCGCTCCGCGGCAAATCCCTGAAAACCGAAAACTCCCGGTATGACTGGCTGGAAAGTCTTCCCAATTTTGATCCTTTCGAAGACAAGGGGAAATCCTATTTCGGCGAATGTAAAAAAATTGTCCCGGGTGAATTTTTTTATGATTGAGTATTGAACCCTTCTGCTTTTTCCCTGCGGCAAGCCCTGCTTTTTTTCAGCTTTTTTATTGTCATTGGATTCATTATCAATCCATTGTATTCCCAAATTCCCAATCCCGAAAAGCCCGATACCGCCTACCGGATGGGCTTACTGGCCCGGTATTACCGCTTGCCTTCCCGGCTTCCTCAGCAAAGCGGGCGTTTGCAAAGAGACAAACCCTTTGCCTGCCGCATTTGGCCACGCCTGCATTCGGATACCGGAGGAAAAAAATCGGGTCTGGACAGCAAGGGTCCTTTTTTACTTCAACTCAGCGGTGAATGGTTTGTGCCACGGGCGGGCACCTACCGGCTGAAGCCCGAAAGCTCAGGAAAAGCCATTTTTTGGATTGACGGCAAGCGGATTTTTGATTCTGAATCGGGCCGGCGGCAGGCTGGCAAGCCTTTTGTTGTTCAAGCCGAAGCCGGTCCCCATACATTGAAAGTCAGGTTTTTTGCTTCGGAAGGCGACAAAAGCCGTACACTTTCCCTGAGCTGGGACTACGAAACCCCCGGAAAATTTGTGCCCGTTGCCGAAGAATTTTTCAGGGTGAAAAGAAAAACAGAACGGGAGGCTGCAGCCGAATTAAGCCCGGGCTACCCCAATCATTTAATTGAAGAAAAAGCAGGTTCCCCCAAAAACAACCGAATACGGAGCAGGACATTACGGCCTCAGCCCGCTGCGGCTACGGCAAATGAAAAATTTCAACCGAAGGCCATCCGGGCTTTTGCGAATGGCTTTGAAATTGAATTTTCAGAACCCCTTTCGGCCGGGCTGAATTTGTCCAAAAGCATCAAGGTATCGGAGCAGCTTATTCGCCCCGGCGGTGATATATCTGATTCGTTGGCGACTGCAGCCGTGCTTATTCCCGCCGCATTTCGCATGGGCAAAAACAAAAGACATGTACTCTTGGAAATCAAAGGATTAAAGGCTGGATATGACTACTGTTTTCAATTTGGTCAAGCCTTTTTGAGCCAATCGGGCAGGAGGCTTGAGAAAAAATCTGCCTGCTGCCCGCTTCGCCAAATCCCGGCCGATAGAATTCAGCCCCATCCGAACCCCTGAATTCCGGGGCGATCAAGTCCCGGACAACTGTGTGCTTGATGAAATATTTAAGCCCTTGTTTGGCAGGAAATTAGGTTTTCAAAATTTCTTTTGTTGAAATCCAAAGTAGTTTCACATTTGTCCTGACTTTCATTTTTTACATGCAAACCGAAAACAGCCTCGCAGAAGGCCTTGCCTACCTTACACCCGAAGCCATTGATCATTTTATCACCGAGGCCCTCCGGGAAGATGTAGGACCGGGCGACTATTCCACCCTGAGCAGCATTCCTGCCGATTCTGAAAATTCGGCTGTATTAAAGGTAAAAGACGAGGGCATCCTGGCCGGAATGAAACTGGCTGAGCTCATTTTCAAGAAGGTCGATGCTGGTCTGGCATTCAGTCCCATGCTGAAAGACGGCGATGCCGTAAAAAAGGGCGACGAAGCCTTCATCGTTTCCGGCTCGGCCAGGTCCATTCTTACTGCTGAGCGGCTGGTGCTCAATTGCATGCAGCGGATGAGCGGCGTGGCCACCAAAACCCGGATGTTCACCGATAAAATAAAGGGCACCAAAGCCTGCATCCTCGATACCCGAAAGACCAGTCCCAACAGCAGAATTATAGAAAAGTGGGCGGTGGCCATTGGCGGCGGCCGCAACCATCGCTTTGCGCTGTACGACATGATTATGCTGAAAGACAACCACATAGATTACGCCGGGGGCATTACCAAAGCATTGAAGGCTGCCCGCCATTTTCTGCTGGAGCATGGCCTCGACCTAAAGATAGAAATTGAAACCCGGAACCTGGAAGAGGTAAAGGAAGTGCTGGATACCAGTCTGGCCGACATCATCATGCTCGACAATTTCGGACTGGATGCCATGCGGGAAGCGGTGTCTGTAATCAAGGGAAAAATACCCACCGAAGCCAGCGGCAATGTGAACCTCGATACCGTGCTGGATATTGCCCAAACCGGTGTGGATTTTATCTCCGTCGGTTCGCTTACCTATTCCTATAAAAGTCTGGATCTGAGCCTGAAAGCATTGAAATCATGAAGAAAGCCATTTTTAAAATCTGGGGAAAAATCATCATCCTGGTGCTGGGTTGGAAGGTGGACGACAGGCTGAAAGGCGAATGTCACCGCTGCGTGGTGGTGGCCGCACCCCATACCTCCAACTGGGATTTTGTCATCGCCAGATCTGCTTTTGAGGTGCTGGATATTCCGGTCCGCTTTACCATCAAAAAAGAATGGACCCAAAGCGTGATGGGTTCCCTGATGATTGCCTTGGGTGCAATTCCCATCGACCGGCAGCATTCCAAAGAAGAAAGGTCCGACCATTTTTCGTATGTCGATGCCATGGCCGATTTGTTTTCCCGATACAAGGAGCTGGCCATTTTGGTTACGCCCGAAGGAACCCGTGCACGAAATGATACCTGGAAAACAGGCTTTTATCATGTCGCAAAAAAAGCCGGTGTTCCCATCGCCCTGGGTTATCTGGATTATAAAAACAAGGTAGCCGGTATAGGAAAAATCTTGTGGCCCGGCGACGATATGGAGGCCGACATGCGGGAAATAATGGCTTTTTACAAAGATGCCTATCCCAAATATCCCGATAACTTTGCCCTCGACCACCGCTACCTTCCTGCCTGAAAAGGCCTTGCATACGGGATAAAAAATGCAGCCAAGCCGGCAGATTTCCGGGGGACCCTCTGTCTTTCTGATGCTTTGTTTTGGTATTATCCCGAAGCCATTCCATTCCTGCACCTATATTTGAGGCCTTTTTTTTATTGAAATGAAACCTTTGGAAAACGAATTGGAAGGCCTGATAGTCAAGGCCCTGGAAAGTTTTGGTCTATCAGATCAGCAAATTCCCAAAATCGCCCTGCAGCCCACCAAAGCCGAATTCGAAGGCGATCTCACCCTTGTTTGTTTTCCGTTTACCAAAGTTCTGGGCAAAGGGCCCGAGCAAATCGGGCAGATGGCAGGCGAATATCTGATCAACCACAGCCCGGTGGTAGAAAGTTTCAATGTGGTGAAAGGCTTCCTGAATCTGGTGATTTCGGATATTGCCTGGCTCGATGC
>CANHCT010000140.1 GCA_947459175.1 Hymenobacteraceae bacterium
GGTAGAAATGGCATTGGATGCCCGAACTGCAAAAGTCCATGTGGCCACCGATAAGTTTGATCTCCTTGTGATGGACGTAATTTTGCCCGATGGCAACGGCATGAAACTTTGCCATGAATTCAAGGAACTTCATCCCCGGATGCCCATCATTCTTCTGACCTCTCTTGGCCAAACCCATGATAAAGTGGCCGGTCTTGATTCCGGGGCCGATGATTATCTCGTCAAGCCGTTCCAGTTTTCGGAGCTTACTGCAAGAATCAGGGTCGTGGAGAGACGAATGTCACATTTTACTCCGCCGCCCAATCTGACCGCTGCCAATCTCACCATGGATATTGCCAACCACAAGGTAGTCCGGGATGGCAAGGATATTACCCTGACAGCCAGAGAGTTTCGACTATTGCAGGTATTGCTTGAAAATAAAAACCGCGTATTAAACCGCCTGGAGATTGCCGAAAATGTTTGGGACATCAATTTTGATACCGGCACCAATGTGGTGGATGTGTATGTAAATTACCTCCGAAACAAAATTGACCGTAGTTTTGAGCCAAAGCTGATTCATACCGTGGTAGGGGTCGGCTATGTGTTGCGCTCAGAATGATGTAACCTTGGAAATCCGCCGGAAACTTACCCTTCGGTTCACCCTTTTGGTGGGCCTTCTGATGCTGGCGGTGCTGGCCTTTAATTATTATCTGGCGTATCAGTTTGCTAAAGATTCATTCTACGACCGACTGAAATCCAGGGCCATAGCCATCGTGGGAACCCACCTGGAGGGTCCTTCTCAGCTTCAGCTTGACTTCGACAGTCTGGAAGTTGTTTATCAGCAGGTACTGCCGGGTGAGGCCGTTTATCTATTCGATAAAAAATTCAATGTCCGGTATTCTTTTTCTGAAGACTCGTTTCGGGTAGACAAAGAAATGGCCCGGTTGCTTATGCAATCCGGCAAGTCCTACCGGGAAACCGGGGACCGTATGATTCTGGGAACAAAGCTCAAATTTTCCGGAGTTGAATACTTTTTAGTGGCTTCGGCCATTGATATTGTTGGCCTGAGTAAGCTGAATTACATGCTTCAATCCATGATTTTGAGCTTTTTTGTTTTTCTGATATTTTCAGTGTTGGCCGGGCAATTGCTTGCAAAAAACGCCCTTAAGCCCATTCAATCGGTTATCAATCAGGTCAATACCATTTCGGCACAAAACCTGTATGAGCGGGTAAAATATGAAGACAACAAGGACGAAATTGCCCAGCTTTCAGCTACCTTTAATCTGATGCTCAACCGTCTGGAAGATGCATTCACCAGTCAGTCGGCATTTGTAAGTAATGCCTCGCATGAGCTCCGCAATCCCATAGCGGCTATGATCGGGCAAGCCGAGATTGCCCTGATGAAGGACAGAGAAATATTGGATTATCAACATGTGCTGAAGGCCATTCATGCCGATGCCACCCGGCTGAAACTCATTGTCAATAGTCTTCTGCAACTTTCTCAGGCAAGTGCCGAACAAATCAAAGCCCGAAACGAATTGCTGCGCCTCGACGAAATGGTGCTGGATTTAGTAGAAAATTTGTCCAAAAGCAAAACCAATGCGCAAGTTGAAGTTCATCTGCCGGAGAATATGCAGGAAGAAATTCTGATTCAGGGAAGCCCCGGCCTGTTGGAAATTGCCATTTCCAACCTGATTGACAATGCTTGTAAATACTCTGAAAAAAAGCCTGTTGCAGTTTCTATTGAAAGACGATCCAATCATTGGCAGCTTGTGGTCGAAGACCATGGAATCGGGATGGGTCCGGAGGAGCTGAATCTTTGTACTCAGCCTTTTTACCGCTCCGCAGATGTGCGCTCGCTCGAAGGTTTCGGAATCGGCCTTACGGTTTCAAAAAAGATCTTTGACTTCCACCAGATTCTTATGAACATTCAATCCGAAAAGGGCCGCGGCACCCGCGTTTGCCTGACTTTTCCCTGAACCGGGCAAAGGCCATTCTGTCAATTTGTCAATTTTCATCGGGCGGCCTGGTTTTTGAGTTTCCGGCAGTATCATCATTTTTTCTTTTTGAACACTATGATCCAGGAAAAAGGAACCATATCCATCCATACCGAAAACATCTTTCCCATCATCAAAAAATTTCTGTACTCCGACCATGAGATATTTCTCAGGGAGTTGGTTTCCAACGGCGTCGATGCCTGTCAGAAATTGAAAAAACTGGCGCAACTCGGTGAATTTCAGGGTGAGCTGGGTGAATTGAAAGTCCGCGTTCAGTTTGATAAGGATGCCAAAACCATCACCATCTCCGACAACGGGCTGGGCATGACGGCAGATGAAATCAAAAAATACATCAACCAGATTGCCTTTTCGGGTGCGGCCGAATTTCTTGAAAAATACAAAGGACAGAATGAGCCCGGCCAGCAAATCATCGGAAATTTTGGTCTCGGTTTTTACTCCTCTTTTATGGTGGCCCGCAAAGTAGAAATCCAGACCTTGAGCCATCAGGAAGGGGCTGCCCCCGCCAATTGGGTTTGCGACGGCAATACCGAGTTTGAAATTCTCCCCGGCTCACGGACCGAAAGGGGAACCGACATTATCCTCCACATTGCCGAAGATTCGGAAGAGTTTCTGGATGAATACAGGCTCAAAACCATCCTTAAAAAATACGGCAAATTTTTGCCCGTGGATGTGCTGATGGGCGAAGAAAAAATCAACAATACCAGCCCGCTCTGGACACGGCAGCCTTCTGAACTGAAAGATGAGGATTACCTGGCTTTTTACAAAGAGCTCTATCCCTATAATCCCGACCCGCTTTTCTGGATTCATCTCAATGTCGACTATCCCTTTAATCTGACTGGGATATTGTATTTCCCCCAGATCAAAAACGAGCTGGAGCCGGTTCGGGACAAAATTCAACTCTACAGCCGACAGGTTTTCATTACCGACGAGGTAAAAGATGTGGTGCCTGAGTTTCTTATGCTGCTTCAGGGTGTGTTGGATTCGCCCGATATCCCATTGAATGTGAGCCGCTCTTACCTGCAGGCCGATGGAAATGTGAAGAAAATCAACAGCCATATCACCAAAAAAGTAGCCGATAAACTCAACGACCTTTTTGTGCAGGACCGCAATGCATTCGAAGAAAAATGGAACTCCATTGGCCTGTTTGTAAAATACGGACAGATCTCAGAAGACAAGTTTGCCGAAAAAGCCCGAAACTTCTCCTTGCTTAAAGATATTGAAGGTCAGTATTTTACGATAGACGAATACAAGGAAAAAATAAAAGACAACCAAACCGATAAAAATGAGCAATTGGTTTTACTCTACACCACCGATGCCATGAAGCAATCGCTGTATGTAGAACAGGCCAAGTCGAAAGGCTACAGTGTATTGCTCATGGATCAGATTATTGACAGCCATTATCTTGGGTATTTGGAGCGTATTCTGGAAAAAGCCAGTTTGAAGCGGGTGGATTCCGATACCATGCAAAAACTGATTGACAAGGGCGAGCCTGCTTTGGATTTGCTCACACCTGAGCAAAAGGAAAAGCTGAAATCGGTATTTGAGTTGGCGGTGAACTCGAAGGCTGTGAGCTTGCAGGTAGAGCCCATGAACCAGGACGAACTGCCTGTGGTGCTGACCGAGAATGAGTTTATGCGGCGCATGAAGGATATGAACATGGGCCGCGGCGGTATGTTTGGCGAATTTCCCGGTTCCCTGAATCTGACCATCAATGCCAATCATCCCCTTGTTTCGAGGATTGTAGAATCGGAGTCTGAAGAACTGAAGAAAAAAATGGCCCGTCAGGCCTATGATTTGGCCCTGCTTTCTCAGCATAAGTTGGAAGGGCAGGCACTGTCAGACTTCATTACCCGCACGCTGGAGCTTTCGGCTTCTATGAACTGATGTCATCTCAGGGGAATCCCCACCATCCCGGTCCACATTGGCCGGGATTTTTTTTTAACCGGTTGGCCACAAAAAAAACACCCGGTGCAAAAAATGCAGCCGGGTGTCCAATAAAAAGGGTTGAAAAATCAATGTTTAATGTTCTGCTGCTGCCTGTCCTTTTCTATAGTCAGAATAGACAAATACATCAGCTCCGGAATCCTTCAGATAGTTTTCAATCAATGGTTTAACCTCCTTCCAGTCCAGTCCGCCTACGCCGGTTGCCAGTCTGGGAAGAGCCACACTTTTTATGTTTTCAGATTTGATGATCTTAGCCAGTTCTTTCAGAGAGTGGCTTACATGCGAAATGCTGGCCCTTCCCGGATGGCCGCTGTGCTTCTGTCCTTCGGGAGGTTCCTGGGTCATTAAATTTACGATTCTTTTTCCGCCCGCCCCGGCCCAAAACCAAGCCGATCCGGGTTTAGGATTTTCGAGGTGGCAATAATGCCGGAAGTCTTTAACCATAGCCGGCCATTCTTCCCTCAGGCTCAGGGCCAGTCCGTTTTCAAAATGATCGAACGGGGCAATGCCATGCGCTATGGCATCGGCCTTGCTCATTAATATATCTCCGCTTACTTCTTTTATCATGGCTTCTGATTTTGATACAACAAAGCAAAGCCCGGCAAAGAGAGAAAGCCTTGTTTTTGGACAAGGAAAAAAATGAGATTGCTCAGGTTTTTTCTTCCTTCACCGGGGGCACAAGGAAGTAGTAAGCCAAAAACGAAACCCCGAAACCCGTGAGCCACGAAAGCTGGTAAAGGAATGCCAGCGACTCTACCCAAAATCCGATGAGGGCAGCAAACACTCCGGCCAGCAGAGCGGCCATGGCTTTGGCGTGAATGCCGGTTCCCTGGTAGGCATATTCCCCCTTTTCATCAAACAAGGCCTTGATATCCAGCTGTTTTCTGCGAATGAGAAAGTAGTCGCAGAGCAATATGCCCAGCACCGGACCCAGCAGGCCGGAAACAAAAATGAGGATGCTGCTGATCTCGTTCATGAGCCACCAGGGGCAAATGGCAATGCCCGTAAATCCGGCTATGAAGCCCCCTGTACGGAACGAAATATCCCGCGGAGACAGATTGGAGAAGGCATTGGCCGGAGCAATGACATTGGCGGCAATGTTGGTGCTGAGGGTGGCAATGATCATGGCGATCTGGGCAAAAACCACCACCACCGGGCTGTTGAATTTGGAAACGAGGGTCACGGGGTCCCAGGGCGCATCTTCGGCTATCAGCACATCGTCAAAAGCCAGTACGGCAGCGCAGGTAACAAAAATGCCCACGAAAGAGTAAAAAATCATGGTGCCGGGCAGTCCCAGAAACTGGCCCTGGATCTGATCTTTCTGAGATTTGGCATATCGGGTAATATCGGAAATGCTGATGGACATGGTAGCCCAGAATCCCACCATGGCAGTAAACCAGAGTACATAATCCCAAAGCTTGCTTTCAGTGCTTTTCTTTTCAGAAGTCAATACTTTCAATTCCGATATATGGCCTTTGCTGTCTTTGAAGGCAGCGAAAACGGGGGTCAATCCTTCAGCTACACCCGGGGGAATTTTGCTGTCTCCGGCCGAAAATACCATCTGTTCTCCGGCCTCGCATTTCTTCCAATTCACCAAAGGCCGGTTTTGTTTTTCTTCCAAAAACAATCCCACCGAGTCGGCTTTGGGCCGGCCCCGGGCATCAAGCAGGGGCTGCAGGCGAATGCTGAGTTCACTTTTTTCTTTGTTGAAGGTCATTTCGGCTGATGTGCCGCCCAGCTGCGGACCCTGCTTGAGTACCGCTTCAAAACTTCCGGCTTTGTTCAACCCCCAGCCGATCAAAACGATGCCGATCAGAATCAAAATCGGGGCCGACCAGTCTTCCAGCCATTTGATGCTGTCGGTGCCTTTCCAAATGAAATACATGTTCAGCAGCCAGAAGATGCCGAAGCCCGCAAACTCACCCATATTCAGGCCGGGAGGATCGCTCTGTCCGCTGATGGCATTCCAAATGGAATACAGGGCCAGTCCCCCTACCCAGGTTTGTACGCCAAACCAGCCGCAGGCCACCACCGCCCGGATGATGGACACAAAGTGAATGCCTTTTGTGCCGAATGCACTGCGGCCCAGCACCGGAAAGGGGATTCCGTATTTTACGCCTGCATGCCCATTGAGTACCATGGGTAGGGTAATGACGAGGTTGGCCAATCCAATGATAATCAGCGACATCTGCCATGAAATGCCATTTCGGATCATGTAGGAGGCAAGGATGTAGGTGGGAATGCAAACGGCCATTCCTACCCAAAGGGCAGCCAGATTCCACTTGTTCCAATTGCGCTCTGCAGGCGGAACGGGTGCCAGGTCGGGACTGTACAGGGGCGAATTTTCTATTTCCATTTTACCGATGTGATGTACCGGCAATATGGCATTTTTTAAAATCCAAAAATCCCCCAGAAGCCGCCTTTCTTTTTTTTGCCTTTTGCTTTTTGTTTCTTCAGCCAGGCATCGGCTTCTTTTCTGGCCACATGATCTTTGGGGGCATACTCATGCAACTTTTCGGCGTATTCGGTGGCAAAGAGTTCGTTTTTCTCTGCAATGGACATTTGCATGAGATTCAGCAGAGTATAGTAGTAATAGCCGGTTTCAAAGGCCTTGTTTTGGTTGCAGAATTGCAGGCAGATGTCGAAGTATTTCTTCGAGAGCTCCGGATTTTTTTTGTAGGAATGCCGGTAGATGTAGCCCAGATAAAAGGAGGCATACCGGCCACTTGTGGCCTCATAGCCCGGAAATTGCTTTTCAATTTTGTCGAGAATGTCGAGCGATACTTTTTCTACCTCGGCTGTTCGCCCCTGCGAA
>CANHCT010000141.1 GCA_947459175.1 Hymenobacteraceae bacterium
ACTTCAGAACCTTCTGAACCACAAGGTCTTCTTTCAGCCGTTCACCATGCCAGAGAGCCGGTTGGAATGCACCAACTTTTGTTTTTTATGTGGTATTTACTGGAAAACTATGCCGTCAATCCCGAAATCAAAGCCCTGGTGGACAACACAGATTTGTATTTTGTGCCTTGCCTCAACCCCGACGGCTACATCTACAATCAGGTTCAGGCACCGGTCGGAGGCGGCATGTGGAGAAAAAACAGGCGAGACAACGGCGACGGCACCTTCGGCGTAGATCTCAACCGAAACTATGGCTACAATTGGGGTTTTGATGATTTTGGCTCGAGCCCTGTCACAGAATACGATACCTACAGGGGCGATATACCCTTTTCAGAACCCGAAACAAGGGCCATGAAGGCTTTTTGCGAAAAGCAGAATTTCAAAATGGCGCAAAACTACCATACCTACAGCAACCTGATTATCTATCCCTGGGGCTACGACAACCTGCAAACACCGGACTCCACGGTTTTTAAAAATCTTACCGGGGAAATGAAAAAGCAAAACAACTACCGCGCCGGCACCGCCATGCAGGTTTTGAATTACAACTCCAACGGAAGCTCAGACGACTTCATGTATTCTGCCACACCGGAAAAGCCCAAAATCCTGGCCATGACCCCGGAAGTAGGCGATTGGTTCTGGCCCCTACAGAACGAAATTGCCGGACTCTGCCAGGAAACGATGCATCAAAATCTGACTTTTGTAAGGGCATTGCATCCGATGGTTAAAATATTGGATTCCACAGGTTTGTTCCACAAATCAGCGCCTCAATCTGCTGCGGGGGTAAGCAGAATCCGGTATAAAATTACCCGCATAGGTTCGGTGTCCAACCAGGCCACCTTCACAGTTAGTTTCAAGCCTTTCGGAATCAACTCCGATGGCCTTCCCATACTCAGCAAAACATATAATAATTTGCCTTTTAATCAGGCCGTTACAGACAGCCTGATTGTACCTGCGCCATCACCCGTAACCGGACAGGACAGATCTCTTCGCTGGGAACTTACCGTGAGCAACGGAGTGATTTCATGGAAGGACACACTGTTGCATTATATAGACGACTATCAGATATTGGAGAAAGAAAATTGCGATCAGCTTTCCCGCTGGTCGGGAAACTGGGTGCTGTCCTCAAACGGGCAGCAGGAAGGTACTGCCTACCTGCGGCCAACTTCAGGAAGTTATCAGCCGGGCATGGACTCGTACCTCACCCGAATCCGACCATTTGATTTGCGCCCCAACATTTATTCGGCTGCAGAACTGAGCCTATGGACCAAATTCGATATCGAACAGAACTATGACTTTGCCGCCATATCCATCTCTACCGATAGCGGAAGCACCTGGACCAATGTCTGCACAGATAAAACCAATTTCAGTTCTCCGTTTTCGCAGCAGGCAGGCCCCGGCACCATCATTCCGGTTTGGGACGGCAAGCAAGCTGCATGGAGAAAGGAATATCTGAATCTTCAGCCCTTTCTGGGTCAAAAAGTGTGGATTCGTTTTCGCTTTTTTTCTGATGATTTTACGGAAATGGACGGCTTCGGTGTAGACAACATTCAGGTTGCCACAAATTTTGTTGTAGCCGGTTCAGAGCCCCGCATTGCCGGTACAGAAAATGCTATACTTGTTCCCAATCCGGGCGAAGGAAAAGACGGATTTTCGGTTCAGGGCTTGAAATCCGGGGAGCAATACCGGCTCGAAGTTTTCAATTCTCTGGGGAGGAAAATGACAGATCCGGTAATGGTGGAAAATGCAGGCAAATGGCAGTCCGATTCCCTGCCGGCGGGTTGCTACACCGTGGTTATTTCCAACCGAAAAGGCGAAAGAAAATCCTTGAAATGGCTGGTTCTGAGGTAATCAATTCGATTCTATAAAGGAAATAATTCCCAAGTTTTGCTTGACCTTTCCGCCAAAAATGTGCCGGAGACAATACATAATATTCCGCCTCAGGATAAACGGGCGACGGCATCAAATTTATCAAAGACCCAATCAGCATGGGGTGCATCCTGCATTTCTTCTGTAAGGTCCTGCCCTGCCCAATGTTCGTAGTGCTTCCCGTTTTTCCAAAGCTTTGATCGGGTGACATCGTATACCAATCCCTTGTAGGCCACCCAAATGCGGTCCTTGTCGGTTCCGTTGTACAGCGCAAGTTGTCCCCGGGTAAGCAGGGGTAAATTATCTTTATCCATTTGCCTTGTAAATATTGAAGCTTATTGCTTAATGATTTTGTACTTTTGCATTCTTTTTTCAAAATTCAAGTGGAAGCGGCGGTTTTCTTTGTCTTTTTCGGATTATACATTGCCATTCGTGTCCTTTTCGGGGGCGGTGAATCGGCTTGGGAAAAGCAAAAAAAGATTTACCGCAATGGTCTCGAACTGATGAGATTAAGGGAATGGGAAGCCGCCCGGGATTATTTCACTTTACGAAACAAAAAGCGGCCCTTCGAATCTCTACCCTGGGTAATGCTGGGCGAGATTTGTCTTTATCAGGGTGAAAATGAAAGGGCGGTTTTCTATGCCCAAAAAGCCCTGAGACTGGACAATACCATTACCGAAGCCCATCTGCTGATGAGCAAAGGATTAAAGGCCATGGGTGAATACAATAGTGCCTTTCAGATTGCCCGCAAAGCAGCCTGGTTTGGGCGGAAGCATGCCGAAGCCAACCGTTTTCTGGGTCTGTTTTATTTGGAAAACGGGGATGTGGAAAAAGGAATTCAACATTTGGAAATAGCTTATTCTCTCGGAGATGAAGACAACAGCATGGCCCTGAAATCCAAGAATTTGAAAAATAAAAACTGGAATTAATTTCATTAAATACAATAATAAAAATGAACGCACGCAAAGCAGAACTGCTGCAAAAAACCATCCAACACATCGACATCAAGCAGCACAATGTAGTGCCCATGGTTGACGCTATGGAACACATGGCTTTTCAGGCCCGGAATCTTGCCCGCGGTGCCAAAATCTTTAACATGATGCAGGAAGACAAAGACTGCACAGTGTTTCTTACTCTGGCCGGATCCCTGATTTCAGCCGGACTGAAACAGGTCATTGTAGATTTGGTAAAAAACAACATGGTCGATGCCATTGTCTCCACCGGAGCCAACATCGTAGACCAGGATTTCTTCGAGGCTTTGGGCTTCAAACACTATGTAGGCACACCCTACGGCATTGACGATCAGGAACTTCGTGAACTGATGATCGACCGCATATACGACACATTTATCGACGAAGAAGACCTGAGGATATGCGATGCCACCATTGGCGATATTTGCAACTCCCTTCCCCGCAAGCCGCACTCCAGCCGGGAATTCATCAGGGAAATGGGCAGATTTTTGGCCAACGAGCCGAAATATACCGAAACACGGGAAGACAGCATTGTCTATCAGTGCTTTAAGAAAGGAGTTCCCATTTTTGTTCCTGCTTTTTCGGATTGCTCTGCCGGATTCGGATTGGTGCACCATCAGTTCCACAATCCCGAATCGCATGTGAGCATGGATTCGGCCAAAGACTTTTTGGAGATCACCAAAATCAAATTGGCCAATCAGGAATCCGGCCTGTTTATGATTGGCGGAGGGGTACCCAAAAACTTTGTTCAGGACATTGTAGTGGCCTGCGACATCCTGGAAAAAGAAGCACCCATGCATAAGTATGCCATTCAGATAACCGTTGCCGATGAGCGTGACGGCGCCCTTTCGGGTTCTACACTGAAAGAAGCTTGCTCATGGGGGAAGGTAGATACCGTGTACGAGCAAATGATATTCAGCGAAGCCACCATTGCCATGCCCCTCATTGCCGGCTATGCCTACCACAAGAAAGACTGGGTTGGTCGCAAAGAGCGAAGATTGAATGAAATTCTGGACGGCGTTTTAGAAACAGCCTAAAGAATAGTATTGCCCTGATCAAAAGCCATTTCCGGAAGCGGGAATGGCTTTTTTATTTTTTCAACTGCCTTCAGGTTCTATCCAAACCGAAAAAAAAGGCCGAATCTGGTGAGTTTACCCGAAGAATTAGGCCGAATTTTTCGGTTTTACTTAAAGCCAAATTGGAATCTGAAATCTCCAAACCGAAAAAAAAGGCCGAATCTGGTGAGTTCACCCGAAGAAACAGGCCGATTTTTTCGGTTTTACCAAAGACTAAATTGGAATCGAAAACCTCCAAACCGAAAAAAAAGGCCGAATTTGGCGAGTTAGCCCGAAGAAATAGGCCGATTTTTTCGGTTTAAATTCTGAATTTTTCCTTAATTTTGCAAAAAAGTATCGCCAAATCATGATTAACCGACTGATTTTCAATGCCATGAAGTCCAGAATGGGACAAGGCAAGGTCCTGTTGCTTTTCGGACCAAGGCAAGCAGGAAAAACTACCCTGCTCAAATCTCTGGCAGCAGAGCAGGATTCGGTATGGCTTAACGGCGACGAAAGCGATGTAAAGGTGACATTCGAAAAACCAAGTTCAGCCAAATTGAAAAGATTGGCCGGCAAAGCCAAAGTTTTAATTCTCGATGAGGCCCAGACCATTCCCAACATAGGAATTGGCTTAAAACTTTTAGCCGACGAAGCACCTGAAATTACCGTAATAGCCTCAGGATCTTCTGCTTTTGAATTGGCAGATAAATTGTCCGAACCCCTGACAGGCAGGAAATACGAATTCAGATTGTTGCCATTTTCGTTTGAAGAACTGAGCATGGATACCAGCATAATGGAAGAAAAACGTTTGCTGGAATCGAGACTGGTTTTTGGTGCTTATCCCGAAGTTGTAAACAAACCGGATCAGGCAGTGGAAATTCTGAATTTACTGACCAGCAGCTATTTATATAAAGATGTTTTTCAATATGGCAATGTAAAGAAACCACAGCTTCTTGAAAAACTGCTTCAGGCCCTGGCCTTGCAGGTTGGCCACGAAGTTTCGTTTTTGGAACTTAGTCGCCTCGTTGGGGTAGACAAGGAAACCATTGATCGCTACATCGATCTTTTGGAAAAAGCCTTTGTGGTATTCCGGCTTTCAGGATTCAGCCGAAATCTGAGAACCGAATTGAAAAAATCGAAAAAGATCTATTTTTATGACAATGGCGTACGAAACTCCATCATAAAAAATTTCAATCCCCTGGCCCTGAGAAACGATGTGGGAGCATTATGGGAAAACCACATGATGGCAGAAAGAATGAAATTCAACTGGTACCATCAAAATCTGGTGAATACCACTTTCTGGAGGACAGTGAACCAGCAAGAGATTGATTATCTTGAAGAATCGGGCGGAAAAATTGATGCCTGGGAATTTAAATGGAACCCAAAAGGGAAAGTGAAATTTCCCCAAAGCTTTTTGGATGCCTATCCCGGCGGAAGCCAAAAGGTAGTAAATCCCGATACCATGGAAGACTTCCTGCTTCCTGCCGACTGAGGGAAATGCAGGGAAAGTACATTTTCTCTTTTGTAAATTGAATGGGCTTCATGAATTTGCAGCCGAAAGATTTTTTTGATCCATGGGAAGGATATTTGAGAAGAGAAAGCACAAAATGTTTGCCCGGTTTGATAAAATGGCCAAGGCCTTCAGCCGGTTGGGAAAAGAGATTGCCATTTCTGTAAAGCAGGGCGGGCCATTTCCCGAAAACAACCCCAGACTCAGGGCAGCCATTCAAACGGCCAAAGGGGTAAACATGCCGAAAGACCGGATTGAAGCGGCCATAAAAAGAGCAGGCAGCCGGGAGGAAAAAGACTACGAAGAGATTGTGTATGAGGGATATGGCCCTTATGGAGTAGCAATATTATGCGAAACCGCAACCGACAACATCAACCGGACCGTGGCCAACATACGGGCTATTTTTTCCCGAAACGACGGCGCTTTGGGCAAAACCGGTTCCCTTGATTTTATCTTCAGCCGAAAGGGTGTTTTCAAAATCAAAGCGCAGGGCCTGGATCCGGAGGAACTGGAACTGGACCTGATAGACTCGGGGCTGGAGGAACTTTTTACAGATCCTGAAGAAGGTCTTATCATCATTTACACGGCTTTTCAGGATTATGCCCAGATGCAAAAAGCACTGGAAGCCAAAGGATTGGAACTCATCAGTTCAGAAATTGAGCGCATTCCCCAATCGTTTGCCGAAGGATTGACCGAGGCCCAGGAAGATGAAATTCTGGAACTGGTGGAGAAACTGGAAGAGGACGACGATGTCCAGAAGGTGTACCACAACATGAAATAATTTTCCTGCCTGCGGCTTGTGCGCAGGCAGGTTGCCTTACCGGAAAGAAGGCCATGATGGCGCAACCCCGAATCTGCAGTTTCCTGTATTTGGCTTATTGGAAGCAATAATTTGAAATTCAGATGATGGTATTCGACTTAAAATCGATCCGCCATCATCCATACCGCCCCCAGAACAGCCAAAACTCCGCTTATGCGGCCCATGAGCACCGTATTTTTATACCAGATTCCCAGTACCGCAAAAAGAGAAACCCAGGCCAGAATCACCACCAGCTGACCCAACTCCAAGCCGACATTGAACCCAAAAAGGGGCAAAAGCAAAGATTGTTCCCTGCCCAGCATGGCCTTCAGCGTATTGGCAAATCCCATTCCATGGATGAGGCCGAATATCCCGGCAGCAGGATACAACCACTTCATTTTTGAGGCACTCACACCGGGCCTTCGAAGGGCCATCAGTCCGCTGATCA
>CANHCT010000142.1 GCA_947459175.1 Hymenobacteraceae bacterium
ATTACCTCCCTCATGGAGCTGGATCCCTCGTACAAGGGCGGCTTTTTTGAGCTGTTTCAATATTTCAAAGACCACATCAAGTATCCCAAATCTCCAGATGAGGGCCATAAACAAGGCATTGTGGAAATTGCCTTTGTGGTAAAGGAAAACGGCGAAATAGGGGAGGTGAAACTCCTTTCGGGTTTTGACAAGGCCTGCAACGAGGCCGCTCTGGAATGTGTGCGCACGATGCCCCGCTGGAGACCGGCCACCAAGATGGGCTACGCTTTCGAGAGTACGGTGAAGGTGCCGGTCGAGTTCAAAAGCTTTTGAATCAAAATTTTAAGGCATAAGGAAAGAACTGTCGCCGTAGCTCAGAAAGCGATATTGATGCTCGAGGGCACTCTCATACACCTTTTTCCAATTGTCCCCGATAAAGGAAGAAACCAATACCATCAGGGTGGATTTTGGCTGATGAAAATTGGTAATCAAGCCTTTGACAATTCTGTATTCGTATCCCGGCATCAGATATAAGCAAGTAGAGAAGCGGAGTTCCTCCCGATTTTCTTTTTCCATCCATTCTGCCAGTGCGCGGCATAGGGTTCTGTAGTCCGGGTTCCGGTGTGCCCATTGGTAGGGCTGATCGGTTTCCAGAAATTCGGGAAAAATGCCCGTTTCCAGCCACTGCGTACCCAACCAGTACAAGGTCTCCAGTGAGCGGATGGAGGTAGTGCCGACTGCCACAACCGGGCCGCTGTGGGCTGCCAGTTGAGCCAATACCTGCCCGGGAATGACCACCTTTTCGGCATGCATTTCGTGATCGGTAACCTTGTCGGCCTTCATGGGTTTGAAGGTGCCCAGGCCCACATGCAGAGTCAGCTCGGCCATGGCCAATTGTTTTTCTTTCAGCTTGTCCAGCACCCTTTCTGTAAAGTGCAAGCCGGCGGTGGGGGCTGCCACGGCGCCCTCCTGTTTGGCATACACAGTCTGGTAATTTTGTTTGTCGCTTTCTTCGGCATCGCGGTTCAGATAGGGGGGGATGGGCATTTCTCCCATTTGCGAAAGCACCTCATAAAATCCCGAATTTTGGGGTTGCCAGGAAAGCAGGACTTCGTCTTTTTCCCGGTTGTGCCAGCGGGCTTCCAGCACGAGGGGCCCGGCTTCCGTTGTTTTTTTTATGCTCAGCACTTCTTCTTCGTGCCATTTCTTTTTGTTGCCGATCATGCAGGACCAAACCCATCCCGGTTGTTCATTTTCAGCATCATACACCCTGTCCAGCACCATCAGTTCTATCCATGCGCCGCTTTCTTTCTGAAAGTGCAGCCGTGCCGGAACCACCCGTGTATTGTTGAATACCAGCATGGCATCGGGCGGCAACAGGCCGGGCAAATCGCGGAAAATGTAGTGCGATATTTCCCCGGAGCGGTACACCAGCAATTTTGAGGCATCCCGCTCTTCCAAAGGAAAACGGGCAATGGAAGAATCCGGCAGGTGATAATCAAAATCTGAAACCTTTAGTTCTAATCGGTTCATTTACTGAAAATTAAGATTAATATTTTTAAAACTGAAAACTTTTTGGGCCCGCAAAATTCCGGATTAAAAAGGAAAGGACATATTTGGCCCTGAAATTTTTGTTATGAAGTTTCCCTTTTCATTCCTTCTGCCTTTGGTTTTGGCATGCCTTTCTGCCTGCCGCTGCGATTCTGAGCGCAGTAAAAACGAGGCACCCGAAGACCTGATGAGCAAAAGGGCCTTTTTTAGCTTCGGGCCCCTGCTTTCTCCCCGGCCTGTCGGGTCTGACCTTGAGTTTTCCTTTTCCTTTTCCGACACCAGCCGCATTCCCGATTCCATTGTGTACCGGATGGATGGCCAAAGGATAGGGGCAGCAGGAACCAGCGATTCCACGGCCTTTCGTTTTGTCTGGAATTCGGCTGGGGCCGGCTGTGGTGAGCATCGCTTCGAAACCGAGGCATGGAAAGGTGGCAGAGCAATGGAAACTGCTGCGCAGGTTTTCTTTCTTAGTTCCGATGTGCAGCCCGACATTTACAGTTTCGAGGTGGTGAAAAGTTTTCCCCACGAAACCAGCTCCTTCACCCAGGGACTGGAATGGAAAGGCAACCAACTCTATGAGGGTACGGGCCTGAACGGCAAGTCGGCCCTGATGCAGATAGAGCCTCAAACAGGAAAGGCTGTTCAGAAAATTTCCCTTTCGCAGGAATACTTTGGGGAGGGCATCACCATTTTGGGTGACCGGCTTTATCAGATTACCTGGCAAAATAAGAAAGGCTTTGTTTACACCCTTCCGGACCTGAAAAAGTACACCGAATTTTCGTATGCTACCGACGGCTGGGGCCTGAGCTCCTGGAAAGGCGACCTGATTATGACGGATGGAAGCAATCGCCTGTATTTCCTCGATTCCCGAACTTTTCAGGCAAAAAAGAACACGCAGGTGTGGGATACTAAAGGTCCGGTTTCGCAGCTCAATGAACTGGAAACAGCTGAAGGGGGGGTATGGGCCAATAAGTATACTACCGATACCCTGGTAAAATTTGACCCTGAAACAGGGAAAGTGCTGGCCTACCTGGATCTATCAGGCCTGCTGAAAAAGGAGGATGAAACCGGCAACGAGGATGTGCTCAACGGCATAGCTTACCGGGCAGACGAAGGCCTGTACTATGTAACGGGTAAGAACTGGCCCAAGATGTATGCCATCCGCTTGGTGAAGCGAAAAGGGGTCTGAGACAGGTATTCGGGGAATTATAAAAAAAAGATTGCGGCATTTTTTTTGAAAGTATTGTGCCAAAGGCCCGATGCCCTATATTTGCATTTCGTTTTCGCCTCCTTAGCTCAGCTGGTAGAGCAACTGACTTGTAATCAGTAGGTCGTTGGTTCGATCCCGACAGGAGGCTCAAAGAAAAGCACCAAACAGGGTGCTTTTTTCATTTTTGCGGTAGAGCATCCCGATGTGAAATCGGGAAGGTCCTTGGTTCGATTCCGGCAGGAGGCTCATGGGAAGGTCGGTACAAACCGGCCTTTTTTCATTTTTGGGGTAGAGCATCCCGATGTAAAATCGGGAAGGTCCTTGGTTCGATCCCGACAGGAGGCTCATGGGAAGGTCGGTTTCAACCGGCCTTTTTTCATTTTTGGGGTAGAGCATCCCGATGTAAAATCGGGAAGGTCGTTGGTTCGATCCCGACAGGAGGCTCAAAGAAAAGCACCAAACAGGGTGCTTTTTTCATTTTTGGGGTAGAGCATCCCGATGTGAAATCGGGAAGGTCGTTGGTTCGATCCCGACAGGAGGCTCTTGGGAAGGTCGGCAGAAGCCAGCCTTTTTTCATTTTTGCGGTAGAGCATCCCGATGTAAAATCGGGAAGGTCGTTGGTTCGATCCCGACAGGAGGCTCATGGGAAGGTCGGCAGATGCCGACCTTTTTTCATTTTTGCGGTAGCTTTTTTTTTATGTGTAAAGGATTTGCAAAAAATCGGCCTCTTCCTGTTTCCCGCCTCAGTAAGCTTCCTTTTCGTTGGGGAAATCTTTTTGCTTTACATCTTCCACATACCGGTTAACGGCATCAGAAATGATGCTATGTAAATCGGCATATTTGCGTAAAAATCTGGGCTTGAACTGGTTGGTGATGCCCAGCAGGTCGTGGGTAACCAGCACCTGCCCGTCTACATAGGGGCCGGCCCCGATTCCGATTACAGGAATGGAAAGGCTTTCGGCCACTTTTCTGGCCAGGGCCGAGGGTATTTTTTCCAGCACAAGGGCAAAACAGCCGCAGTCTTCCAGAATTTTGGCATCTTCCAGCAGTTTTTGTGCTTCGGCTTCTTCCCTTGCCCGCACGGTGTAGGTGCCAAATTTATAAATCGACTGCGGGGTGAGGCCCAGATGGCCCATCACCGGTACGCCGGCGCTCAGAATTCGGGCAATTGAATCTTTAATCTCGGCACCGCCTTCCATTTTTACGGCATGTGCCCCCGTTTCTTTCATGATGCGGATGGCAGAGCGCAGGGCCTCCGAACTGTTGCCCTGATAGGAGCCGAAAGGCAAATCTACCACTACGAGGGCCCTTTTTATGGCCCGCACCACCGAGGCGCCGTGGTAAATCATCTGGTCCAGGGTAATGGGAAGGGTAGTTTCGTGGCCGGCCATCACATTGGATGCCGAATCGCCCACCAGCAGCACATCCACTCCGGCACCGTCGAGAATGCCCGCCATGGAAAAATCGTAGGCCGTAAGCATGGAAATTTTTTCTCCCCTGTTTTTCATTTCCTGTAGGGTATGGGAAGTTACCCTTTTGGTTTCCAGTCTGGCAGCCGACATATGGTTTGCGGTTTTAAATGCGCAGGGCAAAGAAAGAAAAGGCAATCGGGATTTAGAAAATAATATCCTGCATTTGTCATTATTTAATTGAATATCAGGGCATTGAAATCCGTAATTGCAGCAATTTATGCACCCCGTCCGGTTTGCCTGATGTGCAGCCGAAAAATGGCCTTTAATTTGTCCCCAAATCTTGTGTCCTTGAACAGGTTGCTTGTCGCCTTTGTCCTTATATTTTGTGCCGGTTCGCTTGGCGCACAGCCGCTGCTGACTCTGAAGGAAGCCATTGCCGCTGCCCTCGAAAACAACCCGGATGTGAAAGCGGCCAAGGCCGAGCTGGACATGGCCAATGAGAGCAACACCTATGGCAATGCGGGATTTCTTCCTGAATTAAATTTAAATACAGGCAGGGCTTTTCAGCAAAACGACATCCAACAGCGGTTTGCCAATGGCTTGGTGGTGGACAGGCCCGGTGTGGGTACCAATCAATTCAATGCCGGCATCAGCCTCAGCTGGACCCTGTACGACGGAGGGCAAATGTTTGTGGTAAAAAAGCGGCAAAACGCCGAAGTCACTGCTGCCGACCTGAGGTGGCAAAACCTGATCATTAATCTGAGCGATTCGGTATCTTCGGCCTTCTATCAATTGGTATTGGCAGGCATGGAACTGCGACTTCTGGAAGAGGAAGAAAAACTGGTAGCCGAGCGTCTGAAAATGGCAAGCGAACAACTTCGCCTCGGTCTTCGCTCCAAATCCGATTTGCTTTTGGCCCAAATCGACATCAACCAGATTCAAAACCGAATCCGGATACAGCAAAAACAAACCCGAATACGAAAGGGGAATTTTAATCTGCTGCTGGGCCGGGATGCAGAAACGGATTTTCAAGTGGAGGAAAATCCGGGCGAGGTGAATGCTGCAGACTTCCGGCAGCTGAAGGCCAAAGTAATGGGCCAGAATATGCAGATCCGGTATCAAAAACAAAATCTTGAGATTGCAAGACTCAATGTAAAACAATTGAAAACCAGGGCTTTGCCCCAAATCACACTGAACTCTGCCTTTAATTTTGCTCAAACACGGAATCAGGCCGGCTTTGCGCTTTTCAACCGCAGCTACGGCCCCGGCATCGGCCTTACTTTTTCTATGCCGCTTTTTCAGGGGACCTCCGTAGCCCGGCTGGTGAAAATCGGCAATATAGATTTGGAAATCAGGAACCTGCAGCTCAAGTCCATCGAAAACAGGATACTCGCTCAGGTTTGGCGGCTGGTGCAGAACACAGAGATACAATTGGAGACCATAGAAACTGAGAACCGCACCATCGCTCTGGCCATGGAAAATGCAGGAATCATCCGGGAGCGGTTTGCTTTGGGGCAATCGGGCAGTCTGGAGTTGAAAAATGCTGAATTTCAGCTTACAGCTGCAAAAAACCGTTTGCTTCAGGCCCGGTTTCAGGCCCGGATATTAGAAATCCAATTGCTCCGTTATACAGGAGAATTGAAAATAAATGAAGCGGAGAAAAAATAAAAAAGGCAGTTAATATCGCACCGCTACAACCTTTTACCCTTGCTGCATTCCTGCCCTGGGGGAGTCAAAGGGAGCTGGTCGTACTAACTGCCGTTGCAAAAGTAGAAAAAAAATGCCTGTTGAACTATTATTGCCGCTCAGAACACGCCGCCGGGAATGGCAACCGGATTGCCTGCCTTCGGGTATTGTATTGATAATGAGTATTGATTTCTGAAATTTTACATTGAAAAGGTTCATTCAAAAAACTTATCTCTACACCGGCTTCTTTATTTTCGGAATGGCTATGGTGCTGGTTTTTCCTTTCATCGGTATGTCCCATTTTTTGCTGCCTGTCCGGAGTGCCGAAAGGATAAAACTGATGGGCATGAAGGTCTGGGCTTCCTCCTTTTATCTGTTTGGAATTTGGTTTTACCATAGGGGAAGCCGCCGTGCACAAACGCAGTGGCCCGGGGGACCGGCCATCATTGTATCCAACCACAATTCATTGTTGGATACACCTGCCATCTATTTGATGCTCAAGCGATTTGCGCTTCCTTTGGCTAAAATTGAACTGACCAGAGGCCCGGTATTTGGTCACCTCTGCCGCTGGATTACCCTGCCCGTAGACCGCCGCAGTTCTGCAAGCCGCCAAAAGGCCATGGCCGATATGAAAGACTACCTAAATTCAGGAGGAAGTTTGGTGATTTTTCCCGAAGGAAGAACGAACAAAACCGATGGTCCTTTTATGCCCTTCGAGTCTGGGGCTTTTCGCCTGAGTATAGAATCGGGTGTGCCCATTGTGCCCGTGCTGGTTCGAAATACCCGCTATTGCCTGGCCGGCACCAGTCCAATGATTCTTCGACCCGGCC
>CANHCT010000143.1 GCA_947459175.1 Hymenobacteraceae bacterium
AAAACAGAAACAAAGCGAGGAATGCAGAAAATTTTTTTCTCATAAAATCTTGAAAATTAAGGTTTTACTCCTTTGTTTATCCAGGAAAGAATCTTGCAGATATCCGCATCCTCCAATTTTGGTCCTCCTTTAGGCATAGGGTGATTTCCGGTAAATTGAATTGCTGCTTCAAATTTTGCCCGGTTAGCGGAAATATAGGTTTTGTAGGTGGTATAATCGCTCAAATCCGGGTCACCGCCTTCATGGCAGGATTTACACTTGGAATCAAAAATCGGGCTTACATCAGCGTAAACAAAAACTTTGGCCGTATCGCAGGCGGGTGGTTCCGGACCTATTTTTTCTTCTTCTTCCTGATAGTGGTAGGCACAGGAAAAAAGACCGGGAACCAAAAGCAGGCTTACAAGCCAGAATTTGTATATTCTTTTCATAAAATCAGGAGATTGCCAAAGGCAAAAATAGGTTTTGCTACATTTGGTGCTGGAAATATTTTTGTCCGGCATTTCAGGTATGAAAATTTTTTGCGTAGGAAGGAATTATGCCGCTCATATTCAAGAGCTTAAAAATGAAAAACCGGAGGCACCGGTCATCTTTCTCAAGCCCGAAACGGCTTTGGTAAAAAACAACGAACCCGTTTATCATCCTGAATTTACGCAGGATATGCACCATGAGGTGGAAGTGGTTTTGCGCATCTGCAAAGAAGGAAAGTACATTCAGCCAGAGCTGGCCCAGCAATATTACGATGCAGTCGGGCTCGGTATCGATTTTACTGCCCGGGATATTCAGTCCCGGTTGAAAAGCAAAGGATTGCCATGGGAAATCGCCAAAGCATTTAACCAATCGGCCCCGGTTTCCGTGTTTTTGCCCAAAGAGGAAACCGGCGATGCCCAAAATCTGGAATTCCGCCTGGATGTAAACGGTGAAAACCGCCAGCAAGGCCAAACCTCCCATATGATTTTCAGTATTCCTGAAATCTTATCCTATTTGTCTCAATATTTCACTGTGAAGCCGGGCGATCTGGTATTTACCGGAACCCCGGAAGGTGTAGCCAAAGTTCAGGTCGGGGACCATCTGGAAGGCTATCTTCAGGGCAGGAAAATGCTGGATTTTTTCATCAAATAAATGCTCAAAAGGCTTTCGGGGCATTTCATTTTCAGCCTCTTGTGTTTGCTTCCTGCACTTTGTCAGGCAGGGAACAGCAAAAAATATCCCCTTTCAAAAAAGGGCAATTTCCTCTTCCCTATCAATCCGGGAAAGCCCGGATCGCTGACCGGAAATATGGGTGAAATCAGGTCCAATCATTTTCACGGAGGCCTGGACATCCGGACAGGCTGGGCTTCGGGTGTTCCGGTTTATGCAGCCAAAGAAGGATATGTTTCCAGGGTTTTCATGGCTGGCGAGGGCTACGGAAATACCCTGTTCATCACCCATCCCGATGGATTTGTAACGGTGTATGCCCATTTGGAATCCCTTGCCCGGCCCCTGCACGATTATGTAAAGCGACAGCAGTACGAACTCAAAACCTTTGAGATCGACCTTAACTTCAGAAAAGATGTCTTTCGTGTAAATCAAGGCGATACTGTGGCCATCTCCGGCAATACAGGCAGCAGCCGCGGGCCGCACCTTCATTTCGAAATCCGTGATACCGCCGGCATTACCTACAATCCGCTGTCCTTCGGATTTGAAGAAATCAAAGATAATCTGTCGCCGGTGGTAGACAAACTGGCCCTTTATCCGCTTGACATTCAGACCCGTATCAACGGAAAATTTGAGCGCACAGAGATTCTGGTGAAAGAAGCCGGTAAAGAATTTATCGCCACCTCCCTTCCGGAGGTAAGCGGCACCTTGGGTCTGGAAATCAAAGCCAGAGACAGAATCAACAACGGTACATCCAACGGAGGAATCTACTGCATTGAAATGTACATCGACGGCAAACTGGTTTACTTTCATAACCTTCAGCAGTTTCCTCATGAAAAAACCAACCATGTCAATCAGCTGATCAATTACCGGCATTTCAGACTAAGCGGAGAAAAATTTCAAAAGCTCTACAGCCCCGACGGATATTTTCAATCGGGATTTATGCCCCGCGACCAAAAAGGCAAAATCTCGATTCCTCCGGGAAAAATAAGTCTGGCGGAAATTCACCTTTGGGATGTGTATGGCAACAAGAGAATTTGCAAAATCAAGTTGAAGGGTGCCGCGGCCAAAGTACCCGTTCTTCCTCCGGCAGAGCCGGCCAAAAAGTTGAAATACGATATATTGGACAATACCCTGATAATTTCATCTAATGGAAAAGGAACTGAATCAGAGGCCATTGCACTGTACAAAGACGGAAATGCCCGGCCCCTCTCCCCTGCTTATGCAACGGCTACGGAGCGAATTTTTCTGCACGATTTGCGCAGGATTCTTCCCGACTCCGCCGTACTGACCGATAAGGCAAAAATTGTTTTCAGCTTTGTAGCGGGTGTAAGCCCTGCAGAAGGCGGCAGTTTTTCACTTCCCGGAGTTGGCATTACCATTCCGCCCGGCATTCTTTTCGATACCCTGTATCTGGAAGCCAAAAAAGAAGAAAAAGACCTGGTTCGCATCAATTCATCCCTGATTCCACTTACCGGTATGGCCACCATTTCCCAAACTTGCGCAGCCTGCCCGGGGGCCGATTCAGCTCGATACCGTGCCTATGCCGAGGCAATGAGCGGCACCTTCAACAAATCGCTTTACACGGAGAGGCGAAACGGAAACCTCTTTTTCAATTCCAAATACCTGGGACGGTTCAAAACCCTGAAGGACACCACGCCGCCGCTCATCAAGACGGGCATCTGCAATGAATCATGGGCCAAATTCAATGTATACGACAACCTCTCCGGCCTGCACAAAATGGATGCTTACCTGAACGGGGAATGGATATTGATGGTCTGGGATAAAAAACAGCATCTTCTGTATGCCGACCCATGGCCCTGGCAAAAACCTATGAAAGGAGAATTTAAGCTGGTGGTGAGCGACCATGCGGGCAATGTTTCCACATTCACCCGCAAACTGTAGGCGTCTGGCCAATCGGACTTCAGAATTTGTTTAATTAAATTATTTTTACAATAATCTGATAATCAATATTTTATTGGTTTCCAATTCAGTTTTTTTATTCCCCGGCCGATAAAAAAACCATCAGGATTTTCTGCATTGAAAATTGGTATGGATTTTTGCCGAAATTTCATAAAGAATGGAAACAGCAAATGCCAATTCTCAAGCCTCTGCGCTTGCCTCCAACGGGAGAAAACCTGTACCGATTACCGTGGCCAATGGCGATGGAATCGGGCCTGAAATTATGGCCGCCACCCTGAAAATCATTCAGGCAGCCGGAGCGGCCCTTGAAATCGAAACCATAGAAATCGGGGAGAAAGTTTACATGGCCGGAAATCCTGCCGGAATTGAACCTTCCTCATGGGACTCGCTCAGAAGAACTAAAGTATTCCTGAAAGCCCCCATCACCACTCCTCAGGGCGGCGGATTCAAAAGTTTGAATGTTACCACCCGGAAAGTACTTGGCTTGTATGCCAATGTGCGTCCCTGCATTTCCTATCATCCTTATGTAAAAACCAAGCATCCGATTATGGATGTGGTCATCGTAAGGGAAAATGAAGAAGACCTCTATGCCGGAATCGAGCACCAGCAGACACCGGAAGTGGTGCAATGCCTGAAGCTTATTTCAAGACCGGGGACTGAAAAAATCGTTCGGTATGCCTTTGAATATGCCAAAGCCTACGGACGGAAGAAAGTAACCTGCTTTACCAAAGACAACATCATGAAAATGACCGATGGTCTGTTTCATAAGATGTTTGATGAAATCGGGGAAGAATATCCGGACATTGAAAAAGAGCATTGGATTGTGGACATCGGAGCTGCAAAGCTTGCCGACACACCGGAAGCTTTTGATGTGATAGTGATGCCAAATCTTTATGGCGACATCCTTTCTGATGTGGCGGCACAGATTACCGGCTCGGTGGGACTTGCCGGATCGGCCAACATCGGGGATGGTTTTGCCATGTTTGAGGCCATCCACGGTTCGGCTCCGAGAAGGGCCGGACAAAATATGGCCAACCCAAGCGGTCTGCTTTTGGGTGCTGTGCAGATGCTGGTTCACATAGGCCAGGCCGATGTGGCAGCCAGGGTACAAAATGCATGGCTGAAAACGCTGGAAGACGGAGTCCATACCTATGATATATTCAAGGAAGGTACGAGCAAGGAAAAAGTAGGAACCAACGAATTTGCAGATGCCGTAATCGCAAGAATGGGCATGCAGCCCGCCACCCTTCCGGCCGTGAATTACAGCGGTGCCAAAGCCGATAATTTCCAGATTAAACTGAAACCCAGACCCGAAGTAAAAAGGGAATTGGTTGGTATTGATGTATTTGTATATTCTGACAACCGTGATGCCAATGTTATGGGGGCAAAACTAAAGGATATCAAGGCCGGGAATATGGAATTGAATATGATTACCAATCGCGGAGTTAAAGTCTATCCCAATGGATTTCCTGAAACTTTCTGTGCTGACCATTGGAGGTGTCGCTTTAAATCAGAAGTTTATAAACCCAGCCAATACGCTGACGCGATGAGCATCATGAAAGCCGTTTTAGATGCAGGTTATGAAATCATCAAAACTGAAAATCTGTATACCTTTGATGGCGAGCCGGCATTTTCGGCCGGGCAGGGGCAGTAATCATTCTCCTCAAATCAATAAAAAAGGCCTCATTTCCGGAGGCCTTTTTTATTGCCCGGAAAAAATCTGGCCGCTAATTGTTAATTAAGCAGGGACTGCTGATAATGTCGTTTTGGACTTAAAATGAGATTGTTACAAAGAATTAACATAGTTCAAGTGGACAAAATTTTGAAACTTTAGCAATCCGGCCGCAGAAAATTTTTCGTGCCCATGGGCACTTGAACTTTTTTTTCTGTCTTTTACCAATAGTGCCACTCCTTTGGGCTTGTGGCTAATGATCAGCTGGTTTTTCAGATGTCCCGGTGATAAAAACAGGTATTGAATCTTGCATATTTTATAGTAGAGTCCCCACTCTTGTTGCTATTCACCGTGGGATGATGAATTCGAATTCGATCATCATCCCGGCAAATTGGAGGTCATAATTTTGAGATGTGTAAAACTGATTTTTTTTTGCCTGATAAAATTTGGACAAAATAAATCCCTGAGGGGAATTTACTGAGATCAGCCTGATAACTGGATTGATTCTCCGGTATCGATTCTGAAAGAATACTTTTTCCATCAGCCATTCTAATCTCCAACCGGGTAGCACATTTCTCATTGTTACCCCATTCAAATTTGAATATTCCATTTGAAGATGGATTGGGCATTACTCTGACAAATGTTTCTTTCTCATTATCAAGATATTCAAAATCAGTTGATTGCCTTGGTGGTGGAAGTGTAAGTACAGACACAGAAACACCTGAATTAAAAAATCCCGTAGCGGTAGCAATTGCCCGAATGGTGGTGCTTTGATTGATAACAAAAGGACCAGAGTATAATTTGGTGAAATAGGTTGGGGTTCCTACGACAGGCACATTTCCATTGGTTGTATAGTAAATGGTAGATCCGGGGGTAGTACAACCAATGGTAACTGTTTGCGGACCCGGGAATGAACCGGTAGCCGGACTGATAACAGGTGTAGCTGTATTGGATGCCGGGCTTGTAATGGTGATATAAGATACTGCAACGCCAGAAGAAAGCAACCCGGTTTTAACCCCTATCGCTCTGACTGTAGCCGAAAATTGTAATGTAAAAGGTCCGGTGTATAGTTTGGTAAAACTGGCTCCGATTAAGGGGTTGTTACCGGAAGTGGTATAATAAATTTTGGCACCTGTAGTTTCGCAGTTAAGTGTTACTGTTTGAGAGGGTCCGTATATTCCTGTTCCCGGAAGAATGGTTGGTTTGGATACAATACCTGGATTGGTAATATTTAAATTGAGCACCGCAGCCGGCGAATTTGGAACACAATCTTTAACGATGATTGCCCTGATGGTACTGGTTGACAATACCGAAAAAGGACCTGAATAAAGTTTGGTGAAAGAAGTACCAGGTACAGGGTAATTACCGGTGGTAGAGTAATAAATCAACCCTCCTTCGTTTGCTTTGGAAATGGTTACCATTTGAGGATTGGCATATGTTCCGCTTGACAACGAAAAGCTGGGTGCAATAAGTCTAAAAGTAATCGGGAGACAAACCACGGCACTGGATCCACAATGATTAACCGCTTTCGCACAAATAGCTCCGGGAGCAGCAGAATTTGGTATTTCCACATTTATAGAATCTGAACCCTGACCAGTTACAATCGTGTATCCTGAAGGTACCGACCATACTATACTATCGGAATTGGGAATAGAAGGAAGCCGATATCCCTGTATGGTTCCTTTACATGGAGAATCATCGCCTTTGGGTTTTGTCCATGCACTTGTATTGGGAGGACCTGAGCAGCAGTTCTTAACTTTTACATTGAGTGAAACAAAGTCTGTTGTATCGCAATATGCTTCGATTCTCACCAGAAAAGTGTAGATGAGGGTATCCGATGGCAGAATTTTGACAACATCCCCTGAATCTAAAAAAACAGGCCCTGCATTTGTAGAAAGATAATAT
>CANHCT010000144.1 GCA_947459175.1 Hymenobacteraceae bacterium
AAATTATTTCCGAAGAAGGGCAAAAGTGCCTGCTTCAGTTCTCTGCAATTATCCCCGATATTCATAATTACAAATAGACAAAACCTGCCTTGAGTAAACTGCCAATACAAATTTTCTTTTGGTACTGTTTCTTCAACTTTCATCTGTCCATAGTTTTGAGGCACAACCGGACCCCTTCAGACTACCAATAATGCAGGGACTCCAGACCCAAGTCAAGTCGATGAACCATTTTCCTTTACCCGTTCCCGGAATTGTTCACGCAGGTTCCAGCCTAAAGATGCTTTTGCATTTCTCCGCAAAGTTCAGAAAGTGCAACCGCATCAATGCCTTTTTGGATGGACCAGCCGGAGGCGCCTGGAAAAACTACGAAGCTGTGGTCGGGTTTGGTGTCGGCAATGGACTGATGATTTCCTTTAGATAAGGCTGGAGAATAGCCTGCTTTGCATTCCACGGCGAAGAGTTTCGATTTCAGCCGGATGAGAAAATCGATTTCTGCCCCGCCTGCCGTTCGATAAAAAAAGCACTCGGCCTCCGGAAAGCTGCCTTTTATCTGCTGCAATACCATTTGTTCCCAGATGGCGCCGATGGCAGGACTTCCGGATAATTCCTCAAAAGTGGATAGATTAAGAAGGGCGGCAGCAATTCCGGAATCGGAAATATAAACCTTTGGTGCCTTTACCAGTCTTTTTCCGGAATTGGCCGTATAGGGTTCCAGCACTTCCAGCATAAAGGTACCTTTTAGCAAATCGATGTAGTTTCGGATGGTCTGATTGCTAACACCCAGTGCTTTTCCAAGCATGGAGAAATTGACGGTCTGGCCATTCAGGTGAGCCAGCATCCGCCATAGGCGATGCATGGTGACCGGTTTGAAATTCAGCCATTGCAGCAGATCGCGTTCCAGAAAAGTGGAGATGAAACTCAGCCGCCACTCAAAAGAAATGGCATCATTCCGAGCCAGGAGACTGCGTGGAAAGCCACCGCGAAGCATGAAATCTTCAAGGGAAAATAGCGCAGATACCTCATTCCAAAAAAAAGGACTTAGATTTTTATAAACAATCCGGCCCGCCAGAGATTCTGAACTTTGCTTCAGGAGGTCACGGGAAGCGGATCCAAGCAAAACAAAGCAGGCCGGCCTGTTCCATTCATCCGTCAGGCTGCGGATGAGCGGAAACAATTCCGGTTTGCGCTGAACTTCATCTATGCAGATGATTTTGTCTTTCTGCCTGGAAAAAAACCATTCTGCATTCTCCAGCTTCTGAAGATCGGAGGGTCTTTCCAAATCAAGCAGGATGGATGGATGAGAAAGATGTTGCAGCACATGCCTTGCCAAGGTGGATTTCCCACACTGCCGCGGCCCTACCAGGGCAGTAACAGGGAAGTTTTCAATACATTGCCTTATTGATGCTGTGGCATTTCTTTCCAGGTACATCGAGAACTGAGCAAGTTTTAGATTGGAATTAAGTATGCAAATCTCAATTTTTTTTTGAAATATGCACAGATTAAAATGAAACAAGACAAATAAAAGATTCCATCTTTTCTGATTCTTGCGCAGTGGATACTCAGCGCCACCAAATATGAAAGGGGGTTCGACCCGGGAGGCTGCTTGAATCCATTAGCCATTAAGCCATTGACTTACATGCCTTACATTTTGTTTTTTCCCCGGCAGGCTGGGAAAAAATCTTTCCCGCAAACCCAGGTGATGTGGGTTACTCGGCCCTTACTGTTCGTCATGAAATCACCCCGCTTGGGTTTCTCCTGTTGATTCAGTAACCTTAACTTGGCCACAAATTCTGCATCGGAACCGCGATCAGGTTCACAAAAAGATGGGAATGCAACACCGCATCTGGCTTACAGATGGCGGCCCAATCTTCCCCAATTTGATACTATTCCTTCACAAATCTGGCAGCAGCCTGCATTCCGCCGGCATCTTTAACCCGAAGCCAGTACAATCCCGAGGGAACGGACAGTTCCAAAGTATGCATTCTGTCTTCAGACCCGGATTTTCCGGACGCCATGATTCTGCCATCGGTACCAAAAATTTCCCATTCAATGGCCGTATTTCCAAAAGGGGTACCGAAAGTCAGGGTTCGACCTGCAGGATTAGGAAAAATCCGGAGTTCTGATTCTGCTTTTGATAAACCAAGGGCAGAAACGGGAAGGTTGGCAGAGCGGATATTATCAATATACAGAGAATTGCCCCCTCTGTTGATGTTCACAAACCGGTAAATGACCTTCTGATTGGAGAAGGAAGGGAAAGATAGTGTATCTGTCCGCCATTCGGTTGAACCGGCCGGAATAAACCGAACACTCCTTGCACCAACGGTAGAAAGCAAAAGGCCGCCTTTTTTATATCCGGCTGGCAAAAAGGAAGCTCCGCAATCTGTAGAAGCCAATATTTCCAAAGAATCATTCCGGCTGGTCCCTGTGGCATAGGCAATGTCAAAAATCAGCGATGGATTAGCGATACCTGCAAAATCGGTCAGGGGGGTGGTGAGGATATCCCTTGAGCCGGTTGTAAGGTATCCAAAGTTATCCATAAGGGCCGTATTGGTGGAAAAGCCCAAAGGACCTTGAACGGAGGTGCTCCTTACCCATGTTCTTCCGTTGTCAGGATTTTGATTTTCCCAACCCGAAGGAGGAAAAAGGGTTAACTGGAAATTCTGGGTGAGGGACGCCGAAGAAGCGGGAGTAGTCCGAAAAGTGGTTTTAACCGAATCGTTGATCACATTAAGGTCTCCCTGCGTCTGCACCCAGGAAGCGATATTGTAATTGGTAGAAGCTGCCAGATTTATGCCTTGAGAAAAGGACACTTCAACCGAATCGCCGGGGGCCAATGCATTGGTTACCGACTGACTGACAGTAGAGTTGTTGCCCAATTTAAATAATACTGTAAAGTTTGAAACAGGAGCCGTTCCCCTGTTTCTGACCATTACCCGAACGGGATGATTAGAGAAAGAGGGACAGGGATATGTGGTCTGGGGTCTTGGAGAAAGAAGCCGAGAAACCGACAGGTCATTGGGAATAGCGCAGCCCACCAAACCCGCAAACTTCCGGATTGCAGTAGCCCTTCTGCCCTTCTGCCCGTTTGACATTACTGCCCTCACCGAAAACCACTCTGTTGCAGAAACATTATAGGGTATGGTGGCCGTCAAGCCAGTTACAGTGGTAACCGAATCCATATACTGATTACCCAACCGGCTTACTTCGTACCGGCTTGCACCTGATACGGCATTCCATGCAAGGGTAACAGAATCAATACAAGCTTTCTGTACCCGGATATTTGAGGGAAGGCGGGTAATGGTAAAGGTTCTTTCCGTGTAACTGGTATCAGCACCTCTGACCAAACGCATCAAAACACGACCTGAATTTACTGTGGTGGGTATTGTCCAGCTGAACTGACGGTTGGCTCCGGCCTGGCTGGAAGAAATACTGACCCAGGTGGCCCCGCTGTCAGCAGAGTATGCGAGTTGAAATGGATTGGTGGTTCCGAAAGCATCCCAGCGAATGATCTCTGTTTCACCGGGAACCATTCCCTCGCCGCCGATGGGATAGGTAAGCTTGACAGCGGAAGACTCAAACTGATACACCACAAAAAACTTTTGGGGTCCCAGTGGAACGGATTTTCCGCGGACAACCAATTGATAGGTACCGGCGGCTGGTGACTCTACACTGATCTGCTCCATGTTATTGAGGTCATCTATCCCCTTTGTTGCGGGTGAAGTCAAAGAAGTGACATCGGGAGACGAATTGAGGACCCATGGAAGGAAAACCTGGCCGGAGCCTGCTTTCAGCCTGGCATCCAGATTGTTGACAAGTGAAACCGTTGAGGTAGGATCACCTGCAGGATCGGTCCAATACACCATAATTTTTGCCTGAAGGGTTCCGGCCGGAATGGCAATCGGAAACACGACAGAATCCCCCTGACTTACATTTCCCGTCCTGTAGCGATTTTCTTCAATGGTTTTTTCTGCCCTGCGGGCATTCACCATCCCCCAGCCAAATTCAAAATCAGGACCTGTACGACCGCGGTCATCTGCTGTATTTAGCAAAATGGCCTTAATGAGGCCCCCGTTGGGATTGGCTTCATTTTTTAACTCTCTCCAGGCCTGATACAATTGAGCCGTAATTCCGGCAATTCCGGGACAGGCGGCGCTGGTTCCGCCTCCGGGGCTGTATGTATAATCTTCGTCTGTAGACATTTGATTTGCCCCATTGGCACAAATATCAGGCTTAATTCTGCCATCCGGGGCAGGACCTCGGGAGCTGGATGTTTCCAGGACTCCGCTGGCATTGGTATTGCCGACTGCGATTACATTTTTTCCTACCTTGTAGCCTCCGGTAATGTTTCCCCACCCGGAACCTGCACCATACCCGCAATTTCCCGAACCATTGTTTCCACCCGAAAAAACAAAATTCAGCATACTGTTATCCAGCAACTTATCATCACCATCCTGTGTGGTGGATGTGTAAGAATTGCACCCTTGTGAATAGCTGGTAGAGGTGATAACAGAACCGAAATTATTGAAATTCTGAACTGCATTGTTGATTTGAGGGTAGCTTCCGATATCAAAAAGATTCAAAAACGCTCCGTCGGCCATTCCCCGATAGCGAGGATCCAGATTGCCGGCTCCCACTGCAATGCCGGAGCACATGTCTCCGTGGGTACCCTGATTGGTGGCCGTCAAATCCCTGAGACGACCCTTGAAATCGATGTGCGGACCAATGTTTCCATCGTCGGCCAGACTGATGGCCACTCCTTTTCCATTGTACTTCATTCCGCCTGCATATTCTACATTGATGGCATTGCTGCGGTGCAAACTTTTTCCGGGGGTATCGTCTTTTACAGGCACTCCCGGATCAAGTTCCAAGATTTTCACAAAAGGCAAATTGGCCAGTTCACTGATCCGGCCGGCTTTTATACGAACGATAGTGGTGGAACCCGCCGGGCCGCTTTTCAGGATATTTGCGTACCTCTTCAAAGTTTCCGTTACCGTTTGATTGGATACTGCCTTGTAGGCAACCACCTGAATATCAACATCCTTTTCAGAACTGCTGTTTTGAGTTTGCCAAAGAAAAAGTTCGCGGTTGATTTTATTGCGCTGCACATACTTCAGCACCTTTTCCGGTGCGAAGGCAAGCAATTCCGTTTTGTTAAAGTTTTGGGGAATGGCCAGAATCCAGGCACGCTCAGGAATGTACCCTTCTCGTTTGATGCCTAAGTCCGTCAATTTTTGCCAGGCCGCTGCACCGGGATGGGTACGAAACTGTACCAATCGGAAATAATATCCGTCGGCAATGTCAGTGGCAGGTATTTTTTCTGTGGAAAACTCTGCCGGATTTTTGGCCTGAAGGGATTCGGCAAAGGGGTAAATTTTAATATCAGACAATATATTTGACTGATGATCAATATCTTGCGAAAAAGAAGAAACCCAAATAGATCCAATTAAAAAAGTGAGGAGGTATTTTTTCATGAATTTAATTTTAGAAGCCAAAAAAGATATTCAAAAAAGCCAAAAAAAGGAGAATTGTTTTTTTTCGGATTTTTTCCGGTTCAAATAAACATTCCAAACCCAGATTGGACAAATCAATTCCCTGCCGGAATCTAAATTTCCTGCCGTCCCGTAAACTGATTGTAATCCTGAAAACAAAAAGATATTGAGAAAAATTTGGGTGCTTCCCTATTTCTTCACAAAAATTCCTTTCAGTTTTTTCTGGTCCCCGGACCAAACCATTACATGGTAAATGCCATGAGCCAGACCTGAGGTAGAAATGGACAAAATCTCTGGATTTTCATTGGGTTCGAGCTCATACACCAGACTTCCCAGATTGTTATAAATCACAATCCTGCTTATCCGCTGGCTTTCAAGCTTTACATTCAACAAATCAAGCACGGGATTGGGATAAACCTGAAGACCGGAATTTTCAAGGAGATCGCCGGCCGAAACAAACACCTGCTGCGTACAGGCACTTTTGGATTTGCATCCGTTGGCATAGGTTACTTCCACGCAATATTCGGCTGTTTCGGTAATGGTGTAAGAGGCTGAATTAGCACCCGAAACAGGCAACCCGTTTTTAAACCATTGATATGATGCAGCGGTACCGGCAGTGAGGACATTGCCATTTACCGTATAGGCGGCCTGCGGATTGGACAATACATTGACCGCCCGAATATCCGTTTTCAAACATCCGAAGGCTGAATACGAGTAAAGCAGATTTACTGATCCGACATTCGCGGACTGAAAAGCACCGCCTGCATTCACCCCGGGGCCCGACCAGCTTCCACCGGGAGGCGTTCCGGACAACTGGGCCTGTGCAGTAGCGCATACAGCGGTATCCAAGCCGGCATTGACAAGCAAGTTGATGATGGTTACCTTTTTTCCTTTTGAGAAAACCTGATTGGAAGTAAGGCAATTCCCGGAAACTGTTAACCTGAGGCGAACCGAATCAGTTGACAATAGGTTATTGATAACCAAAGTACCGGAAGTTTGACCGGCAATCTGTGTTAAGTTTTTGAACCAGGCGTATTGCGGACTGCTGCCTCCGGCAAGATTATTGGTGGAGGTAAAAGTT
>CANHCT010000145.1 GCA_947459175.1 Hymenobacteraceae bacterium
AACCATGCCGCCCAGGCAGGAAAGCCCGCTGTGGCCAATCTGAGCTGGGGCTGTCCCATGGGCCCACGCGACGGAAGTTCCCTTTTTTCTCAGGCATGCAACAATCTGGTAGGACCGGGCAAAATATTCGTGGTTTCGGGCGGAAACAACGGTCAAAACAAAATCCACTTTTCCAAAACCTTCACGGCAGCCGATACCCTTGCCCACACTTTTGTTTCCCTGCCTGCCATCAGCCCCAAAAAACTGCTCACCGACATCTGGGGAGATACCGGAAATACATTCCGGGTCCAATTCAGCCTCTATTCGGCCAATACCCGGCTCACCGAATCTCCCTGGCTGGAACTCGACGGGCAGACCCGGCAAATCGCACTGAAGGGCAGCAACAACGATACCTTATTCATTACCGCCACCGGACTGGCACAGGAATTCAACCAAAAGCCCCACATGTTTCTCCAGTTCCTGAGCCGCATCACCGACCGGATTTGCATATCTATAAAATCGACGGCTGGCACCGTTCATATGTGGAACGGTATTGTGGTCAAAACCTCGGGCTACTACGGAACCTTCACCCGTTACTCGTATGCATGGGCCAAAGACGGGGATGCACTTTACACCACCGGAGATTTGGTCAGCACCAAAAACGCCATAGCTGTTGCTGCCTACAACACCAAAACCAGTTTTGTGAATGTTTCAAACCAAACCCAAAGCTATTCGGGTTATACCCGCGGGAGACTGGCGCTTTTTTCCAGCATCGGTCCCACAGCCAACGGAAAAATAAAGCCTGATGTGGCTGCACCGGGTTTGGCTTTGGCTTCTTCGGTATCTTCCTACGACCCCGACTACCTCAATTTGGGAGCCGATTATGCCTCGGTGGTTGCAAAATATGTTTCTCCCAAAAACAGCAGGACCTATTCGTATGCGATGGCCGCCGGCACCTCCATGGCCGCCCCGATGACAAGCGGCATCGTGGCCCTGCTGATGGAGCAATATCCCCAGCTCGACCCGGTTACCCTCAAAAACTGGCTATCCGAAACCAGCCTTCAGGATAATTTCACCGGGCTGATTCCCGCAGGCGGAAACAGTTCCTGGGGTTTCGGCAAAATCAATGCCACCGGCCTGATGAGAAAAGCCTACCAACTTACGGGTATGGACATTCATAATAGAAACGAAAATGCCCTTCTTGTGTATCCGAATCCCGGAAGGGGCGAATTTATCATCCGGGGTTTGATGTCAGATTTCCATCCTGAGGAACTGGAAATCAGGGATTTAATGGGGAAAACCATAGAAAAATCCGCTTATCGCCTTCAGCAGGGAAGCGAAGGCAGCTGGCACCTGGACCTTAAAAATCTGCCGGCCGGCATTCTGCTGCTCAAGACAGGAAAAGGCAGAACGAGCGAAATATTTAAAATCATCAACCGGTAAGCCGTCCTTTTTTAATCCGCATACCGGCTATTTCTTTGCCGCATGTTCCGGGGATACCTCAATCTGATTTCCGCTGCCCTGATGATGGGCGGTATTTTGTTTCTCATTCAGGACAAGGCCGCAATGTCGGGTTTTGCCGGAGCCGGACTGCGGTTTTTTCTGCCCTGGCTCAGCTGTATATTCCTTTTCAATATCTGGCTTTCCGGAAAACTGGCCGCTTTAACCGAACAACCCCCGCTGATGATTTTTTTGCTGAGCATGGTCATCAAAATGATGATGTCGCTTACTATTCTGCTGGTGTATCTGCTGAAGGACTTCGGACCGCAGAATGAGGGCGCATTTATTTTCATCCTGATTTATTTGATTTTTGAAATTCTTGAAATCAAAAGGTTTCTCTCTATATTGCGCCCCGATTCGAGAGAAAGGAAGCCTGAATGAAGACTAATATACTCAAAGCCAAGATTTTATCACTTTTCGTCGCGCTGTCGTTGGGTCTTGGTTTAGTTGCAAAAGCTTCAGATGAAGCCCATGCGACCGAGGAAAAATTCGATATTTCTCATTTAATTTTTCACCACATCGGTGATGCCCACGAATGGCATTTTGCCACCATTGGTCATACCCACCTCAGCATTGATTTGCCTGTCATTCTTTATTCAGAAGACCGCGGTTTGGAGATTTTTTCTTTTGCCAATTTGAAAAAACACAATGAGCTGGAGCCGCAGCCTGTATACAATGGATATACAACAGACCACGACGGTAAAATCGTATCTACCGAAGGGCGGTCTTTTACCAATGTATCCATCACCAAAAATGTGGCATCGCTTTTCCTAAGTGTGCTGATATTGTTCGGGGTGTTTTTCAGCATTGCCAAATCATACAAAAATCGCAAAGGTCAGGCGCCGAAAGGCATCCAATCCTTTTTCGAACCCATCATCGTTTTTATCCGGGATGAAATTGCCGTACCCAACATCGGCAAAAAACACGAGCGCTTTCTCCCCTACCTGCTTACGGTATTCTTTTTTATATGGATCAACAACTTGTTGGGTCTTCTTCCCGGTGGTGCCAACCTGACCGGCAACATAGCCGTCACCTTTTCTCTTGCCCTCATCACCCTGATCATCACAGTATTTTCAGGAAATAAAGATTATTGGATGCACATTTTGTGGACTCCGGGAATTCCTATGTGGCTGCGACCCATCATGTTGCCTGTGGAACTGGTCGGCATATTTTCCAAACCATTTTCATTGATGATTCGTTTGTTTGCCAACATTACAGCGGGCCATGTTATCATTTTGAGTCTTCTGGGTCTCACCTTTATCTTCCAAAGCTGGATGGTGGGTGTGGCCGCAACGATATTTTCTACCGTTATGAGTTTGCTGGAATTGTTTGTTGCCATTCTGCAAGCTTATGTTTTTACATTGCTTTCGGCCATGTACTTCGGACAGGCAGTAGCAGAGCATGAACATCATGACGATCACCATTAATCTCTTTTTTTCAATTTTCGTTTTAATAATTCAATCATGTTAAGCACAATTTTCGCTTTATTATTGGAAGTAGCCCGTTTTGATATTATGGGCGCTGGTATCGGTGCAGGTCTTGTTACGCTGGGTGCAGGTCTGGGCATCGGAAGAATTGGTGGTTCTGCTGTAGAAGGCATTGCCCGTCAACCAGAAGCTTCCGGAAAAATTCAAGGTGCCATGATCGTAGCAGCAGCGCTGATTGAAGGGGTAGCCCTTTTCGCAGCCGTTATCTGCTTCCTGATCATGAACAAATAATTGAATAAAGCCCCGGTCGGTTGGACCGGGGCTGTTTTTTTTATCATGAAATTGATTTTATCACAACAACATGAATTTAGTAACCCCTGATTTCGGCCTTCTTTTCTGGCAAATCCTCACCTTCCTTTGCGTACTGATTGTCCTTTCCAAATTTGCCTGGAAGCCCATCATTTCCGGTTTGAAGGAAAGGGAAGAAAGCATTGAGCAAGCCCTTTCAGAAGCAAAAAAAGCCAAAGAAGAAATGACTTCACTAAAGGCAGACAATGAAAAACTGCTTGCCGAGGCCAGAAAAGAAAGAGACAAAATGCTGGCTGAAGCCCAACACACTGCTTCTGCCATCATTCAGGAAGCAAAGGAGCGCTCCGGTAAAGAGGCCGCTGCACTGATTCAGATTGCAAGGGAAGAAATCGAAACATCGAAAGAAGCGGCCTTGGCCGAACTGAAAAACTATTTAGCTGATACATCCCTGCACATCGCAGAAAAGGTAATCAGAAAGAATCTTTCCACGGATGCCGCTCAGAAAGATTTGATTCAGGACCTGATTGCAAATCCATCATCACGCAACTAAGTAACGGAAATCAGTCTCATGTCCCATTCGAAAGTTGCCGCCCGTTACGCCAAGTCGCTGTATTCTCTTGCCCGCAGCCAGGGCAGTGCAGAAGCCGTTCTGGCCGACATGGTTACTTACCAAAAAACATTGAAAGAAAACCGGGCACTGGACCTCACCATTAAGAGTCCCATCATCCAGGGCAGCAAGAAGCAAAGCATTCTGGACGGGATTTTCGGCAAGAGTTTTCAAAATATCACGCAGGCCTTTATTCGCCTTGTGGTAGCCAAAGGCAGAGAAAAAGACCTCACCGAAATTGCCAAAGCCTATATTCAGGAAGACAAAAGACAAAAGGGCATCAGCGACTGCGAAATCATTTCGGCAGTATCCCTGAGTCCGGAACTCCGCAGCCAGATTGGCCTGCAAGCCGAAAAAATGGCCGGAGGCAAAGTAGAAATAACAGAAAAAGTTGATCCTTCTCTCATCGGAGGGTACATTCTCCGGGTACACGACCTGGAGTGGGATGCTTCAGTAAAAACAAATCTTTCAAAAATCAGGGAACAGATACTGGATTACAGCTATGTTCCTAAAATTGACTTTTAAGAGAACAATTCAGCGTAAAATTTAAGATATGGCAGATATCAGACCGGATGAAATATCCGCAATTTTGAGAGAGCAACTGGCAGGCGCAAAGACCGATGCCGAACTTCAGGAAACAGGAACAGTGCTTCAGGTTGGAGATGGTGTAGCCCGTGTATACGGTCTTACTCAAGCCCAGTCGGGAGAATTGCTTTCTTTTCCTCACGGACTTACCGGGCTTGTACTTAACCTGGAAGAAGACAATGTCGGAGCTGTACTTTTTGGAGATTCATCCCTTGTAAAAGAAGGAGATACTGTAAAAAGAACCGGAAAAATTGCCTCCGTAAAAGCAGGCTATGGCATGTGCGGCCGGGTTGTAGATGGTCTCGGCAATCCCATTGACGGAAAAGGGAAACTGGAAGGCGAACTCTATGAAATGCCTCTGGAGCGGAAAGCTCCCGGCGTAATCTACCGTCAGCCTGTAAATGAGCCTCTTCAAACCGGTATTAAAGCCATCGATGCCATGATACCGATTGGCCGCGGTCAAAGGGAGCTTATCATTGGTGACCGTCAGACAGGGAAAACCGCTGTAGCCCTGGATACCATCATCAATCAAAAAGAATTTTACGACAAAGGAGAGCCTGTATATTGCATTTATGTTGCCGTAGGCCAAAAAGCTTCTACTGTGGCACAGGTGGTAAACGCCCTTGAAAAAGGCGGTGCCCTCCCCTACACCATTGTGGTGGTGGCCAGTGCTGCTGACCCGGCTCCCATGCAATTTTTTGCTCCCTTTACCGGGGCATCCATCGGAGAATTCTTCCGGGATACCGGCAAGCCGGCTTTGGTTGTTTACGACGACCTTTCGAAGCAGGCGGTAGCTTACCGTGAGGTATCGCTTCTGCTCCGCCGTCCACCGGGCCGCGAAGCTTTCCCGGGAGATGTATTTTATCTGCACAGCCGCCTGCTGGAAAGAGCTGCAAAAATCAATGCGAACGACTCGATTGCCAGCGCCATGAACGATTTGCCCGAAAGCATCCGTCCTTTGGTGAAAGGTGGTGGTTCGCTTACCGCACTTCCCATCATCGAAACCCAGGCAGGTGATGTTTCGGCTTATATCCCAACCAATGTGATTTCGATTACCGATGGTCAGATATTCCTGGAAACCAACCTCTTTAACTCCGGTATCCGTCCCGCCATCAACGTGGGTATATCAGTATCCCGTGTGGGAGGAAATGCCCAGATCAAATCGATGAAGAAAGTAGCCGGTACCCTGAAACTCGATCAGGCACAGTTCCGGGAACTTGAGGCATTCGCCAAGTTCGGTTCCGACCTTGACCCTGCTACCAAACTCACCATCGAAAGAGGAAAGAGAAATCAGGAAATGCTGAAGCAGGCGCAGTATTCACCGGTTGCAGTAGAGCTGCAGGTTGCCACTATCTATGTGAGCACCAATGGGCTTATGGATTCTGTCCCGGTAAGCAAAGTAAAGGATTTTGAAAAGGCTTTCTGTTCTGCCCTGACTGCTTCGCACAAGGATACGCTGGAGGCCTTGCGCAAAGGTAAACTGGACTCCGAACAAACAGATGTATTGAAAAAGGTGGCCAGAGAAACAGCCTCTCACTTCAATGCTTGATTTCACCAACCGGTTTCAAAGGATTTAACTTGAAATGGCAAATTTAAAAGAGGTCAGAGGCAGAATCCAGTCGGTGCTTTCCACCCAGCAGATCACCAAAGCCATGAAAATGGTGGCAGCGGCAAAACTGAGGAAAGCCCAGGACGGCATTGTTCAGATGCGTCCCTATTCCAACAAACTGACCGCATTGCTGCAAAATCTCTCTGCATCCGCCGGATCTGATTTTGAAAGCCCTTTTATCGCAAACAGGGAGGCCAATAAAATCCTTTTGGTTTGCATTACCTCCGACAGAGGCTTGTGCGGGGCCTTCAATTCGAACATTACCAAACTGGTTTCCAATCTGTATCACCACGACTTTGCGGGAAAAGAAGTAACGATTCTCTGCATAGGCAAAAAGGGATATGACTTTTTTTCCAAAAGGTTACCCCGTGTAAACGGTGATTTTCATCTTCT
>CANHCT010000146.1 GCA_947459175.1 Hymenobacteraceae bacterium
AAAGGGGGTACTTTTGCCCTGAGCATCAAAAATTTCAAAGTTATGGCCGGGCTTCATCTGTATCCGGAAGCTTTTTCTGAAAGGATTGGGAAATGCCGGTACGCTGGCCGAAATGCGGGTTTCTGCTGATAAAGGGCTTTGATATTCAACATTATCTATACAAAAATAGGCAGGCGTATTCATCCCGAATGTGCCGTTGTCGCTGCTTTGCAGAATAAAACTCAGCGAATCGGCCGGTGTGCTGAAATTGAGGCTGGCCGTACGCCATGGCTTCACAATATAGTCCTGGGTATTATCGGCAAACCGGTAATCGGCCAGATATACATCGGTGCTGTCGTTTACCTGTCCCTGGTAGTGGTTGTACACCCGTATCCTGAAAAAATCGGGGTCATTGCCGCCGGGGCCCCCGAATTTTTTGCTAAATGCATCCCCGTTTTTCATGCTCAGGGCAGCGTAGGTGGTGTTGCTGTAGCGAAAGGAAGTAATCCGGAAGGGTACACCTGTGCCGGTTTTCATTACGGCAGGGCCAAAAATATAGGCAAGGCCAAACCGGGCGCTTCCCCCCGAACCAGAGCCGGCATAGCAGCTGTATTGATTCGAAAAGCCGGCCGTGAGGGTATCGTTTCGGTCGGAAACCGCAAATCCGCTCCAGGAACTGAATTGCGTATCGAAGCGGTTTCGAAAAAACAGATTGCCGGAAGAAAATCCGCCCGACAGATCGGAGCCATTGTAGTAGCCTCCGGTACCCAGACTGACTTCTTCAAAAGTAGCCATGTTTTGTGCACCGGCTTTTGCGGTGCTGAGGAGGAGTGAGAAGATAAGGAGTTTGTGCTTCATAAATTATACAAAAGATTAATGGAATTCGGTTTGGATGCCGGCCTGAAATTGTCTGTCCGGCATGGGAAAGCCCGGCATCATCTGGTATTGCGCAGCGGCCATATTGCGGCACTCTGCAAAAAACAAGATACGGCAGTGTTTTCCTGCTGCCATTCCCGTTTCTGCCCTGATGTTGAGCAGGTGAAAAGCGGGCAGGTTTTGGATGCCGGCCACATCGGCGGCCCTGCTTCCTGTAAACTGATGCCAAAGCAGCACCAAGGTGCTTTTGTACCGGACCTCCAGTTGATTACCCGCCTGAAAAACAGGCACATAGGGCATTTGTTTTCCTGCAGCGGCATCGCCTTCAAAGCGTGGGCGACTGTTTTGCGATTGGCAGAAATGAACCTGGTTTTTCAGGCGGATGGACAGCTTGCCCTGCTTCCATTCCAAAGAATTTCCTGCCTCCAGGCCCCGGATGCTTACGGGTCCCGTATTTTTGGGTGACCACATCCAGCCCCGGGGCAGCCATAAAATGTAGTCATCAATTTCAGACAGATAGCCTTTGGTCTCTGCTTGCCACACAAATGCTCCGTGGTTAAGGAGGCTTTTTTCCCAATGGAGTTCCGCATTCCAGCCTTTTTCCGGCTTCAGATTGGGGTTGCCTCCGGGATTCCAGAACAAGTCGTTGAGGCCGGGCAAGCGCATTTTTCTGTGAAATCCGCTGCTGAGCCGGCCCGCAAGCGGATGTACAAAACTGAGTGTAGCCGAGGGCTGAAAAGCCAGCCCCTCTCTGGCCGACGGTGCATACCGGTACCGTTCGCTGCGGTTCGACAGGGCCAGGGCAAGCCTCGGGCTGAGTTCTATTTCCAGTCCCTGCTGCAGTGCCAGCCGGGTGAGGACGGCGGTTCGGGAATAGTTCCGGGTTTCCGCACTTGCCCGATTTGCCCATGCCCGGGTGTAGAGCCGGATTTTTTTCCATTTCTGGTCCCAGTTGAGCCAGGCAAAGTGCTGTTTTACAGTGCTTTCTGAGTGCAGTTCAGCCACAGGATCGACAAAGCGCAGGAATTCGGAGCTGAAACCATATCCTCCTTTGATCCGGGTGTTGTTTTTTTCGTATTCTAGGTTTTGGCTGGTCCTCAGTGATTTGTCGAGCTGCACCGCCTCTGAGCGGCCCTGATACAGGGCGGCAGGGATTTGTCTGTCGGTTTGCTGCAGCCAAAGGGCACCAGACCATTTCCAGCGATCAGAAATCTGCAGGCCCAGCTGTGATTCCGTACCTGCACTTTTTCTCCGGGCGTGTTGGGTGGTTTTCCATTCGCCTTCTTTCAGAAATGGAAAATTGTTGTCTGCCGCATGGTACCAGGCATTGATTTGAGCGCTCAGGCGGTTCCGTTTTGCTGAGGCCGAAAACCAATTTTGCAGGTTTCCGAAACTCCCTGCACTGCTGCCGGCCAGCAGGGAATTTTTCCCCGGCAGTGAATTTCCCAGAAAAATGATGCCCCCGAAGTTATCGGAAACCGCCGCCTGACAGGGCCCCCCTTCCCTAAGCCTGGCTTGTTGCAGAATGGGTCCCGAAATAAGACTCAAATCGCTCATTCCCAGCATGCTGTGATTCAAGGGAAGGTCGCGCCAAACCAGCTGTGTATGCACTGGGGCGGTGCCCCGGACCGAGATGCCCGAAGAATGGGCAGGGCCGTAGTTGCGGAGGTATACAGAGGATTTTTGCTCCAGAAGTTGCAGCAGCCCGCGGTTGCCGTGGTCGGCCCGGTCTGATTGCAGCAATGCTGCCGTGTCTTCAGGAATTGAAGATTTGGCGGCTGATACCGAAACCTGCGGCAGGTCCATAGCCCTTTCCTGGGCTCCGGCTGCAGGAGCCAGGCCAAACAAAAAGAAAATAATCAGCCTTTTTTGCTTCAACTTTTTCTGAACAAAGCAGAAAGCAAAATGCCCGAAGCCAAACTGCGGGTAGCAGGAACCAAATAATGAGTTTCCATCCTAAAATTTGCTCCGGCATTTTTCTTCCCGAAAATGCACGAACTATTTGCGAATTGGCAGGTCTCCTGACTTGGAACATCACCGGCGGCCTTCCCATCCGCCTTTCGGCGCGACAGTGGCAAGAGAGGGCCGGGATGGTTTTGATTTCCTTACAGTTGCGGGTACAGCTCAGGTCTTTCACCTGATTCCCTTTTCATTCCGAAGACCGATGCCTGGCCTTCAGAAACCAAATCCGGCTGCAATATTATGGCAATTCGGGTAAATGGCCAAACGGGGAACTGCAGGAGGGCAAGGAGAGATGCCTTCAAGTCTCCGGATCTGCGGCAGTTTTTTCTGCCACCCAGCGGTGCTGAAAAATCAGCAGGGTGAAAACTGAGCAGAATATGGTGGCATCTGCTACATTGAATATGGGCCAGAAAGCATAATACTGTCCGCCTGCAAAAGGAATCCATTCGGGGAGAAAGCCTTCCCAGATATCAATGTACAACATATCCACTACCTGTCCGTGAAACCAGGGCGAGGGACTGCCTTCGGGTGCATTGTTCAGGAGCACCCCGTAAAAAACCGAGTCCACCAGATTGCCGGCAGCACCTCCGAGGATGAGGGCAATACAAATGAGGTAGCCGGCCGGCATTTTTTGTGAAATAATGCGGTACAAGTAGTAGGCAATTCCGCCCATAGCCAGCAACCTGAACCCGCTGAGCATGAGTTTGCCGTAATCCGAGCCCAACTCGATCCCGAAGGCCATGCCCGGATTGAGGGTGTAATGCAGTTTGAACCAGTTGTCAAAAATCAGGATTTGTCCGGGCAGGCCGTAGTCCATATTGAAATGGACCAGCAGTTTGGTTATCTGGTCCACAAGAATGACCAGCAGGCTGAGGCCGAAATATTTCAGATGCGATTTATTCACAACAAATTATTTTTCAGTGGATTACATCAGTTTGTTGATGATGTCTTCTACCGTATGGCCTTCGGCTTCGGCTTTGAAGTTGCGCACAATCCGGTGTCGCAGCACTTCGTGTGCCACAGCCCTTACATCCTCTATATCCGGCGAGTATTTTCCTGCCATCAGAGAATGGCACTTGGCGGCCAGCACCAGATTTTGGGAAGCCCGCGGACCTGCACCCCATTCCAGGTAATCGTTGGCCTCCTGCGCTGCCCCGGGCGTGCCGGGTCTCGTTTTGGAAGCCAGCCGAACTGCATATTCGGCTACATTCTGCGTGACCGGAACGCGCCTTACCAATTGCTGAAAAGCAATGATTTCATCCTTGCCCATCACCTTGCGCACCTCCGGTTTGGCATCGGAGGTGGTGGCCTGAACAATTTTCACTTCTTCCTCAAAAGCAGGATAGCCCACCTTCAGATTGAACATAAACCGGTCGAGCTGTGCTTCGGGCAGGGGATAGGTGCCTTCCTGTTCTATGGGGTTTTGGGTAGCCAGCACAAAGAAGGGCTTTTCCAAAGGATATTTCTGTCCGGCAACGGTGACCGCATATTCCTGCATCGATTCCAGCAGGGCCGCCTGCGTTTTTGGAGGCGTACGGTTGATTTCGTCTGCCAGGATGATGTTGGCAAAAATCGGCCCCTGCAAAAATTTGAAATTGCGGTTTTGGTCCATGGTTTCCGAACCCACAATATCGGAGGGCATAAGGTCGGGTGTAAACTGAATTCGGTTGAAGCTGAGGTCCAGAGCTTGCGAAACGGTTTGAATCAGAAGGGTTTTGGCCAACCCCGGTACGCCTACAAGCAAACTGTGCCCCTGAGAGAAAATGGAAATGAGCAGGGACTTTACCACTTTGTCCTGTCCGATCACCACCTTTCCGATTTCAGACTGCAATTGCCCGAAAGCTGCATTCAGGGCCTGTGCTGCTTCGCCGTCATCTTTCCACATCATCTTTGTTTCTGCGTCGTGTTGTTTAAAAATCTTCTTCCTTCAGGATATCACAGTCGGCAAATTCTTTGTCGCGGCTGATGAATACTTCTGACTTGGTTTTCTTAAACCAGTTTTTTATCGATTCTGCTTTCTTTTTTTCCAGAGCTGCCGACTGAATTTTGGGATAATCCTGCTTCAGGTTGGCTTCGTGGGGCAGTATTTTGGATTTGAAATACAAAAACCTTCCCCCTTTTTTGCCGTCCTGGGTTTTGTAGGGCAATGTTTTGGTGTAATCGCCCGGCTTCAGGGTATCGATGGTAAAAAATATTCCGGGGTCCAGATTTTCAGTCGGAATGCGGTTGACTCCGGTTTGAGGGTCAGAGAAAAATCCGCCCGATTGCTTGGTTTCCTTGTCTTCCGAAAATTTGCTGACCGCCTTTTCAAAGTTCAGGCTGTCGTTTTTCAGGGCCGTCCGGATGGAATCCAGTTTTTGAAACAACAGGGTCAGTTCTTCCTCTCCTGCTTCGGGTTTGATGAGGATATGCCGGGAGTTGTATTCATTGCCCCGCTTTTCCAGCAGTTGGATGAGGTGAAAGCCAAAAGGCGACTCGATGATGTCGCTGAGTTGCATGGGCTCCAGTTTCATGGCGGCGGCCTCATATTCGGGCACCATGGCACCCTTGCCCCAATATCCCAGATTGCCCCCGTCTTTTGCCGAGCCCGGATCCTGCGAATAAGCCTTGGCCAGAAACTCAAAATCTACCCCCGCCTGAATCCGCTTTTTCAGGTCTTCCAGTTTTTGCTTTGCCTCCTGCTTTTTGGCCCGGCTCACCTGCGCAAACATCACAATCTGACCCACTTCTACCTCGGTAGAAAAGAAAGGCAGAGAATCTTTGGGGATGTCGTTGAAGAATTTCTTTACCTCGGAGGGGGTCACTTTTACATTTTTGCTGATGCTTTCCTGCACTTTCTGAACCAGCATCTGGTCACGGACTTCTTTTTTCAGTTCGGCCTTAAACTGGTCTATCGACTTTTTGTAATACGCCTCCAGTTTTTCTTTGGAGCCAATGGCCTGAATCATGTAGCTCATCCTTCTGTCCAGCTGGTCGTCTACCATTTGGTCGTCTACCGTCACAGAATCGATATCGGCTTTGGCCAGCATCATTTTATTGACCAGCAATTGCTCGAAAACCTTGCAGCGAAGCATGGAGGCAGGAATATCGGTGTTTTGCTGCCTGGCCTGAAGACAACCCAGTTCCACCTCCGATTTCAGAACAATCTGATTGTCGACCCTGGCCACGATTTTGTCAATTGTGGTGCCCTGTCCGGTCTGGGAATACAACCGCTGCACACTCGCCAAAATGAAAAAGCACAGGAAGCAGAAGGAGGTTCTGCTTACGGATCCCGTTGATATCCTGTATTTTACTTCCATTTGGCCTTTCCCCGAAAACAACAAAAGCGAGCCGGGCCCGCTTTGTTGCATCTTTTTAATTCATTATTTAGTAATCAGTTTTTTAACCAGCGCTTCATCAATCGAAACGGGATTCAGGGCTTTCATGCCCTCAATCCACTGCTTCTCCAGATAATTTTGATAATCGGAAATGACTGCACCCCGGGCTTCGTCCAAAGTCTTTTCTCTGGGGGCTTCCACACCTTCCACCACCACATGGTTGATGCGGTTGTTGAAGTTGATGGTGTAGGTGCCTT
>CANHCT010000147.1 GCA_947459175.1 Hymenobacteraceae bacterium
GCCTCATCCATTCCCCCGGCCACCCGCTCGGATTTGGAGTGATCGGTGATTACCAAGTACTCATAGTCAAGATTTTGCCTGGCATATTTCGCCAGTTCCGGGATGCCTGAGTTTCCATCGCTGTACTTGCTGTGGATGTGCAAATCGCCACGGATGTCCTCTGGTTCGATCAGGCGGGGAATCGCATGGTCTGAGGCCAGTTCAAATTCATCTCTGTTTTCCCGAAGTTCAGGTGGAATAAATTGAAAATCAAATAGGTTATAAATTTCCTCCTCGGTTTTACCGGCTATGCAGCGGTTGTTTTTCAGGTCAAAAACGCCGTATTCATTGATTTTCCATCCCCGGTCCCGGGCGAGGGTGCGGAGGTGAATGTTGTGTTCTTTGGAACCGGTAAAATACAAGAGCGCAGCCCCCCATTCCTCCGGATTGACAATCCGAATGTCCACCTGCCGGTCGAAATCAGCCATGATGAAGCTGGCTTTAGTATCGCCTCTGGCCAGAATCTTTTTCACAAAGGTCAGGGCCATGATGAGGTCCATAACCCGCTGCCTCGCAAGGGGTTGGCAAGCCACAAGGATGTCGATATCGCCGATGGTTTCCTTTTTTCTCCTCAGGCTTCCGGCTACTTCTGCCTTCATGATTCCGCGTATGGATTTCAGCTCCCGGAGAATATTTTCGCCCAGTTGCCGGGCATGATGCAGCAGCATGCGTTCCCCGTTTTCCTTCCAAAGTTTGAGACTGCGCCTGATGTTGTCCGTTTTTTTCAATCCGAATCCCGGAAGGCCGGCAATTTTCCCGCTTTCCAAAGCCTGAATGAATTCTTCTTTAGTGTTGATTTTCAGATTTTTGTGAATGTTTTTGAGGGTCTGGGGCCCCAGGCCGGTGATGTTCATGAGGTCCAGCAGTTCGTAGGGTACCTGTTTTTTAAGTTCATGGTGTAGGGCAACAGCCCCGGTGCGGATGTATTCTTTTATTTTAACGGCAATGCTCTCACCCACGCCGGGAATGTCATCGGGGTTTTTGGTTTGGGCAAATTGGATGATGTCTTCGCTGAAATTGTCTATGGTTCGTGCTGCACGGGCATAGGCAACTTCTCTGAATCGTTCGCTGCTGCCCATATAGCGGTACATAGCCGCCATTTCAGAAAAAATACGGGCAAGGGCGTGGTTGGCTGGAAACATGGTATAAAATGTCAGCCAAAAAAAGCTTTTCCGGCAACCCAAATACTTGAAATTGGTCAGCTGATCGGATGAGAGGAATCAGGTGACGGAAAAAGTCAAAATGCGAAAATCAAAATCCAAAAATTTTCGGGTAATCAGATGTTGGTGGTCCGATTCAGGCTGGAGGTCTTCGTTTTTTTTAGGCATTATCGCAAAACAATCTTTAACTTTTTTCCCGGAACAGCGTGAAACAAAAAAAATCTAAAGGCTAAAAAACCCCGATGATGTCGAAATTCGAGCTCCCGGGGGCAAATCTTTTTTTATTAAAATTCATTGACCAGACCCAACGTATTTTTTAGTGAATTTTGGAGTAATGTGAATTTTGCTCTAAAGTTGTTTTTCAAAACCTTTCAACAACATGAAAAACCTTAATTATAATAAACCTTTTCATATTTTATTTTGTCCATGGTTTGTAATCCTTTTGTTCAGCTTTTTGGGGGATGGAAAACAAGCGTTTTCTCAGGACCGGGGCAAGAAATTAAGCCTTGGCAATACTTCAGGTGTGGCTTTGAACCAGGTTTATTTAAATATTGAGGCAGTAAACGATGATTGCAGTGCGGCTCAGAACCTTACCAGTAATGTGGTGTGCAGTACGGTATCCGGAACAACAATCAATGCCACCCAATCTCAGGCAGCAATAGCTTGTAACGGCTTTACCTCCAATGCAGCAAAAGATGTTTGGTATACTTTCACAGCTTTCGGGGCGGGAGATTCTGTAATCGTGGTACCAACCGGAGGCTTCGACCCGATTATTCAGCTTTTTTCAGGAAGCTGCAGCACCTTGGTAAACCTTGCCTGTGCAGATGCAGCAGCGACATCGGGAACAGAAAAATTGTCTCCCGGAAATCTTACTGCCGGCCAGGTTTATTACATAAGAGTTTATGGCTGGAATGGTGCAGATGGTCAGTTTTCCATTTGTGTAAAACAGCGTTCTGTCCCCCAGGCACCTGTAAATGACGCCTGCAGTACAGCCATAGCCCTAACCTCGGGCACCACTTGCGGAACCACGGTTTACTCCAGTACCAATGCAACCCAAAGTCTTGCACCTGTATTGTGCAGTGGCACCACCGCTTCCTCTGCCCGGGATGTCTGGTTTTCTTTCGTTGCGGGTACTGCAGGCGATTCGGTAATTTTCAGGCCCTCCGGTAGTTTTGACGGCATCCTGCAGGTTTACAGCGGAACCTGTACCAACCTGGTCTCTTTGGGTTGCTCTGATGTGGGTACTGCAACAGGGGCCGAGAAAGTCACCCCGGGAACTCTCACACCCGGTCAAACTTATTACGCAAGGGTATACGGCTGGGCCGGGGCCACGGGGTCGTTTACACTGTGCGTGAAGCAGCCCGGTATTGTTCTTCCCCCCAACGACAATTGTGCAAATAGTATTGCTTTGGTGGCAGGAACTACTTGTAATCCTCAAATCTTCTCTACCTCAGGTGCGACTCAATCTTTTTCACCCAATGCCTGTAATGGTCAAACTTCTTCCACCGCCACAGATATTTGGTTTTCTTTTACATCTGTCACGGCAGGAGATACTGTCATAGTTAGTCCGGTATCCGGTGGATTTAATCCCATTGTGGAAATATTCAGCGGCAACTGTACCAATCCATCTTCTATAGGATGTTCCAATAATACAGCAAGTACAACCGCAACCGAAAAATTAAGACCCGGAAATCTTGTTCCCGGTACCACCTATCTGGTTCGGGTGTATGGATTTAACACCGCACCGGGCCAGTTTTCAATTTGTGTAAAACAGGTGGTTCCGGAGGCGCCGGCCAACGACAACTGCAATACAGGGGTAACATTGACGAGTGCTGCCACATGCGATGCTGTATCCGGCACTACCATTGGTGCAACTCAATCCCAGCCTGCCAATGCTTGCAGTGGGTTTACCTCCAGTTCAGCCAAAGATGTTTGGTATACCTTTACTGCCTTCGGGGCCGGCGACTCCATCATTGTGGTACCGACGGGTACTTTTGATCCGGTCGTTCAAATTTTTTCAGGAAGTTGTTCTACCCTTGTAAGCCTTGCCTGTATCGATGCAAATACTGCATCCCGCACAGAGAAGCTGGCCCCGGGCACCCTGATTGCAGGTCAGGTGTACCGCATTCGGGTTTATGGCTGGAATGGTGCCGATGGTCAATTTTCTATTTGTGTAAAGAGGGCCCTTACACCTCAAGCACCGGCCAATGACAATTGTATCGATGCCATTGTCCTTACATCATCTGTGTCCTGCAATGCCACTACCTATTCCAGTGCAGGGGCTAACCAGAGCCTGCCACCCGTTGTATGTACCGGCTTTACTTCCTCATCAGCCCGGGATGTTTGGTTCACTTTTATCGCAGGAACGGCAGGCGATTCCATTATCCTTAGACCATCCGGAACTTTCGATGCGGTTCTGCAATTGTACAGCGGTACCTGCACCAGTCCGGTTTCTCTTGCATGTACGGATATTTCGGGGACGGTACCCGAAAAGCTCAGCCCCGGCAATCTTGTGCCCGGACAAACCTATCTGGTCAGGGTGTATGGCTGGGGAGGAGCCACCGGTTCATTTACCCTCTGTGTCCGACAGCCAACCTTAATTCCTTCCAATGACGATTGTGCGGGCAGCGCATTGTTGATTTCCGGATTTAATTGTAATCCCCAGACCTATTCCAATGCCAACGCTACCCAATCCTTTCCACCCAATCCATGCAGTGGAGTCACTTCTTCTTCCGGGCAGGATATATGGTTTTCTTTTTCAGCCGTCACCAGTGGTGATTCAGTGATTGTCGGACCTCTCGGAGGATTTAATCCTGTAGTGGAAATTTTCAGTGGGAATTGCGCCAATCTGTCTGCCCTCGCTTGTTCCAATAACCCGATTAGTTCGTCCGCTGCTGAAAGAATCAGTACAGGTACCCTCACTGTCGGTACGACCTACTTTGTAAGGGTTTATGGTTTTGACGGAACTGCAGGGCAATTTACCATTTGTATTAAACGAAGGGCTGTAACGGCTCCTCCCAACGATAATTGTACAGGTGCAATTTCATTAATTCCCTCAGCATCCTGTAATTCATTAACCTATTCCAACACAGGGGCAACACAAAGTCTGGCCCCTGTAAACTGCAATGGTGCAACATCAAGTTCTGCACCGGATGTATGGTTTTCCTTTGTGGCATCGGGTCCGGGAGATTCGGTAATTGTAAGCCCCGGAGCCGGCTTTGATCCTGTAATCCAGTTGTTCGGGGGTTCCTCTTGCAACGGATTGGTACCACTGATCTGCTCAGACAATCCGAGTCAGTCTAATGCGGTTGAAAAAATAGCCACAGGCGGGCTTTCGACCGGCGTTACCTATTGGGTCAGGGTTTATGGTTGGAATGGGGCTGAGGGCCAGTTCAACTTCTGTATCAAGCAGCCCGGAGGCAGTGCGCCTGCCAGCGACAATTGCTCAGCGGCCATACAACTAACAACCTCTGTTGCCTGTAACCCTCAAACTTTTTCTACCGCGGGGGCCACCCAAAGTCTTGCCCCGGTGGCATGCGGCGGAATTGCATCTACTACCGCCAGGGATGTCTGGTTCCGGTTTGGCCCGTCGCTCACGCCCAATGATACCGTCATCGTCAGTCCGATCGGAAACTTCAATCCTGTGGTTGAGGTATTCAGCGGGCTTTGTACCAATCTCACTTCCATTGGTTGTGCCAGCAATCCTGTCAATCCCGGAGCCATAGAAAAAGTTTCACCCGGCAACCTGAATCTCAGTGTCATTTATTATGTCAGGGTGTATGGATTCGATGGCAGCGAGGGTCAGTTCTCGATTTGCGTAAAGGCCGGTTCCGCCACTCCGGCGCCAGCCAACAACAACTGCACCGGTGCATTTCTGGTCACTCCGGCAGCTGTTTGCAACAGCTCAGCAGGCACTGCCCTTGGGGCTTCCCAAAGTCTCCCGCCCATTGCCTGCGGTGGAACCACTTCTTCCACGGCTCAGGATGTATGGTACAGATTTACTGCCGCTACAGCAGGTGATTCCGTTATCGTGGTACCGGTGGGTTCTTTTGATCCCGTAGTGGAAGTTTTTTCAGGAAATTGCACTGCTCTTTCCTCTATCGGATGCTCCGATCAGGCCTTGGCTACATCTACAGAAAAGGTGGCCCCGGGAAACCTGATTATCGGACAAACCTATTACTTCCGTGTTTACGGCTGGAACGGAACCAACGGAACCTTTAACTATTGTGTTAAGAGTCCTGTGAATTGCAACTCCGTTGCCGGAACACTCAATTTGAATACCAGCGAAACGGTGAGCAATGCGATGTTGGTCCTCAATCTGACCGGTAGCAGTGCGGGGGCTTCTGTTCAGTGGCAGGCATCGATTGATAACAGCAACTGGTCCAATGCAGGTGCACCTGTTTTTCAATCGGCAGATACTTTTTATATTTCCTCTGCTGTGTCTCAGAATTATTATCTGAGGGCTTTGGTCACACTGGGCAGCTGTGTTCCTGCAACGAGCAATGTGGCCACTGTTTTTGTTTCCTGTGCCACGCCCCTTACAAATAAGGAGCCTGCACTCAGCGGATTCGGAATATCGGGTTTCAGCTTTGCCGGAATAAACAATTCCAGCTTCAGCACGCTTCCGGGAGGAGCCTTCCAAAATTTCAGACTGATTACCGGACAGGCATGCAGGGGAATTTCTTATCCCTTTACCATTACGGCATTGCAGAATACGCTGTCGGCCAAAGCCGTTTGGATAGACTTCAACAACAACGGCAGTTTTGCAGATCCGGGAGAAAATGTAGTGGCCCCCAATGTCAATACCGGAAATCTAACAGGTAACATTACCATCCCGGCAGGAACCACTGCCGGCCTTGTCAGGGTTCGGGTTATGCTGTATTCTCCCGGCACATCTTTTCCTTCCACTGACCCCTGTTTTGTCGGGCCTTACGAAGCCGGCGAAATCGAAGAATATTCCCTCAATATCAGCAATGCACCTACTGCCGCAAATGCAGGTTCCAATACCAGTATTTGTGGTTTCACTTATACATTGGGTGCTAATCCACCTGCAAGCGGAACGGGTCAGTGGACTGTTGTCAGCGGATCAGGAAATTTTTCCAGTGCATCCTCGCCCACAGCCACTGTA
>CANHCT010000148.1 GCA_947459175.1 Hymenobacteraceae bacterium
GCCACGATTTTGTCAATTGTGGTGCCCTGTCCGGTCTGGGAATACAACCGCTGCACACTCGCCAAAATGAAAAAGCACAGGAAGCAGAAGGAGGTTCTGCTTACGGATCCCGTTGATATCCTGTATTTTGCTTCCATTTGGCCTTTCCCCGAAAACAACAAAAGCGAGCCGGGCCCGCTTTGTTGCTTGTTTTTAATTCATTATTTAGTAATCAGTTTTTTAACCAGCGCTTCATCAATCGAAACGGGATTGAGGGCTTTCATGCCGTCAATCCACTGCTTCTCCAGATAATTTTGATAATCTGAAATGACTGCACCCCGGGCTTCGTCCAAAGTCTTTTCTCTGGGGGCTTCCACACCTTCCACCACCACATGGTTGATGCGGTTGTTGAAGTTGATGGTGTAGGTGCCTTGCTTCCATTCCGGCAATTGGTCAATCACCTTGTTTTCTTCTTTCTGAAACAGGCCTTCTGTAACCTCCAGGCTCAGGGGCTCCAGGGCATTGGCCATGCGTTTCATGATTTTTGCTGAATTGGAAAACACTTTGAAACTTACCCTTCTGCTTTCTTCCGGGCTGGCCAGAAAATGGCTTTTGCCCGAATCTTTTACCAAAATTCTGCTGCGGTCCACACCCAGTTTTACCAGGGTATCGGCAATGTATTGTGCTCTTTTCAGGGCTACAGATGCCTTTTCGTCTTTGGCCGCAAATCCGCATACCTCTACAGTCAGCGATTTGTCCAGAATGAGGCTTTTGGCATGGCTGGCTACAGTCAGACCATTTTTTATACCGGCCTCCTTGTTTTTCAGTGCGAATTTGGCCGCATCGTATTTCATGTCGGTTACCTCAAATCTGCCGGCTGCCAGTTTGGATTTCACGCCGTCTATCACACCTTGGTTGGAGCCCGAGTAAATGGTGGCCTTCACCCTTTGATTCCAGTTGTAATTTCCTTTGTTCTTAGCATGAAATTCCTTCAGCCCCAGGGTGTCTTCCAGGGCTTTGGTCCATACTTTTTTGTCCATCAGGGAGAAAAGCAAAATGCCATCGCGGTACTCCTTCACCAGCATTTTGTAGTCTTCGTGTTTTTCGGTCAGGTGGGCTTCTTCATAGTCGAGCACCGATTGATCGCCAAAGTCCTTGAACAACAATTTCATCTGATACTGAGCATCTTTGGTTTTGGCGGCCTGTTGTTTCTTTTCGGCAAACTGCCAGAAATCCCGAAGGGAATATTTCTGATTTTTGATGCTGAGAATGGTTTCATTCAGTCGTTTGTCGGCTGTGTCGTATTTCCATTTTCCGTTGGCCAGATTGGTATCGGCCTTGCTTGCGGCATATTGAACGAGGACTTTGTTTTCCTTGTATCCATTTTCTTTTTTCAGTTTGGCAATCAGCACCGAGCGGTTCAGTTCGGAGCGGGAGTCTTTGGAAACCTTTGATTCCAGACCGGATTTCATTTCGTCGAATGGCTCCAGGAGCTTCCTGTTCTTCAGTTTCACGATGTGCCAGCCAAAAGGTGTTTGAAATGGTTCTGAGAATTTGCCGGTATCGCGGATCGCAAAACAGGCATTTTCAAATGAGGGCACCATGGTTCCGGTTCCGAATGCCGGTAAAACACCGCCCTTCGTTTTGGAATCGGTATGGTCTGAAAACTCCAATGCCAGGGCTGCAAAATCAGACCCTTTTTTCAGTTTGTCGTGGATGTCGAAAATCTTCTTTCTTGCGGCAAGGGAATCTTCGGCAGGCATTCCCGGATTGGCCCGCACCATGATGTGCGCCACCGTTACCTGTCCCTGTGAGGGGCGGCGGTCCAAAACCTTCAGGATGTGGTAGCCAAACTGCGTACGAACCGGGTTGGAAATGGCGCCTTTGGCGGTTTTATAGGCCACATCCTCAAAGGGATATACCATTTGCATGGAGGTAAAAAACCCGAGATTACCGTCGTTGTACCGGGCCGAGGGATCGTCTGATTTGTCCTTTGCCATTTTTTCGAAAGACTCTCCGGCCAGAATTTTCCTGCGGATGTCCAGAATTTTATTGTAGGCCTCCAAAGTGTCTTTGGGGTCGGCCTTGGGGTCGCATTTGATCAGGATGTGCGAGGCATTTACCTCTTCTTTCATGCGGTCGTATGCCTCTTTAACCAGTTTTTCGGTTACCGATTTGTCTGTGAGGTAGGGTTTTGCGAGTTGCTTTCTGTAGCCCTCCAGCTCTTTTTTGAATGACTGGGTGGTATCGAGGCCTTCTTTCTCGGCATCCATTACCTTGAGTTTGAAGTTCACATACAGGTCTACATATTCCCTCACACTTTTGTCGGTGTTGGCATCTGAAGCCGAGGCGTTGTTTTTGTTGTACACATACCGGAACTCCCGGAAAGGCACCTTCACTTTGCCCACGGTGATGATGGCTTTGTCATCGTCGGCTGCAGCATCGGAACCCGGTTTTGATGCGGCTTTGACCGGTTTGCGGGTTATCTGAGCCTTTTTGGGCTGGGCCTGTGAAACTATGCAAGTAGAAAAGACAAGGAATAAAAGCGCTAAACCTTTGGTATTCACTGTTTTTTAAGTTTAAGTATCCTTTGTTAAACGGACCGCAAGATTAGCAAAAAAAAATGGAATCGTAATTTCTGCGGACCCATAATTCTGCCTGAAGGGCAGGATTCTCCGTGCTCTTGCCGGGCTTTAATTTTTTTCCTCAGCGGTGAGAAAAAACGGGCTTTCTTTTTTCCAGAAAAGCCGCTACCCCTTCCTTCATATCTGCGGTTTCAAAAGCCCTGCGGAAGTTATCCGATTCGGCCATAAATCCGCTTTTTTCGCCCGATTGCTGAATGGCTTCCATGGCCAGCCGTACAGCTACCCTTGATTTTCGTGCCAGTTTGCCTGCAAACTGGGTGATAAATGCATCTGCTTCGGCCACATCTTCCACTAAAAATTCAGCCAGGCCATATTCCAGGGCTTGTGCCGCATTCAGGTTTTCGGAAGTCAGGGTGTGGTAAATGGCCCTTCCTTTACCCATCAGGGCCGGCATTCTTTGGGTGCCGCCGTAGCCGGGTATCAGCCCCAGATTCAGTTCGGGCAGGCCCAGCACCGCACTTCGGGTGACCAGGCGCATGTGGCAGGCAAGAGCCAGTTCCAGTCCCCCTCCCAGTGCATAGCCATGAATCATGGCGAGCACAGGAACAGGATAGTCCTGAATTTTTTGAAAAATGACCTGTCCCCTCTGACTCAGTTGTTTGGCTTCATCCGGACTGAAGGCCATAAATTCGGTGATGTCGGCACCGGCGGCAAAGGCTTTTTCACCTGCTCCCCGGATTACAATCAGGTGAGTGTCATTTCCGAAGGTTCCCGAAAACAGGCTGTCCAGTTCCGAGAACACTTCCGCATTGAGGGCATTGAGTGCCTGCGGCCGGTTGATGGTAATCTGAATATGGTTTTCGGCGGTTTCGACAATAAGGCTATTCATGGGAATGGTTGATTTTACTGAGGTATTCGAGGCGGTTTCTTTCTTCTTTCGACAAAGATTGTATGCCCTTTTCAGAAATTTTATCTAAAAGCAAATCCAGCTCCTGCTGCGGAGGCATTTCGGATTTTTTTCTTGTTTCCATCTGCACTACACGGCCTTTCACTTTGGCGGGAGGAAAGCGGCTGCCGCTCAGTTTGAGACGCAGCATACCCTGCAGATATTTCAGGTAAAGGATGCCGCCCAAGGCCCCGCCCAGATGGGCAATATTGCCGCCGGGGTTCCCCATAGGAATTTGCAAAAAAGAAATCAATACAAAGCCCAGGGCCACATATTTTAATCTAACAGGACCAAAGAGCAGGAGGTGGATGGTGTAATTGGGAACCAAAAAGGCAGTGGCGCAGATGATGGCATAAACAGCCCCCGAAGCGCCGATCAGTGAAGCCGTAACCGGAATGGAAAGCAGGTTGTACACCAGCAAAAAAAGTAATCCCCCGCTCAGGGCGCCGAAGAGGTAAAAGCCCAGGATTTTTTTCGGACCCAGAAAGTCCTGCAAAATCTGCCCGAACCAATAGAGTCCCAGCAGATTGAAGATGATATGGAACAAATCCAGATGTACCAGTGAATAGGAAAGCAGGGTCCAGGGGTGGTAGGCCAGACCCATCAGGCCGGAGGAAAGGCTGAAATATTCCATCACGAAGGGATTAACCCCCGGACCCGAAACGGCCCAGCCAATCACATTGCCGGTTCCGATGACCGCAAAGGCGGCAATGTGCACAATGAGCAGGCGGGTAACCCCGTTCCGGTTGTTCTGAAAGGCAGCCTTAATGTCGTTGCTGATTTCTCTGATCATATCTCAGTAAATTCCCGGACTGATTTTCCAAAACCTGAGGAGCAAATATCCGACCACCATTCCCCCGAGGTGGGCATAATGGGCAACATTGTCTCCCGGTACCTTTTCCACGGCTGAAAATAAAGCAAAAATGGCATAAAAAGCAACCAGATATTTTGCCCTGACGGGAATGGGCGGAAAGAGAAGCATCATTTCCATGTTGGGAAAAAGGTAGCCAAATCCCAGAATTACCCCGAATACAGCACCCGAAGCTCCCACCATCGGAGCTCCTGTCCGCATTTTCACCAGATTGTCCACCAGGTTGTAGGCCGATTCTATCAGATAGGGATTGCCGGGGTTGCGGGCATATTCATCAATCAGCATCAGATTGGCCTGGTAATCTTGTTGCGCATGCCCCGAGAGCAGTCGGGCCAATGCATCCGGGTCGGGGCTCGCCAGAAATGCAGCAGCCTCATTGACAAAGGGGTATATCTCAAAAAAGTGGATAACCCCGTAAATGAGCCCTGCCCCCACAGCGGTAATGACATAGTAAGTCAGGAATTTCTTTGCACCCATGCGGGTTTCCAGCAGGGGCCCGAATACCAAAAGGCCCAGCATATTGCCCAGCAGGTGGCTCCAGGAAGCATGAATCAGGGCATAGGATAAAAACTGGGTTGGAAAAAAGTCAGAAGACAAAAAGTACTTCAGCCCGAAGTACTGCACAAAATCAAGGTGATTGGGCAAAAAGTACTGCGGTATCACAAACATGATGGCATTGATGATGAGCAGGTTTTTGACGATGGGAGTGAGAAAAAACATGTTTGTGCCCGTGGCCGGATAGTTCATGCAAAAAAAGAGAATCGGGGGGAATTTATTTGGCTTAATTCCGAAAAATGTCCTCCAAGGACTATTGGGTGGCCGTCCGCTCTTTTTTCATTTTCAGGTTTTTCTTGTCGTATTTCGACGGAACAATCAGAAAACCAAAGGATTCGCAGTTCTCTTTGCTGTGCCGGGCGTGGTGAATGTAGTGGGCATTGATCATGCGGTTGAGATAATGGCTGCGGTTTTTGGGCCGCCACTTCAGGCGCTGATGTACAATGAAATCGTGAAAAACGAGATAGAAAATTCCGTACAGCAAAATGCCCAGGGCTACGGAAAACAAGTAGGGATTGCCGAAATGAATGGAATACATAAACAGAGCCACCGAGGGCAGACTGAAAACCAGACCGAAGAGGTCGTTTTTTTCCAGAATGTCTTTGTGTACGGTGTGGTGCGATTGGTGCCAGCTCCATAAAAAGCCGTGCATCACATACTTGTGCGTAAACCAAGCCACAAACTCCCAAAACAGGAATGTAGCCAGACAGATGAAAGAACAAAGCAGAATAAGCCCGATGCTCATGCCGGTGTCGAGAGTTGAATAGAACGCAGATGCAAAATAAAGGCAAAACCCCGAAGTACGGCCATTTGTTTCATCCTGCCCCTCCCGATGGTTGAAACAGAAAGTTGAACAGGATGTCGGTTCTTTTTTTTCCGATTTGGGCTTCAGCCTCATCCCGGTCTTCCGGGCGGATGTTTTGCAGCGATTTGAACCTTCGGTACAGTAGTTCCACCGATTTTTTTCCCAGACCCGGCACCGATTCCAAAGCAGTACTCAGGCTGGCTTTGCTTCTTTTGCTCCGGTGGAAGGTAATGCCGAAGCGGTGCGCCTCGTCGCGGGCCCTTTGCAGCACCTTCAGGGTTTCCGATTTTTTTTCAAGGTAAAGGGGAAAGGGGTCTTCGGGGTAGAAGAGCTCTTCCAGCCTTTTGGCAATGCCGATAACAGGAATTTGTCCGTACAGCGTCAGTTTTTTCAGTGCCTCGCAGGCAGCAGAGAGTTGTCCTTTGCCGCCGTCAATCAGAATGAGATCCGGAAGGGGCTGATTTTCTTCCAGTTGTCTTTTGTATCTGCGGCCCACCACCTCTTCCATGGTGGCAAAATCGTTGGGCCCTTCCACGGTTTTAACATGGAAATGCCGGTATTCTTTTTTGGCCGGTTTGCC
>CANHCT010000149.1 GCA_947459175.1 Hymenobacteraceae bacterium
CTCCTTGAAGGCAGTATGGCAACCACCCGGCAATAATACTCAAAATAAGGTTTGTTTCGACTTACCATTTCTTTTGGTCAGATACTCAAACCATTTTGGATCATAAGGATGTGCTTCCCCTTTGATAAGCTTGTGCCTGAGGATTTTAACGTGTCCGAAAGAACGGAGATAAACGCGTTTTCCGTTGGCAAACTTTCCGGAGAATACCCATCTTCTGTTTCCAAGAGTGGCGAAGTAAAGCGACACTATTTTCGTAACCCTCCGCCGAACCCGGTCTTGTTTGAGGTCTGACGGTTGCAGTTTTTGCGGTCATGAAAAAGGGTTCTAAGGATCGTGTTTTGTTGCATCGATTTGAGAAGAGTCGACTTTCGGTTTCCCGGTTTTGTTTGCGGGAGGGTATTGCTCAGGCGGGATTCCGTCGGCTATTGGCTGAAAGTGTTCACGAACTCAAACCAGGGTCGGGCTTTTTTCAAGCCATTTCGTTTGTGGAAACCAGACAGGGCTGGATTCCTGTTGTTGAACTCAAGTCGTAATCATGTTCTCGCTCACTTCTTCCCATCGTTTTTTCCTTTATAGCCAACCCACCGATATGCGCAAAAGCTTCGATGGGCTTTGCGGTCTTGTTCGTTCGCAGATGGGTCGCAATCCGGTTTCGGGCGAGGTGTTTCTCTTCCTTGGCACCCGAAAAGATGCCCTAAAGCTGCTTCATTGGGAAGATGGAGGCTTTGTACTCTATTACAAGCGACTGGAAAAAGGCACCTTCTCCTTTCCTGCTGCAGGCCCGGAGGGCAATACATATCCGCTTTCATGGGCTCATCTGGTACTTCTCGTAGAGGGCATAACGGTATTAAAACACAGGCAAAAAGCCCGTTATCAGGCCCTGTAGGAGGCCCGTTTTTTTTCATTTTTTTTATTCCAAACACTTGTTTTTTAGGCTTTTGTATGTTCACTTTGACCCATGCAAACGGCTGGAACAGCTCCCGAAAACTGGCAGGAAATTATCCTGAAAAAGGACGCCGTTTTGGCTGAATATGAGCTGCGCATCGCCCAGCTTGAGCACATGCTTGAGCAACTCACCAAAGTCGTTTATGGTGCCCGGTCTGAAAAGAGAGGCAACTTGCTTCCCCCCGAACAACTGGCCCTCTTTGATGTTCCTGTTCAGGAAAAAGAACCCGAGTTTGAGACCATCACCCGCCGTAAGCCTGAGCCTAAGGTAGTTGCAAAGCCATCCACCCGAATGGAGCTGCCCGCTCATTTACCCAGGGAGGTAAAGCGTATTGAGCCTGAGGGTGTTGATCTACAGGAATGTGTCCTGGTGGCGGAAGACATAACAGAAACCCTTGAGGTGCGCCCTGCTCAGTTCTATGTTCAGCAGATCGTTCGGCCCCGCTATTGCTGCAAGGTCGAAACGGGCGAAGTTGCTTTCCTTCAGGCAGCGGTTCCTTCCAATCTTCAACCCCTTCCCAAAGCCATTGCAGGTGTATCATTGCTGGCGTATCTGTTGGTATCCAAGTACGAAGACCACCTGCCCTTGCACCGTCTCATTAAAATGATTCGTCGGGAAAAGGTAGATCTGGCCGAATCAACGGTGAACGATTGGGTGCAGGGGGCCATGAAACTGCTTGAGCCCTTGTTTGCATGTATGCTAAAGGAAATCCGGACCAGCGGCTATCTGATGGCCGATGAAAGTCCCATTCCGGTACAGGATTCGCTCAAAGCAGGCTCTACCCATAAAGGGTATTACTGGGTGTTCTATGCACCGGTCAGTCATCTGATCATGTTCATTTATCACAAGAGTCGGGGTGGAGATGCGCCCAAAGAGGTTCTCAAAGACTTCAAAGGGTATCTTCAGGTAGATGGCTATGCAGTCTACGATCAGTTTGAACGAAAATCCGACATCCTGCTTTTGGCCTGTATGGCCCACATCCGACGCAAGTTTCATGAGGCATTGTCCAACGACAAGGTTCGGGCCGATTATGCCCTGGACCAGATCGGCCGACTGTATGCCGTTGAGAAACAGGCCAGAGAGGAAGAACTGGATACGGACCGCCGCTTTCAGCTCCGAACTCAAAAATCGGCCCCCATATTGGCAGAGTTCAAAGCCTGGATGGTGGATCAATATGGCCAGGTGTTGCCCAAAAGTGCCATTGGCCAGGCGCTCAGTTATGCCTTGCAGCATTGGGACCGGGCAAGTAACTACCTCAAAGACGGCAGACTGGAAATAGACAACAACTGGATTGAGAACAAAATTCGTCCCTTGGCATTGGGTCGTAAGAACTATATGTTTGCAGGAAGCCACGAAGCAGCGGCCCGTGCAGGCATGATCTATTCCTTCTTTGCCATGTGCCGCAAGGAAGGCATCAATCCCGGTGAATGGCTCGCCGATGTCCTGTCCCGAATCCAGGATCACCCCATCAACCAGATTGAGCAGCTATTGCCCTACAACTGGAAAAAGGGAAGAGAAGCCGTGGCTCAAACCCAGCCGTAACATTTTTTTTCATAGGTCAAACACCGGGTTCGGCGGAGGGTTACAATTAATCTTTGGATAATCCATCCAAAAAATCCCGCCCAAAGCGGGATTTTTTTTTTCATGCGCTGAAAAGATAATGCCTGAAGGATTTTTCAGAAACTTCCCATAAGAGCAATTCTTTACGGGGAAATTTGTAAAGATCGAAATTTGATGTTGTGGTCATTTTTTGTGTGGATATTTTTTTATCCACGATTATTTTGACCACCTGTTTCCAGCTATTAATTTCGGTTTCAATTCAAGAATCAATATGGGCCAAAAGAAAGCTGTTTTTAAAAAATCTGCTCTGGAGCGGAGCATAAGGGAGTGGCTGGGTGTTTCTCAGGAAAACTATGCCAGCTTTTGCGGAATAAGTAAATCCATGCTGAGCATGATTGAATTAAATCTCCGTTCCTGGCCAACAGGCAAAACTGATTTGCCTGTCATTCAGGCTTTTATTATCGCCCGGCAAAATCCTGAAGACCTTTCTGAATTGGAAAAACCCCATGCCCGGAAAAAAAAAGAATGGATTACCCTTTTGAAAAAACTGAAACTCGATATCTATAAGATGAAAATGGCCCTGGAAAGACAAGAATTTGATCTTGAGTCCGCCCATTTGCTTGCCCGGGTTTGTCGCCTATTGAGGAAACAATTCCCCGAAACGGATTCCATACAAAGCAGCATTTTGGATTTGTGGGAGCATACGGCTCAACTTAAAATAAAGGCCAACAGCAAAGCAGAACAAGATTGGCTCAGGCTCCAGATGGATCAGAAAACAGCCCGGATGGATTTTATCCGGAAGAAATTGCTGGAATGGGAAAGTGATCCGGAAAAAAACTGAAAATCAGATATTTTTAATAAGCCGGCCACCTGTCAGGAGTGTTCACTTGCAGCACTCCGGACTTTGAATAAGTTCGAGGGACTCCGTCCCGGTATGTCCAACCCTCTTATCGCTTACAAACATCTAAAAACCAAAGCTATATAAATTTCTTTCAACCAAATTGGTTTAGCTTTTAATCCTGCCGATCTCTGATTTTATATCCTGCCCGGGCCATAAAGCAAGTGTATGAAAAATTATTTGAAAAACAATGTTTGGCGTGTTTTCCGGGACGGAGTCTCAATGGAAACAGATTTGTTAGCGGATGTACGCTTATCGCTTAATCCAATTTTCAACTTTTATTCCTTTTATTCTTTGAAACTCCTTTATGTTTTCAGTAACCATAACTATGTCATATTCTATGGATGTGCAACCAATCAATAAGTCAAAATCACTAATCATTTTTCCTTCGCTTTGGAGCCTAACTTTTTCTTTACCATAAGTTTTAATAGCGTCAAAAATGGGTAAAACACTCAATTCTCCAATAAACATCTCAATTATCTTATGGTTATTTTTCGGATTGTCACTTTTTTCTGCACCATAAACCAACTCAGCCAAAGTGATTTCAGAAATTGCACAATTATATATACCTACCTCTTCTAACTTTTCAATGATGTTATATTTTCCTCTAAAAAAATGAATACAGATATTAGAGTCAAGTAAATATTTCATTAAAATGAATTCGAATTCTTTTCAACTCTTGAATTTCGTATATCATTTATTATTTCATCTGAGGTCCTTGTATCTTCCCAAGCTCCATACAGATTTTTCATGTCAAAATGTTTTTTCTCTTGCACTTCTATTGACTCCGCTAGCTTTACAATTAGTCTTTTCTTAGAAAGATTATCAAGCTTGGTAAGAAAACCAAAATATTTGTCAATTGTTGTATTTTTTAAAGCTATGGCCATAAACTTCTCTTTTAACAAAGGTACAGCAATAAGTCTAAATTTTCTTTATCAATTTTGACGCAATTCTGCTCACCTGTCCCCTGTTCGGCGCAGAGTTACTCTACGTCGGATGGTATGCCCATCTTAGATGGGCGAAGGTACGGTTCAATGTACAAAATCAACTTCGATCAAAGACAATTTTCCACAGTAGTTGGTGGCACTGGAGTACAGCCATTCCCATGGTTCTGCTACCCATCCTGCCCTCACCGGATTGTTGTGGATGTAATCTAATTTCTGGCGGGTAAACTGCGGAGACCGAATTTCAATGGCATGGTTCTCGTGTGTCCGGAATTGAAAATCAGAATTTCAATTATGGCTTCGGGCTGCAAATTCAAAGCGCTTCAGCATCCAGTCCTGCCGGCTTTCCGGGCCTTCTTTTATCAATCGCAAAATCTTGCCTGCCGTAAATTTCTTAAAGTCCCGGATTATATCCGGCAAATTTCCATTCCCGGCCCTTGCCATAATGTGCACGTGGTTTGTCATTACTACGTATGCATACAAGACAAGCCCTTTTGATTTCCGGCAAAAGGCCAAACTATCTGTAATTTCTTTTCGGTAAATTTCTCTTGAGAAAACATCCACCCAATCTACCACCTGAAAGGTAAGGAAGTACGTGGCAGCAGGATCGTAAACTTAGTACCCTTGGCTCATGATGGATTGCAAATGTAACCATTGCTGCTACAAGAAAGAAGCCTTAGTCACCGGTTAATCGATCCCATTTACAGACCATAGCCAATCTAAGATTGACGGACGCAACGACTTAGTCTAAGACTACGCCGAACGGGGTGGTCTTTCAGGTCGTAGCTGCGGTTGGCCAGGGTGTTGTGGTGGCGGGGTAAAAAAACTAAACTGGCAATCGATTCTTATGAATAAATGCTGTTACTATTATACATGCCTGACCTATTTCAAAGGCAACAACCCATTCACGATATGAAGAACAAAACAAATTTTTTGATCTTAAAATCAAATTTGAACAAGGAGAAAAATATGGAAAAGACCTTCCTAATCGATTTAAAAAATGATTTAAATTGACCAGAAACCGACTTCCGCTTCCGGGAGTATTTTTGGTCTCCAACCATTCCACATAACCAAAAATCATTTCTTCGGCATCTTCCGAAATCTCAATTTGAACCATTTATTTTATCAGCAATGCGCTTTAACACCACCTCCTTAGGATTTGATTTTGAAGCAATTGAAGCATCAATAACCACCTCAAGTTCAAAATTAGTTAAAGGTTTACCCCCAGGAATGGCCAACCCGGTCATTTCAGGTATTTTAGCCAATGTAGCTCCTTTCAAAACCAATGGCTTGATTAGTTCATTTGGAGGCGGTTGGTTTCCTGGCCAGTCAAGTATAAATCTCATGAAGCAAATGTAACTATTTCCGCATCCATCCTAACATTATTCAACATCTCTAATTACAAAGCCTGTTTTCGTTGACGTCAGTTACCGTAGCCCGGATATTGCCGAGGTGGTCTTTCAGGTCGTAGCTGCGGTTGGCCAGGGTGTGGGTGCCGTCTGTTTCTGCTTTGGGCCGGAAGGTACCAATGCGGTCGCTGCCGTAGAGGTTGGCCTCTTTCAAAGTGGCAATGCTGCCATTGTGCTCAAGGCTAATCAGTTCGTTTCCGGTGCCGTCCCGCATATATAGTTGCGCTAAGGTAAGTATTTATTGTTTCTCCGATAGCCAATCTAAGATTGAAGGACGCACCGACGTAGTCTAAGACTACGCCGAACGGGAAATTTGTAAAAATCGAAATTTGATATTGTGGTCATTTTTTGTGTGGATATTTTTTTATCCACGATTATTTTGACCACAGATTTGATCTGACTGGTTTTCCGATTTTTAAATCTTCGTAAGCCGCTGTCTCAGATAAAAATCCACCACCAGCCAATCTAAGATTGACGGACGCACCGACGTAGTCTAAGACTACGCCGAACGGGAGCAGAACTTCTTTTAGCTTGTTCATA
>CANHCT010000150.1 GCA_947459175.1 Hymenobacteraceae bacterium
AAGGATTTTGAAAAAAACAGATTAAACCGGTAAAAATTCGTATTTCAATCTTTGTTCCCGATCATTTTCATCCACAGCAGAAACAACGACTATCTGCCACTCAGCCTCTGGAAAGCCCGGGAAACCAATCCCGGCAGTGACATCATCTTGTTGGGCGATGGCCAAAATGCCCATTTCAGCTTTCTGGTCCGGCATGTGAACAGCAGCAAGTACAGAAAGAGGGCCGATGCTTTTGCAAAAAAATTTGTCAACTTCAGCACCAATCCCTCTGATTTTGAGCGCATTTGCCTGGAGCGCTGGCTCATTCTGGAAGAATTTCTTCTGGCAGAGGGCATTGAAAAATGCCTGTATATCGATTCCGATGTTTTGCTTTTTGATGAAATAGAAAGCGATGCAAAGCGCTTCAGCTCTTTTGGCATGACGGTGGCCGGCATTTCGGGCCACACCAACTTTATTTCCCGTGTTTCCGCCCTTTCTGACTTCTGCAGGTGGATAGAAGCCGCCTACCAGGGTCCGCAATCCATTGACTTGCTGAGGGAAAAATATGCTCTGTTTCGGCAAAGCCATGCAGCAGGCGGTATTTCAGATATGACTTTCTTCACCGAATTTCGGGAAGTCAATCCCGGGGAGGTGCTGGATATCGGGCAACCTCTGGATAACAAACTTTTCGATATTACCATTACCTACACAAACGGACTGAAAAGCGAGGGAGGCATCAAAAAAATCAGTTGGAAGCATGGCAAGCCCTTCGTGGAAAGTGAATCAAAAAGCATGATAGAAATGCGGTCCCTGCATTTTCAGGGAGAATCAAAAAAGTGGATGAGGCAAATGGCCCGCATTGAATCTCAAACTTTTCGGATGGTATTCGCCCTGAACAAATTGTACATCCTGTTGCAAAAAATCTGGAATAAACTGCGGCGCCCTGCTTAGGAAAATCTTGCTGAGCAATCTATTTCCAACGGGGTCCCTTCCGCACATGCACGGCCAGAATTCGCTTGTTTTCTGATTCTGTTTCAGCGCTTTGCCTGATTTCCCAATACGCCTTCAGCTTTTCACGGATTCCTCCCTGCGGTTCTGCCACCGGATTCGGATAATCGTGTCCCTTGCGAAAGTTGTACAAAATTTCTTCCATGGGGGTAAGCAGCCAAGGTTCATGCACCAGCCTCAGTGGTAAATTCCGCAATTCGGGTACCCACTGCTTTATGAATTCTGCTTCGGGGTCATGCTTCAGGCTGTTCAGCACCGGATTGTATACCCGAAGGGTGTTGGTACCGGTGGTTCCGGCCTGCATCTGAAACTGAGGATAATGGATACCCGGCTCAAAATCAAGGAACAATCGAGCCAGATGGGCAGCGCCATGCCGCCAGTCCTGACTCAAATGGTGGCAAAGAAAAGAAACCACCATGGCACGCATCCTGAAGTTGATCCAACCGGTGGCCGTCAGGCAGCGCATACTCGCATCTACCAGCGGAAATCCGGTTTTCCCCTCCTTCCAGGCCTGCACCGCCTCTGCTGAGAAGGGTTTCTCCAGCTTATCGAAACCGCGGTTGATGTTTTCATTCTCATAGCGACCCTCTGTTTCAAATTTTTGGATGAAATGGCAATGCCACTGAAGCCGGGATGCAAAACGGCCAAATCGGTTTTTGCCTCTGCCGGCGACTTCTGCCCTTCGGATGGTTTGGTATACCTGCCTGATGCTCAGGTTTCCCCAGGCCAGATAAGGAGAAAGCCGGCTGCAAGATGTTCTGCTTTCGGTGGGCTTGGAAATAAAACGGCTGTAAGCAGCACCCCGCTTTTCGATAAAAGACCGAAGATATTGCCAGCCAAAATCTTCCCCGCCCGGCTGAAGGCCTGGTTCTTCTTTCTGCAATTCAGTTTCCAGCTCAGGGTTTATCAAAAAAGGATTTTGCTCCAGGTTGGCCTGCTTTTTCTCAAATGTATTTTCCACCGGAGGCATTTCCATGGTTTCCTTCCATCGTTCGTCCCATCCTTTGCGGTTCCTCAGCCCACGCACAATGCCATCCCGCTGGCACTCTTTCCAGCCTATACCCTCCGAAATAAAAAAAGCCTTAACAGCTTTATCCCGGGCATAGGAAACCTGCCCTCCCGTTTCCTGATAACTGAAAACCATTTGAACATCAAAGAGTGAAGTCAAAAAGCGAAATCCCTCCAAGGCCTCGGAGTGCATCATGTGGACCTGATGCCCTATGGGCGACCATTTGGCTTGCATCTGCATAATGGACTGATATTGAAAGCGAAGGTGCCGAATGGAGCAATCGGGAAGGGCCATGAGGGAAGGCTCCCAAAAAAAGATACACAAATACGGAAAAGGGCTGTTTTCTGCCAGATACAGAGGCTGATGGTCCCGGGTTCGCAGGTCCCTCTTCAACCAAACCAGGTTGATTTTTTCCTTGGTATTCAGTTTCGGGAATTGCAATAATCAGGCAAATAAAAAATTGATATTCAACATAATAGCACTTCAGCGCTTGCTGATTTTGTTATGGCTTATGCTGCGCTGAAGATTGCACTTAAACCGGGTAATTTCAGGATTGCGCTTCTTCGCATGTTTCTGACTCACACCCTGATTCACACGCTTTCGCCACAATTCGAAACTGCTCCTTTTCAAGCTGTTTCGCATGAGTGCAATCACCTCCGCTTCCTTCAGGCCAAATTGAAAAATTATGGCCTCAAACGGGGTTCGGTCTTCCCAGGCCATTTCGATAATCCGGTTTTTCTCTTCCTCGGTCATAACTTAATAAAATCAAACCATTCTGCCATGTCTTACCAGTATTTCAGAACCTTCAGCAAGGAAGGCTGAAAAGGGCTTTGTCCGGTTCAAAACTGCAAAAGCGGGCCCGTAGTTTTCCTCAAAATCCATTTCAGCCTGAGCTTCCAAAGTGGGGTATACCATCCAGGAAGGATGCTCCACGCCATATTCGGCTGTTCGGTTCGGACCCCGGCGCGTGTAGCCCCAGTAATGCTCCAGAATAAATGCCGCTTCCGACCCCGGTTCGGGAAGAAAAAGTCGGTTTTCAGCCTTGACTTTCAGATGGTTCCATCTGCGGGTTTTCCAACTGTAAGAAACATCCAGCGTTTCCTCCCGAAAATCCCATTCATGTTTCATTTTCATAAAGGAATAGGGCTCTCCGTAAGCCGCCCGGGCCACGAGGGCAATCAGGGGCTTGGGAACAAATTCACCGATAAAAACAGCACCCCGCTTCCAGGCTCCATTTTCCTTGTACCGTACATAAAACCGAAGATTCACCTCCTCAAAATTTTGGTGAAAAGGAATCGGGATGCCCTTTAGCCTGGTATTCATAAACATAAATCCGACCATGCTCACCAAACAATTGCCTTCAAAGAAGTCAAGTTCTGTCCTGCCCGGAAGGAAGGGTTTCAGGATTTGCGGGTCAATGGGATAATTGACCAACAGTAATTTCCGCCACTCGGCTTTCAGGAATATTTTTTGCAAAAATTCGGTATTTTTCTCTCCGCCAACATCGGGAAAAGGCCGGGTAAAAAACTGAAGAAAAGAAGGCATTGTTTTCAATTGCCTTTTTTTCAGGAAAGTAAAAGACAATTTTTGGTGCAGGAATCTTTCTTGTGAATCCCGGCAGCAGGCCATCCAATCTCCTGGTGGCAACAAGTTGTTTTCCCTCATCCGCAATTCGTTCAAAAAATTACGGTCGAATTGCCTTATTTGCGCTCCATATTTTTTTAACCGACACTATGAAAATCATCATTCCGATGGCCGGCCTTGGAAAAAGAATGCGGCCCCATACGCTTACCGTACCCAAACCCTTGATTCCCATTGCCGGAAAACCCATAGTTCAACGCCTGGTGGAGGATATTGCCAAAGTGTGCGGCGAACCGGTGGAGGAAGTTAACTTTATCATTCACAGTTCTTTCGGAAAAGATGTAGAAAAAAAACTGGTTACCGTGGCCGAATCTGTGGGGGCAAAAGGCTTGATTTCCTATCAGGACAATCCGCTTGGAACAGCCCATGCCATTCTTTGTGCCTCAGAATCCTTGTCAGGGAACCTGGTGGTGGCATTTGCTGACACCCTTTTCAAGGCCAGTTTTAAATTGGCAAAAGGTCATCCCAATACCATTTGGGTTCAGAAAGTTGATGACCCAAAACCTTTTGGTGTGGTGAAACTGGACAGCCAAAACCGCATAACCGATTTCGTTGAAAAGCCCGAAACCTTTGTTTCAGATCTGGCCATCATCGGAATTTATTATTTTCAGGATGGGGAAAATCTGAAAAAAGAACTTCAGTATCTGGTTGATAATGATATCAAAGATAAGGGCGAATATCAGCTCACCAACGCACTGGAAAATATGAAAAACAAGGGCATTGCGTTTGTGCCCGGTCAGGTGGAAGAATGGCTGGACTGCGGAAACAAGAATTCAACGGTGGAAACCAACCAGCGCTATCTGACCTATCTTCCTGAAAGTGAATTGATTTCGAAGGATGCGACCATCGAAAACTCCGTAATCATCCCGCCTGTGTATATCGGTGGAGGGGCAGTCATCCGCAATTCAGTGGTGGGGCCATTTGTTTCCATTGGCAAAAATTCTCAGGTAGACCGTACCGTAATCTCCTGCTCCATCGTTCAGGAAAGTGCAAAAATCAAAGAAGCGGCCATCGACAATTCTATGGTGGGAAATCACGCTGAAGTAAAAGGCCAGGCCAAAGATTTGAGTTTGGGCGATTACAATGTAATCCATATCTGAGCCTCCTTCAGGTCCCGACCAGACATCTCAACAAAAAAACAACTATCCTGCTATGTACACCATTCAATCTGACTTGCAGAAAACCCTGAAAGAAATTGAAGAACAGGGTCTTATGAAAAAAGAAAGGATTATCACCACAGCCCAGGCGGTAGAAATAGAAGCCGTTCCCGGGGGTGAAGTCCTGAATTTTTGCGCTAATAATTACTTGGGACTGAGTTCACATCCAAGAGTAATCAGAGCAGCCAAAGAAGCCATTGATACCCACGGATTCGGGATGAGTTCGGTCCGTTTTATTTGCGGCACCCAGGACATCCACAAAGAACTGGAGGAGAAAGTTTCCCGGTTTCTGGGCACAGAGGACTGCATTTTATACTGCGCTGCCTTCGATGCAAACGGCGGACTATTCGAGCCCTTGCTGGGTGCAGAAGATGCCATCATATCAGACGAACTCAACCATGCTTCCATCATTGACGGCATCCGGCTTTGCAAGGCCATGCGCTACCGCTATAAGCACAACGACATGGAAGACCTTGAAAATCAACTCAAAGCAGCAAGGGAAGCCGGTGCAAAACACATACTGATTTTCACAGACGGCGTTTTTTCCATGGATGGTACCATAGCGCAACTGGATTTAATCTGCGACCTGGCCGACAAATACAAGGCCATGGTAGGAATCGATGAGTGCCACTCCACAGGTTTTATGGGAAAAACCGGCCGGGGAGTACATGAACTGAAAGGCGTGATGGACCGCGTGGATATTATTACCGGAACCCTGGGCAAAGCTCTCGGCGGGGCATCAGGCGGATTTACGGCTGCAAAAAAGGAAATTGTGGAATTGCTGCGGCAAAGGTCACGCCCCTATTTGTTTTCCAATGCCCTGGCACCGGCCATCGTGGGTGCAAGCATAGCCGTAATGGATATGCTCTCGGAAACCACCGAACTTCGGGACAAACTTGAAGCCAATACGCTGTATTTCAGACAGAAAATGACAGAAGCAGGCTTCGACATCAAACCTGGAACACATCCCATCTGCCCGGTAATGCTGTACGATGCCGTACTGGCCCAAAAATTTGCCGAAGCCCTGCTCAAAGAAGGGATTTATGTAATCGGCTTTTATTATCCTGTGGTAGGACACGGAAAAGCCCGAATCAGGGTTCAGATTTCGGCCGCCCACGAAAAAGAACACCTGGACAAATGCATTGCTGCTTTTGTGAAAGTGGGCAAATCACTGGGAGTTTTACAGACCGCCTGAAAAAATTAAACATGAATATTAAGGATGCAAAAGTGCTGATTACCGGGGGTTCAACCGGAATTGGCTATGAAATCGCCCATCAGCTCAAGCTGGCAGGAGCAACCGTTACCATCTGCGGCAGGAATGCCGAAAGTCTGTTCAAGGCAGCCACTGAACTCGGGGTTCACCGCATTCAGGCCGATGTTTCGGTTGAGGCCGATGCCATCCGCTGCACCAGGGAAGCCTGTGAAATGATGGGTGGACTCAATGTGCTGATAAACAATGCAGGCTATGGCTTTTTTTCATCCCTTGAAAACCTTGACAT
>CANHCT010000151.1 GCA_947459175.1 Hymenobacteraceae bacterium
CGACAGCTCAAAGAGCTAGGGATAAGGCTCTTAGCCAAGCCTTTGGGAAGACCTCCGGCGGTGAACCAAGAACACGTAAGTCCGGGAGAGCGAAACCCAATAGAGGGTAAATTTGGCCAGGCAAAGAATGGATATGGACTTGATCGGATTCGAGCCCGCCTGAGTCAAACCTCTCAAAGTTGGATCGCCTCCATTATTTTGGTGCTCAACCTGGTCTATTTGGCTAGGGTAGCACCCTATTGCCATTGGGCTACATTCTGGCAAAAATTGAATTCCTGGATCAAATTCTTCAGGCATGCAAAAGGCTTTGAAAAAAGACATTGCTTACTTTTTCAGTAGACCCTACATAGAATTCCAGGCCGATTTTTGGTCAGTTCGGAAAACGGCGAGTTGAGAATTTTTCCTTAGCGTGGGAAGGGAGATAGATAATTCCGACCTCGGTTATTCCTTGATTATTTTGAAGGTCTGCCGTTTGCCGGTTCCAACGCTGAACAAATAAAATCCGGCCGGTAAATCAGCAGCAGCGATTTCATTTTGTCCCTCCCTTAGCTTGCCGGATTTCACCCGCCTTCCCATATGGTCATAGACCGTAAATTCAGCCCCTTGCACAGAAGTTTGTGCATAAATTATTATGGAGCTTTGTACCGGATTTGGGAAAATACGGATGCTCTCCGAAGACAAGAGCGGGGACCGGCCTGTAAAGGAACTTACGATATTGGTGGCATTGAGGATTTGACCTGTACCGGCATGGCGCAGAAAGCCGATCACCGAAATTTTATTGTAATTCCAGTTCAGCGGAATTTCGCATTCATAGTGATGGGCGTAGACATCACCGGCATTGATGGGAGAGGGAAGGCTTCCCTGGGTTCCGAAGGGATTGCCGAACACAGCCCGCCCGACATGGTCAAAATGAATGCCGGAAGGAGGAATGGGATTGGGCAGATTTTCAAACCCGCACATAACGCCATTTGCTCCACCGGAATAATGATTGGCCTGAGAATACCCTGTGACACTGTCTTCTGTTATGATGGCCCCGAACCGAAGTTCGGATGGCACATCTGCCACGAATTCGGATTGCACATCGAATGACAACTGCCGGTTTACGGGGTCCCAGGAATAATTGTGTATCTCAATGGTAGCAGGGCTTACTACTTTTATTTGCTTCAGGTATCCAGCTTCCAGCTTTTCGGGTCCATTATTCCCTCTGGTGCGGTCAGAAGTTGCACCGGGATAGCCACCGTCAAATCCGGGAATAATTTGTGGAATGGCATTGTTGTACGGGATGTTCATCATGGGATCATTGTTGTGCATAGCCACCCCGATCCAGGTATTGGGATAGGTTTCGCTCATATAATCCAGGAAGCATCCGCTCCGCACACAAAATCCACACCATGTACCCGTTGCCACTTCCCCAAGGACCATTTTGTGCGGCACAAAAGTCACAGCAGAAACCCGCATTAAAATACTGTCATTCAGCTGATTTGCATCTTGCTCTTCATTGATTTGGGAGATAAATACCGACAAAGCTGCATTGCCCGGGGCAGGCAGCGCCGGGGATACTTCATGGACCACTGCCACACTGTCTCCAAGGTCCAAATTCAGGCCGGAAAAATGTTGGGTATGAACCGGACCACCGTCTGATGACCAGGAAAAATCAAATGAATGGATGGGTGTAAGGCCCTCATTTCTCACCACTGCCCTTACCGAAAATGGGGCTTCAGGTTGTACAAATGCAGGAACTTTTAAACCGGAAAGACCGGCATCCAGAGAAGGTGGGGAAGATAAGCGAATGTCATCAATCAGCCAGTTGCCAACCGGAGTCATGGCGGCGGATACAAAAAAGCAAAACTGAAAATCCGGCTGCCCGATATTGCCAAGGGAAATATGATGTACCTCAGAGCCTGTTGAGGCTGAAGGACTTACCTGCCACACCGGATTCCAGGGGCCGGAGCCGAACCGGGTGGCAACACCGATTACCGGACCATCGTTATACCAATTGAATTTATGCTTAAATGAAAGTGTAGCATCAGAAACGCCTGCCATATTCAAGACCGGGGAAATGAGGCGGGAAGTACCGTCTGCGGGCAGATAACAGATGAAAAGGGCCTCAGGAATCACACCTCCCGCATCGGGGGTATTGTTGAAATAATCTATACGCCAAAGGTTATTCTGCAGATTGTTAAAAGATGCCAAACTCCAGCCCTGAGGCGGCATGGTATTGGCACTGAAATCTTCGGTAAAATAAGTCTGTCCCGGGGAGGGAGAAACTGTTGCCAGGCAAAGCAGCAGACCCGGGATTGCGTTTCGTAATGGATTCAGCATATTTCTAAATACCCTTTTGCAGTGTCAAATGACCATTCAAAAGCCCCGCAAGGATTTCAAGCCATCGGAACCACGACGGGATTTGCTACAGGCCAATGGACAGCAAAGATATAATAATTGGTACAATATGCGTATTTGGTCGTGTCCTGCCCGGGCGGAAAATCAAAAGAGGCCAATCAGACCAATGCTGTTTTCAGGTCACAGGAAATTTACGGGGATTGGTTATGATTTAAGCGAAGAGTTTTTCCATTCGAAACAGGAAGAAAATGTAACCCTCCGCTGAACCCGGTCTTGTTTGAGTTCTGACGGTTGCAGTTTTTTTGGTCATGAAAAAGGGTTCTAAGGATCGTGTTTTGTTACGTCGATTTGGGAAGAGCCGTAAGCCTCCGGTCGTCCACGTATTTGAAAGCCTGAAATGGGGTTTGACCTTTGGCGCAGGAAAGAACGATTATTTTCTGAGAAAGCCAGACAAGCACTTGTCAAGGTGGTATTCCCGAAGCGGAATGGCAGTTAGTCGATTTTGTTTTCAGGATGGTATTTCACAATCGATGTTCCGGAGTTGGCTTAAAGCGAGCGGTAGTCAAGAAAATGCCACTGGCAGACCGCTGTGCCTGATGTTTAACATTTAATCCCGTTTTGGGGCAAATTACTCCTTGTAAATTCCGGATTGACGGATCAGGGGAATAGGTACGGCCGGATATTTTGATTCCGAAAGATGACCCGGAGTTTTCAAATCCCCTTCAATACCTTCATCTTGCAGCCCTATGCAATGGAGCAATTGTTTTTCAGGTGAAAGGTTTGGAGCCGAAAATCTAAAGTCTACACAACGCACTGAATATGAGCGGGATTGGGATAGAATTGTGTTTTCGAGCGCCTTCCGAAGGCTTCAGAATAAAACCCAGGTTTTCCCCCTTCCGGAGGAAGTCTTCGTCCACAACCGCCTGACCCATTCGCTGGAAGTTGCCTCCGTGGGCCGGTCGTTGGGCAGTATGCTGGGCGAAAAACTAGCCTCCCTGCCGGAACTCTCCGGCGACTCAGAGGCCCGCATTTTTTACAGGGAGCACCTCAAAAGTGTGATTTCTTCCGCTTGCCTGGCCCACGACCTGGGCAATCCTGCCTTCGGCCATTCGGGTGAAAAGGCCATTTCTCAATATTTTATTGATCGTCAGTCAGATGACTCGTTTACAGGCTTGTTTTCGGAGAACGAATGGTCTGACCTGGTTTCATTTGAGGGAAATGCCAATGCCCTGCGGATTTTAACCCGGGCCTTCAAGGGAAGAATGCCGGGCGGCTTTCGGCTTACCTATTCTACCTTGGCTGCATTGGTCAAATATCCCTGCGAATCTGCAGCCGGTAACCGCAAAAAAGGACCGGTGCATCAGAAGAAGTATGGCTTTTTTCAGTCTGAAATTCCTGTTTTTCAAGCGGTTGCTAAAGAACTTCACATTCCCGAATCCCATTCGGATAAGGGGCTTTCGTATCAGCGGCATCCTTTTGTCTTTCTTGTAGAAGCGGCTGACGACATTTGCTATAACATCATAGACCTCGAGGATGCCCACAGGCTCAGGATTTTTTCTACCGAATATGTCACCGATTTGCTCCTCAGAATCATACAACTCAATGAAAATGAGGACATGAATAAAATCAGGGAAACCCTACGCCGCCTGGGTGAGGATGCCAATGAAGCTGTTTCCTACCTCCGGGCCAAGGCCATCAATTACCTCACCAACCGATGCGCTTCCATTTTTTGGGAAAACCGGGACCAAATAATTTCCGGCCGGCTGGAGACGAGTTTAATGACCCAAATGCAGGAGGCGCAATCTGTTTTGAAGGAACTGGAGTCGGTTTCGGTGAAGAAAATCTACAATTATCCCAGCGTGGTGAAAATAGAACTCGCAGGATTTCGCATCATGTCGGGATTGCTGGAAGATTTCATTCCGGCAGCCCTGAAACCGGCCGGGCAAAGGCAGAAAAACGAAGAAAAACTGGTGGAACTTATCCACAGTCAATACCGGTTTGAGGAAAATCAGACCCCCTATGAAAAGGTCATGTGCATTCTCGATTATGTATCGGGTATGACCGATTTGTATGCCCTCAAATTGTACCGCAATCTGAGGGGGATAGAAATTCCCATGATCTGATAAAATCCAAAATAAGATATTGAAAATCAATGAAATACTAGGTGAAGCGGAAGCAGTTTAAACAGAAATTCTTTTTAAGCGTACCATGTTGAAAGCACCACTTGCCGAGCGGGTCCGGCCTTCGGGTCTGTCCGAAATGGTAGGTCAGGAGCACCTGACCGGAGAAGGAAAACCTTTGCAAAAAATGCTGGCCGGGGGCATGCTTCCTTCACTCATTTTCTGGGGTCCGCCCGGGGTAGGAAAAACCACATTGGCCCGTATTCTGGCAGATGAAATCGGGCTTCCGTTTGTTCACCTTTCGGCCATATCTGCGGGGGTAAAAGAGGTGCGGGAGGTTATTGAAAGGGCAGGAATGGAGGGAAAGATTACCCTCTTTCTGGATGAAATACACAGGTTTAACAAATCTCAGCAGGATGCTCTGCTGGGTGCGGTAGAGTCGGGTAAAATCACACTCATCGGCGCCACCACCGAAAATCCCTCATTCGAAGTCAACAGGGCCCTGCTTTCCCGCTGTCAGGTTTTGGTGCTGAGGGAGCACACGGTAGAATCCCTGACCCGGATGCTGGAAAACGCCCTGGAGAGCGATGCGGATTTGAAGGAGACGGGCCTCAGGGTATTGGAAAAAGAAGCCTTGTTTTTGCACTCCGGCGGCGATGGAAGAAAGATGCTCAATCTTCTGGAAATGGCAGCACTTTTTCTGGCAGAGGAGAAGGAAAAAGTTGTAACCAACGCCTTGATTGAGAGTTTGTTGGAAAAGAGAATAGCCGCCTATGACAAATCCGGCGAGCAGCATTACGACATTATTTCTGCCTTCATCAAATCGATGCGTGGCTCCGATGCCGATGCAGCCCTGTACTGGCTGGCCCGCATGCTCAGCGGGGGAGAGGACATACAATTTATTGCCCGGCGGATGCTCATTTTTGCAGCAGAAGACATTGGTTTGGCCAATCCCAATGCCTTGCTTCTGGCCCAGACTTGTTTTCAATCCTGCTCCGTAATCGGTATGCCCGAAGCCAGGATTATTTTATCTCAAACGGTGGTTTACCTTGCTCTTTCTCCCAAAAGCAATTCGGCCTACCGGGCCATAGGGAAAGCCATGGAACTGGTAGGTCAAAATCCGGATTTGCCGGTGCCTTTTCATCTTCGCAATGCCCCGACGCAGCTCATGAAAAATCTGAATTATGGGAAAGGATATTTGTATCCGCATGATTTTGAGGGCAATTGGGTATCGCAGCAATACATGCCCGATGCCTTGACAGGCACCCGCATTTTTGAACCCGGTAAAAACGACAAAGTCGGAAAAAAGGAGGCCTGAAAAGGAGTTTATCTCAATCAAAACTTGTATCCAATTCCTATCCCGGCATGCGACTGGTTGGAAAAATCTTTTTTGATATCCATCGATTCCTGGATGTAAACATTGCCGATGTACACCTGCCAGATCAGGCCAAAATCTGCGGTTCCCTTGTATCCGAGGATGAAGGAAACAAAGGGCAGCCGGTCTTTCTTTTCTTCTATGGATTCGCCGGAGCGTACCTGCATCCCGATTTCCGGTCCGAAAAACAGGCGGTGCTTGCGGCCATATTCCGCATGAAGGCCGGTAACTGCTCCCCACCAAAAGTAAGCCCTCTTGCCCGGGTCTTTTCCTCCTTCGGCTATCCCGAAAGATGCAAAGGGCGACAGGCGGAATTTTTCCTGCAAAAGGAATTGATTTTCAATCAATAAGCCAAGATTCCCCCCGTAAACAAAACCGGCTCCCAAATGGAGTGCCAATCCGGCCTCATTGCTTTTTTTGGATTTTTCCTGTGCC
>CANHCT010000152.1 GCA_947459175.1 Hymenobacteraceae bacterium
CAGATTGCACTGGGCCTCAAGACCTTGCAAAACAGCCGGGAATTTGAAAGAGAAGCCGACGATAAATCCGTGGAGTTGCTTTCTGTCACCTCGTATGCCTGCAACGGAACAGCCGGTTTTTTTGAAAAGATGATTGCCGAGGGCAACAACCCTTCGGTGCCGCAGTGGCTCAGTACACATCCCAATCCGGACAACCGGGTGGAGGCCATCAACAAAAAAGCCGATGCCCTGCAATGCTCCAAAATGCCACTCAGCCCCAATACTTACGCAGCCTTTAAGGCAATGCTTCCGTAGAGATGAAACCTCCTGAAAATCAGGATAAAAAGCCGCTTGTCTTTGAAGAGTGCCTTGAGAAATTGAGGCATTTCTGCGCCTATCAGGAGCGGAGCAAAAAGCAGGTAATGCTGAAGCTCGTCCGCCTTGGGGCTGAGGACGGATGGGTGGAAAGGCTGCTGCAAATCCTCGAGCAGGAAGATTTTATCAATGAGAGCCGGTTTCAGCAGGCTTTTATTCGGGGGAAAGCCCGGACAAAAGGTTGGGGGCCCGAAAAAATCAGACAGAGGCTTTTTCAGGAGTTGGGAAGAGCGCCGGACGAGGGCCTTGAAATAAATAGGGAAGACGGGAAGACTGCCGAGCAAAAAATGCATAAGGCCCTGCAAAAAAAATACGATGGCCTTCGGCAAAAGCAAGATCCTCAGTGGAGGGCAAGGCTGATTCGCTTTTGCATGTCCAGGGGATTTGACTGGGAAACGGCAGCCCGCCTGATTGAGGCCCTGGAAAAGGGAAGTTAGAGCAGCAGGGCCATTGTTTCCCGACGGAGATGTTTTATTGAATCCCGATTTTGATTTGCAGCATCAGGGCCATGTTGAGTGCGTGCTGTTTGGCTTGTTCGGCTTTTTCGCCCTCAAACAAGGCATCTACGCAATGGCAAAAAATATCTGTCCAGCGTTGGAAATGCTCCGGCCGCATGGGCAAAAGGCGGTGGACCTCCTGGTGCTTTCCCATCATAGAACCGGTATAGCCGCCGGTATAGAACAGCGCATTTTCCCAAAAGTTGCACATCACGGGCAGGTGGATTTCCCAGTCTATGGGGATGATGGTAGTAAAGAATGGTCCTATCACTTCATCTTTGGTAGCCCTTGAATAAAAGGCATTTACCAACCGCTCAATGTCGTTCCGGTTTTGGATATCCGATTTCATGGTTGTATGCAAAGCCCAAAGATGGGAAAAAATGGTGGGATAGATCGGACAGGACAGGAGTGGTATAAAATGGATGTTGAACAGAGTCAATTTTGCAGTGCAGGCGTTGGGATGGACCCATGCGGGACGGCGCAGTATGCAGGCACTTGTGCTTCTATTAGAAAGCTAAAGAGCGGGGATAGTCCGAAAACAGCGGTAACCAGTATGTGCATGGTTCGACCCTGAAGGGGTCGCAGAGGGGTCGGTGTCTCAGGCGAACTTTAACTGACTTTTTTGGAATGGAAAATAATTCGCTTGAAATCACTCTGGGTCCCGGATTTTTCCCGGGCCCCGGATTTTCTCAGTGCGCCTCGTACCAGTTAATGCCGACTCCCAGGCCTACTTCTACCGGTACATTCAGGGGGATGGCCCGGGCCATAAATTGCGGTACTTTTTCCTTTAGCAGCTCTATTTCAGACAGTTCGGCATCAAAAACCAATTCGTCGTGAACCTGCAGCACCATGCGGCTTTTCAGGTTTTCAGTTTTCATCCAGTCGTGCAGGTGAATCATGGCCAGTTTGATGAGGTCTGCGGCCGAGCCTTGAATCGGTGCATTGATGGCATTGCGCTCAGCAAAACCCCGCTGCGTTTGGTTGCGGCTGTTGATGTCGGGCAGGTAGCGCCTCCTGCCCAGAATGGTAGATACATACTGCTGTTCCTGCGCCACATGAATCACCCGGTCCATGTATTTTTTGATGGACGGAAATTCGGCAAAATAGGCCTCAATCAAATCTGATGCTTCTTTTCTTGGAATAGAAAGCCGCTGCGACAGTCCAAAGGCCGATATGCCGTATATAATGCCGAAGTTGGCTGTTTTGGCCTTTCTGCGCATGTCGCCATCTACCTGATCGAGAGGTACTTTGTAGATTTTGGATGCCGTTATGGCATGGATGTCTTTCCCCTGACGGAAAGCCTCAATCATGGTGGCGTCTTCTGCAAAATGGGCCATAAGGCGAAGTTCGATTTGCGAATAATCTGCGCTGAGGATTCGCCTGTTTTCGTCGCCGGCCACAAAGGCCTTGCGGATTTCCCTGCCCCTGGCCGTACGGATGGGAATATTCTGGAGGTTGGGGTTGGTGGAACTAAGCCTGCCCGTAGCTGCCACGGCCTGGTTAAAGGAGGTATGCACCCGTCCATCGGGCCCAATGAGTTGAGGGAGGGCATCGATGTAGGTAGATTTCAGCTTTTGCATCTCCCTGAATTCCAGTATCTGAGCGATAATGGGATGGCTTTCTTCCAGTTTGGCCAGTACTTCTTCTCCCGTGGCCCACTGGCCGGTCTTGGTTTTTTTTGCTTTCGGATCGAGCACCAGTTTTTCAAACAAAATTTTTCCCAGCTGCTGGGGCGAGGCAATGTTGAACTGCTCACCGGCCGACTGATAGATTTCACTTTCAATCTGGGCTATCGATTGAGCCAATTCTGCCGACAGGCCCGACAATGCCGGTACATCAATTTTTACTCCGTTTCGCTCCATATCGGAAAGAACATGAATCAGCTTGCCTTCTACATCCAGCAGGAGAGACTCCTGACTACGCTCCCTGATTTCCGGTGCCAGGGCATGCTTCAGTTGCAGGGTGATGTCGGCATCTTCGGCGGCATATTCCGCCAGTTCCTTCGGGTCTGCATCGGCCATACTGCCCTGGTCTTTGCCCTTTTTTCCAATCAGAGATTCTATTGATACCGGTCTGTAATTCAGATAGTTTTCGGCCAGCAAATCCATGTTGTGGCGCTGGTCGGGATGTAGCAGGTAATGGGCCAGCATGGTATCGAATATGGCCCCCTTCACCTCAATGCCATACCGGGCCAGCACATTGATATCGAACTTCAGATTTTGCCCGATTTTGAGGATTGATTCGTTTTCCAGCACGGCTTTGAACTTATTCAGCACAGCTTTTGCCTCCTCGAAATCGCGGGGAAAGGGGATGAAATACGCCGTTCGGGCCTGATAGCAGAAAGAAAGCCCTACGATATTGGCAAAATGACTTTCCAGAGAATCGGTTTCGGAGTCGAAGGCAAATTCTTTCTGAAGCGCCAGATATTCAACGAGTTCTTGGATTTCTTCCTCCGTTTTCAGGGTATGGTAATGGTGGGGAATGGTTTCAATGCTTTGCCGGAAAAGGGGTTTTTCTTCTTCCCCGTCTTCGGTTGGGGCGATGGGTTCCTCGTTTCCAAATAAAGAAAGCTGCCCGCCTTTTCCTGCCTGGGGCTGCCCGGCCGGTTTTTCGGCAGGGCCTCCTCCCAAAATCCGTCTGGCAAGGGTTTTAAATTCCAATTCGGCAAACAGGGGTTCGAGAATTTCCTTTTTCGGGGCCGTGATGATGAGCGACTCGGGTTCGAACGGAATGGGCACATTGAGGTGGATGGTGGCCAGCTGCTTCGAAAGCCTTCCCTGTTCGGCATATTGGATTACATTTTCCTGCATTTTGCCTTTCAGCTGATGGGCATTTTCCAAAACCCCTTCCACGGAGTGAAATTGTTCTATCAGTTTTTGGGCGGTTTTTTCCCCGATGCCGGGAATGCCGGGTATGTTGTCGGAGGTGTCGCCCTGAAGACCCAGAATATCAATGACTTGTTCGGTTTTCTGCACCCCGAATTTAGCGAGCACTTCGGGTACACCGAGCACATCGTATCCCTTGCCCATGTAGGAAGGCCGGTACAGAAAAATACCGGGTTCCACGAGCTGGGCATAGTCTTTGTCGGGGGTGAGCATGTACACCGTAAAGCCATGGGCAAGTGCCCGCTTGGCGGTGGTGCCGATCACATCATCTGCCTCAAAACCATTGAGTTCTATAATTGGAATGTCCATGCCCTGCAGCAGCCGCTTCACCAATGGGATGGCCTGCACGATATCTTCCGGTGTCTCCTGGCGCTGGGCCTTGTATTCTTTGAATTGAATATGACGGAAGGTTACGCCGGGGGGATCGAATCCCACGCCGATGTGGCTGGGTTTTTCTTTTTCCAAAACCTCCAGCAGGGTATTGGCAAAGCCAAAGACAGCACTGGTATTGACACCCCTTGAGGTTATCCTCGGATTTTTACTGAATGCAAAATGGGCCCTGTAAATCAGTGCCATTGCATCTATCAGGAAGAGTTTTTTCATTGGAAATGACCCCAACGGAAATCCGGCAGGGTGCAGGCCTCAAAGGAAAGATAAAGTTGGGATTTTTACTCGCTGTGAACCTAAAAAATAGTTTGGCCGTCAAACCCGGCTTAGCTTCGGCCAAGGCAGTCAAAATGGACCTGGAATGCCACTTTGTAAGCCGGAATGCCCAAATTAAGCCTGAATAAAAATGATATCCGGCGTTTGAATCCGGGCAAGTTATGGGATGTTTTGGCCATTCTGTCCAAAATTGTCCTGTATTAATAGTCTAATAATCTGATAAAGAGCAAGTTTGTAAAAAATAAAGTGTAAACTCATGCAAAAAAGACTCCTTATTTTTACTTTCCTCCTGATAGGATCCCAGGCATTTTTCTCCTGCAAAAAAAGCGAAATTCAGGGTCCTGATCCGGTTCCGTCCCACAACGATTCGAATGCAAAAATCTACACCGGCTGGCCCGAAACCATGGAATCCGGCACTAAAACCAGCTATACGGCGGGTAATGTTACTCTTTCCACCGGCTTATGGAATTTTAACGATGCCCTGATTGGAAACAGTACCTCCGACCGGAAATCGGGCACCAAATCAGCCCGCATTCAGAACAGCGGAAAGCTGACCATGAATTTCAATCTCAGCAGCGGGGCAGTAGGGGTGAGTGTGCTGCATGCCGTATTCGGCACCGATGCCTCCAGCACCTGGGAACTTTGGGCTTCTACCAATTCCGGCTCTTCCTGGGCAAAAATCGGCAATACAATTACCACATCTTCCACCACCCTGGCTACGGCTTCTTTTGCCATGTCGCTGACGGGAAATGTGCGGTTTGAAATCCGCAAACTGAGCGGTGGCCGCCTGAACATAGACAACATCAGCGTAGACGACAATACCGGCACAGCCAGTGCTACCCGCGACGACAATATGGCCCTTGGCAATCCGAGCGGTGCCCAAACCAACCTAACCATGGCCAATAACTACCTGGTAAGCAGAAGTCAGTACAGCCTTTCTTACAACAATGCCCGGGGTACCTGCAACTGGGTAAGCTGGCACTTGAGCTCGGCATGGAAAGGCTCTGCTACCCGCTGCGATTGCTTTTCTATAGATCCGCTTCTGCCCACCAGTTTCTTCCGGGCCACCACCAGCAACTACACCAACACCGGTTTCGACCGAGGCCACATGTGCCCGTCCGACGACCGTGACGGAAGTGCTGCCGATAATCAGACCACTTTTTACATGAGCAACATCATTCCGCAGGCACCCAACAACAATCAGATTACCTGGGGCAATATGGAAAATTACCTCCGCACCTTGCTCAGCAACCAGGAGATATACATCATTTCCGGCTGCTACGGACAGGGAGGTACAGGCAGCAACGGCGGCACCACCAACACCATTGCCGGGGGCAGCATTACCGTGCCCAACCGAATCTGGAAAATTGCGGTAATTCTGCCCATTGGCAGCAACGACCTCAGCCGCATCAGCACAGCCACCCGGGTGATAGCCGTAAACATGCCCAATACCCAAACCGTGAACAGCCAGCCCTGGGGTTTTTACCGCACTTCGGTAGATGCGATAGAGGCCGCTACAGGATATAATGTATTGTCGAATGTGGATGCCGGTATCCAATCGGTGATTGAAGCCGCAGTGGACAACGGACCCACCAATTGATATTCCAACCAAAAACTTTTGAAGACACCGGTGATAAGCCGGTGTTTTTTTTTGAGGGGGCGTAAAGGAAGGCCGGATGATATGGAATGGACGGAAGTTTTGATTGGGTCACAGGAAATTTCTGGGGATTGGTTATGATTTAAGCGAAGAGTTTTTCCATTCTGAAGAGGAAGAAAGTAGGGTTAGCGACCCCTCTCAGATTGGCTCTGAAGAGTTTGATTTTGGCATTGAATGATTCTGCAAAAGCATTAGTA
>CANHCT010000153.1 GCA_947459175.1 Hymenobacteraceae bacterium
ACGGCAGCAGCGGTGCACGGTAAATGTCACAAAATACACACCCCCAGGGTCATAAACCCGATACGTTTCTGCCATTTGGTAAAAGTAGTTGTGGCGGATTGAAAATCCTACGATACAGGGTACGGGATTGCAAATCCCGCACAGCGGGGTCCGTGGCCTGAATACTGCTGACCGCTTTACCTGATGGCAAACAGTTGTGTTGATTGCATACTCAGGACCGAAGGTTGTTTTTTCAGTTCTGCTGACTGGCACGGTTGGGTCCGGAGGTCTGCATGGGCTTCAACGGGGGTGCAGATGACAGCCAATCCGGGTAAACTATTTTTTTAAGTCATTAAAATGCAGAACTTTGCGCATAATTTTCTGAAAAAACAGATTTTTTTTGAAACCTATCCCAACCCGGGCGGCGGCTGTTTTCGTCTGCTGCATGTTTTCAGAAGGTAAAACCGCTATGCTGCTCAGATTCATTTGTTTCATCTCCTTGTTTGCTTTTCTTTCGGCCTGTGAAAAGGTGAAGGAAAGTCCGGTTTCAGATCCCCTCACCGGATTGCCAATCGGGCCGGTCCGGTTGGACCTGAACAACCAATCTGAGGCTGACATTCTGATTTTTACACCGGAACAATTGCAAAATCTGCAGGGGCAGATCAGCATCGAAATCACGGAACAACCCCGGCAGGGCAACATCAGCCTTGACCCCGTTCGCAAAGTGTTTGTATACCGTGCCAATGCGGGTTGGTTTGGCACCGATTCGGCCCGTTACCGGGTATGTTCCCCGCAGTCCTGCCGTACGGCTCAGGTTTTTATAAGACTTACCGATACCGTCCCTCCCTGTATTCCGGAAGCCCCGGACCTGACTTTTGAGGTCTCCACGGGCAATCAGGTGACCGTATTGCCGCAGTCTTTTCCCTGCGGAGCCACGGTTTCCGAGCTTACAGAGAATCCGGCTCCGCAAAATATCAGCCTTTCGGGCAATTCCATCCTCACAGGCTTTCCGGAATTTACCAACCAGATCTATCAACTGAAATACCGCATTTGCAGCAACGCAAACCTGTGTGATACAGGCAGGATTACCCTGAAAATCAGACCGGATTCCGGATTTTGCCGAAGTCGCTTCCTTCCTGCCGACGACGAAATTTTTATCTTATCCAATGTGGTGAGAAGGTCGATTCATTACGACTCTCTCTACCGCAATGATTCCCCAACTTGTCCCGATGATTTGATCTACGAAAGCCTTGCCATTGTTTCGGGCCCGAACCATGGCACTGCCGAACTGAGGTCGAATGTACAGGGGCGGTTCGTTCGGTATACCCGCAATCAAGGCGCTCAGGCCCCAACAGATTCGTTGCTGTATTCCGTCCGGTCCAGGTCGGGTAAAACTGCTCTGGTTAAACTTTTCTTTAAAATCAAACCGTAAATTTCTCATTGTTAAACTTTTAAACTTCCAATTGTCATGAACAAAATGTTTTATCAAGTTCGAAATCTCACCCTTTCTTTGGTGATGGGTCTGCTGACCCTGGGTCATGCATGGGCACAAGACTCCTGCAAACTCCGTATTGTGGCCACTGTGTCGCAAAGCAATCCGCTGATGGTACAGTTTAAGGCACTGCCGAAAGACTCCATTGCCATCCCTTGTTTTACACCCAACACGGTGTACAACTGGACCTTTGGTGATGCCGGAACAGCAACCGGCAGTGTGGTGAACCACAACTACAATCAGGGCGGAACCTATTTAGTTTGCGTTAATGCGAATACGGTTCAGGGTGTGCCGGTGACGGAATGCGATACCCTCTTTCTCAACCCCGTACCGCCTTTCTGCCAGTTTACTTTTACCTATCAGGCTGCGCTTCCCACAATACCCCTGACTCTGCAATTTACTGCCACAGGGGGTTTTGTAAGCAACAACTGCTACCAGCCCGGTTCGGCCTACATCTGGACCTGGGGTGACGGCACCTCCACCACCACCACCAATCCGGCCAGTGCTACCCATACATTCCCCGCTCCGGGAAACTACAATGTATGCCTTCGGGGTACCACAGTAAACGGACTGGTTTATCAGTATTGCAGTGCTGTTACCGTTAGCGGCCCGGTACAAAATGCCATGTTCTCAGGGCAGGTTTACTCCGGAGGTGCCTGTGAGCCTTCCCACAAACAGGTTCATTTCATCTCTCTGGACGGTCAGATTCATATCGCAGATTCTGTTGCCGGATGGTCGGACAGTTGTTTCTACTTCTACTCTGTTCCTTCGCAGCCTGCCCGCAATTATGTGGTATGGGCCAATCCGGTTGGAAATCCCTCCTATCTTCCCACTTATTTGGGTGATGTGCTGTATTTTTCAGAGGCTACTGTCCTTTCCAATCCTGCAAATCTGAATCTTGTTTCTAACCAACCTCCCATCAACCTGATACCTGACATGTATGACTCTCTGGTACTGGATTCTATCCAGCCTCCCGGTCTGATAACAGGGAATGTAGGCGGCAGCGGTATGGTGGTAAACAGCACGCTCGGCAATCGGCCCACCTCTATTGCCTTCAATTATGCCCTCGCCCGGGTGCTGATTTTGACCCAGTCCGGACAACCGGTTGCAGCAGTATCCATCAATCCCGATGGCTCTTATACCAGCCCTGCCCTTCCACCGGGAAACTACACCATCCGCATAGAGCATCCTTTGGTACCCACCCAGATTTCGCAGGTCAGCATTACCCCGACTTCTCTGAACCGGGTGGCCAACTTTTCTGTGAGCAGTACCGGCGTCAACACTGTGACTTCCAATCAGAATCTGCTGAAAGCCGGCAAGCTGAAAGTATATCCCAATCCGGCCAAAGACCTTGTCAGGGTATTTGGAGTAAAAGGAAATGTTCAGTTTATGGATATGCAGGGAAAAATAGCTTTGGAAAGTCCTGCCGAATCGGCCATATCCGTTGCCGAACTCAAGCCCGGAGTGTACATGCTGAAAGGAATGGATGACAAAGGAAATGTGATGATTTCCCGGCTTGTAATTCAATAAGCAAAGAACCTTGATCTGCTAATCAACCACAGCAAGGGCAGTCCTTCGGGGATGCCCTTGCTTTTTCAGTTTTTCGCGGGGGTGATACAGTGAAGAAACATTCTGAACAAGAGTTACTGAATGGATGTCTGGCCCAAAAGCCGGAAATGCAAAGAGCACTGTATCAACAATTTGCACGAACTATGCTGGGGATTTGCCTGAGATACCTCAAAGATACTATGGAAGCCGAGGATGTACTTCAAACCGGGTTTATGAAAGTATATGATAAGCTCCACACCTTCCGGGGAGGCTCACTGGAAGGCTGGATGAAAAGGATCTTCGTGCGGGAATCTATCGACCAGTTCAGACGGAATAAACGCAGTGTATTTCTGTTCAGCGAAGAACCTGAAGCTGCCGGCGCTCCTGATTTGGACGACATCACCTCTCAAATGGCTGCCGAAGAAATTGTACAGCTCATTCAAGGACTGCCCGAGGGATGCAGACTCGTCTTTAATCTCTTCGCTGTAGAAGGGTACAACCACAAAGAAATTGCCGAAATGCTGGGAATATCGGAAGGTACCAGTAAGTCGCAGTATTTCAGATCAAAAGAACTCCTGAAAGAGAGAATATTCGCAAGGGAAAATGGATAAGGAACAAGGAAAACTGGGCAAGAGACTGGAAGGGTTTGGTCAGGAACCCGGCGATGGCGTTTGGAATGCTCTGGAGGCAAAACTTGCTGCCGGAAGGCGGAAAAGGCGGGCACCTTTGCCCTGGTTTTTACTTTTTTCTGCCGGATTATTGCTGCTCGGAGGGGGAATTTGGCTGGCTTTGCGCCCTGAAAATACCCCGAATCCTTTGGCCCTTCAAAGTCCGGAAAACCGGCAGGCGGGGCAGGAGAAATGGAAAAGCAAGTCCGGAGATCAAGGGCAAAATATCCAAAGCCAACCGGGCAGTACAGATACGAAAAAGCAGACGGAAGATTCAGCCGTTTCACACAAAAAAGCCGACGGTAACGGCCACCCCGTCAACCGGGAAACTTCTGAAAATGAGGGAGCTATTTCATATTCTTCAGCAGGAGAATCACCGAAAGCCGGGACAACGAAACAGAACATGGCGGACAAAGGCATTGCCCGTATCCCCATCGGCCGGACCGTTTCTCAGGGCATGGTTTCTGTGAAAGGAACCAGGCAGACCAGAAACCGGAAAGGCGAAGCAGAGCCCGGTACAGCCAAAGCCAATCTTGAAAAGGAACCAAACATCAGGCTTATTTCTGCAGGAAAGGAGCAGCAAATAATCCAGGCAGAGATGCCGCCCGCCGAAACTGCCCAAAAGACAGAATTGCCTGAAAAAAGACAAGAGGCCGCAGAGAATATTGGGGCAGAGCGCATGGATGCTGCGGTGCAAAATAAAATGCAGGCAGAGACCGACAGCAGCACAAGGCTTGTTCAGGAAGCGAAGCAATTGCATGGCCATTCATCAAAGGACCGTCCGGACAGCCTCATGGCCAAAGCATCGGCGGGATGGAGGAAGGAGCTGATGCTTTCTTTTCGGGTACCGGTGTCCGGCACTTTGGTCATCAATCCATCGGGTTCTCTTCCCGGCCTGACATCACCCGAAAACGGCAAGGCCTATACCAGGTCAATGGCAGAAGCCAACTTCAGAACAGGCAAAGAAATTTTGCCGTGGCTGGCCATAGGATCTCAATTGGGTGTTTTCATTCAGCGTGATGTATTCAGTTTCCAAAAGAATTCTGCCACTGAAAATCAGTTCATTGTGCAGGGCAATCAATTGATTATCAGTAAAAAAACAGATGAAAAAGATGGTTTTGCTGAAACCATGCGGCTGGGTACACAGGCCGGACTTGGTCTTGATTTGAAGGGCGGAAGGCAATTGCCTGAATTCCGGTTTTGGACAGGTGCGTATTTCTCTTTGATTGGCCAAAGCCGTTATTCCTGGGCAGGCACAGTTTCCGACAGCCGGTCAGGATTTGGTTTCACAGGTTGGTATGTTCAGGTTTCAGCCTGCAAGCAATTCACAGTCGGGGGACACAGGTTTTGGGTGGAGCCGCAGTTTTTGTACTTGCCGGACGAGAGCTTTCTGTACAGGGACGGCCATTCGCGGCAGGTCAATTATTTTGGAATCGGACTGGGCCACAGGTGGTAATCCGATATCTTTGGAATGCAGAAATTATCCTCAAACGGAAGGCCCGAAAAGGGTATTGCTTGTTGACCTTCAGGCATTTTTCTTTTTTGATGTGGTGCCCAATTCAAATTAATCTTCCATTTTTGGGGCAGTAAATCATATTTATGGACCCCAATCAACAAGCTCCGGAGGAACTGAAAATTTGGCTTCACCGGGTGAGTGAACTATCTGCTGAAAATGTAAGAAAGGGAATCGGCGGACCATTTGCTGCCCTGATTATCAGAGACGGAAAAATCATCTCCGAGGGTACCAACCGCGTTCTGGCCGATCAGGATCCCACGGCCCATGCCGAGGTGGTGGCCATCCGCAATGCCTGCAAGGTGCTGGGCAATTTTCAACTGGAAGATTGCCTGCTTATTTCTTCCTGCGAGCCTTGTCCTATGTGCCTTGGGGCCATTTACTGGGCCCGGCCCAAAGCTGTGTATTTTTGCAACGACAGACAGGAAGCCGCCGAAATCGGATTCGATGACAACCTCATCTACACCGAAATCAATCTGAAGCCCGATGCCCGAAGAATTCCTTTTATTCCCGTTCCGTATGCCGAAGCCCGCCTTGCTTTCCGCCTTTGGAAAGAAAAAGAGGATAAAACACGATATTGACCTTCTCCGCCTGCTTACATCTCAATGAAAATTCCTTTTTTTCTTGCCCTCATTTGCCTGATTCTGAAGGCTCTGACTGCCACAGCCCAGATTGAAATGACCAGTTTCTCCGCCACCAGCCGGGGCGGGGTTTCTACTCCCCTTGCCACCGACTATCAGGCACAGGGCATCAACCCGGCGAATCTGGCCTTAAAGCCTGAACATGAAGGTTTTAATAATACCATGGGCATGGCCGAACTGGGTATTTCCATTTATTCAGATGCCCTCACAAAAATCAATCTGAATCAGGCGCTGTTCAATACGGATAAAAAGTTTACTCCGGCAGAAAAAGCGGAGGCAGCCCGTGATTTTGCCAACAAGGGCATCACCTTCAATATCGATTTTCTGTATGGCGGCTTTGCTCATCAGCGGAAGGACGGGGGTGCAGGTTTCTGCTTTACCATGCGGGAGCGGGCTCAGTGGTATTC
>CANHCT010000154.1 GCA_947459175.1 Hymenobacteraceae bacterium
AGACGAGGCACAGGCGGGTATCTTATCCTTTTCTTTTTCCCTGGCCCTCAGACCCGAGGTACAATTCCCGGCACCCGAAAGCATTTCCCTGGAATTTCCCGAAATTTCTGTGTCCGAAGACCGGATTTCTTCCTTCATCGAAGATATGCAAAAGCGCTATGGCGAAGTGCAGGAATCCGACACCATCGCCGAATCGTCCCTCATCAAGGGCACCCTCAAATCAGCCGACGGTACCTTTGAAACCGAATCCGATTTCCCCTTCAGCCGCATCAAGCCCGGCTTCCAGCCGCAGTTTCTCGGCAAAAAACAAGGCGAAATCCTGGAATTTCCCATTGAAGAGGCTTTCGCTGAAGAGGACCTGCGCTTTGTAACCAATACATTCAGCGACAAAGGCAGCAACAAGGAGTTTAAAGGCCTTTATTCTCTGGAAATCAAGAAAATAACAGACACTATCCCCGCTCAACTCGATCCCGGTTTTTATGCAAAAGTGGTGGGCGGCAACGACATTGAAACCGAAGAAGAGTTCAGGCAAAAGGTAAAAGACTTGTTTCTGGCTACCTACGAAGAAGAGGCAAAGACCTACTTCCAAATGGCACTAGAAAAGTACCTGCTTCGCAATTCCGTCTTAGAAATCCCCGAAGACATCATCAGCCGCATCATCAGCGACAGGGGAGAAGGCAAATTCTCTCAGGAAGAACTCAGCAACTTTCTGCCGCAATACCTGCATACCCTTCGGATGAACCTCATCCGTGAAGCCATTGCTACAGCCCATCAGATTCGCATTTCCCGCGAAGATGTTTTTGAGCAGGCAAGGGAAAAAGTATTGGCAGATCTCAAGCAAATGGGCCTCGGTCAGTTGGACGATGAGTTTATGAACCGGTTTGTTGAAAACTATCTGAACGACAAGGAAAAGCGCAACGAAGAGCAGATGGCCGAAAGGGCCCTGACTGCCAAAATCGCTGCTCTGATTTCCGAAAAGGGAAAAATTGTCAGAAAGTCGGTGAGTATTGAAGAATTCAACAAATTGGTTGAAGAATTGAACTAGTTTGCATCGTCTTTTTATAAGGAATAATTTCATGAACCAACCAAACGAATTCAGAAAATATGCTGTTCACCACTTGGGCATGAGCGGCCATACCCTGGACGACTACATGGCCCACATCGGGGATGCAGCAAAGCCGGTGGTAGAAAATACCACCCAGTACATCATCGAAGAGCGGCCGGTGCGCTTTGCTCAGATTGATGTGTTTTCCAGGCTCATCATGGACCGCATTATATTTTTCGGTACCCCTGTAGATGACCAGATTGCCAATATTGTGATTGCACAAATGCTCTTTTTGCAGTCGGCCGATCCCAAAAAGGACATCATGATGTACATCAACTCCCCCGGAGGTTCCGTGTATGCGGGTATGGGAATTTACGATACCATGCAGTACATCAACCCCGATGTATCCACCATCTGTACCTCGCTTGCCGCTTCTATGGGAGCTGTATTGCTGGCAGGCGGCGCCAAAGGAAAACGATCTGCCCTGCCCCATGCCCGGGTCATGATCCATCAGCCTTCCGGCGGTGCCCAGGGAAAATCTACCGACATTGAAATTACCGCCAAGGAAATTGTAAAGCTCCGGGGCGAATTGTACGAGATACTCGCATCCCACACCGGCCAAACCGTGGAACAGATAGAAATCGATTCCGAGCGGGACAAATGGTTCAGGGCTGATGAAGCCAAAGCATACGGGCTTCTGGACGAAATCCTCACCCGAAACTGATACGGGCCCCGGCCGGATGTCAGAAAATTAAAATTTCAGGAAAAGGAAAACGGCATCATACCCGATCCCACCAACAAATTCAATCATTAAACCAATCGGCAATTGGCAAGATCCATAAGTTGTTCGTTTTGTGGCAGAAATAAAAAAGATGTGGGGCTGATGGTCTCCGGACCCGATGTGCACATCTGCAACTTCTGCATAGAAAAAGCCTTCGAAATCCTGGAAGACGAATTGTCGCAGGAAAAGAAGAAGTTCAAAAGCCAGGCCGGAGGTTTGCATCTGGTAAAGCCTGCCGATTTGAAAAGGCACCTCGATGAATTTGTAATCGGGCAGGAAGAGGCAAAAAAGGTCCTTTCGGTGGCGGTGTACAATCACTACAAAAGATTGGAGCAACCCAAGGTGCGTGAATATGAAGAGGTGATGATTGAAAAATCAAACATCATTCTGGTGGGCGAAACCGGAACCGGCAAAACCTACCTGGCCCGCACCCTGGCCAAAAAACTGAATGTGCCTTTTTGCATTGCCGATGCCACCGTCATCACCGAAGCCGGATATGTGGGCGAAGATGTGGAAACCATTCTCACCCGCCTGCTTCAGGCCGCTGATTACGATGTAAAAGCGGCAGAAAGGGGCATCGTGTACATTGATGAAATCGACAAGATTGCCCGCAAGGGCGACAATGCCTCCATCACCCGCGATGTCAGCGGCGAAGGGGTGCAGCAGGCCCTGCTGAAGTTGCTGGAAGGCTCCATTGTGAATGTTCCCCCGCAGGGAGGCCGCAAACACCCGGAGCAAAAACTCATCCCCATCAATACCGAAAACATCCTGTTCATCTGCGGAGGCGCTTTCGAGGGCTTGTCCAAAATCATTGCCTCCCGGATCAATTCAAAGCCCATCGGCTTTACCCAGGCCAATGAGAAACACTCTGATATTCAGAAAAATGAGTTGCTCAGCTATGTCACTTCTCAGGACCTGAAGGCTTTTGGCCTGATTCCCGAACTGCTGGGCAGGCTGCCTGTGGTATCTTACCTGTTCCCCTTGGATGCGGAAGCGCTGAAAAGAATTTTGGTGGAACCCAAAAATGCCCTGCTCAAGCAATACAAAAAACTTTTCAAAATGGAGGAAGTGGAGCTCGAATTTACCGATTCGGCCATCGATTTCGTTGTGGAAAAAGCCATGGAGTTCAACCTCGGGGCCAGAGGACTTCGCTCTATATGCGAGGTTATCCTCACAGATGCTATGTTCGATTTGCCCTCTACGCCGGATGTCCGTCACCTCAGCATCGACCGCGAATATGCGGAGTCGAAAATCAGCAAATCGAAGTTTTCGAAGCGCATGATGGTGGCTTGATTTTAATTTAAGAAACTGAATATAAGGCCGTTACAAAAAAAGTAGCGGCTTTTTTTATTGCTGCGCTTTTCCCGGCCCCGGCCCCGGTTGCCTGATTTATCCTTTGTGAAGAAATCTCTGTCGAAAAAAAATTTTAGCTGCCTGTCTTCAGCCTGCCGAAACCCAAAATCCTGTATCTTCGCAGCCCTGTTTTTGAAAAGGCTTCATAAAATCACGCAGCATTAAAATTTCGATGGAAAAAAACCCGGAATCCACACTTTTGCAGAAAAACCTGCGAAAAAGCGCCAACAGCCAGAAGACCCTGGCCGAAGAAATCATTCGTTTAGGAGGAAAAGTGGTACCTCAGGTGCCCCAGGTAGAAGAAGCCGTTCTGGGCGCCTTGTTGCTGGACAAGGAATCCCTCAATACGGTAAGTGAAATCCTCCGGGCCGAATGTTTTTATACCGAGGAAAACCAAAAGATTTTTTCTGCCATTCAGGACCTGTTCGGAGAGGGCAAACCCGTAGATGTACTCACTGTGGCCAACCGATTGAAGGAAACCAATGACTTTCAATGGGTGGGAGGGGCCAAGTATCTGGCCAAACTTGCTTCCCGTATTTCTTCTGCAGCGCATGTGGAGGCCCACGCCCGGATTGTGCTCGAGCATTTTCTTAAAAGGGAAATCATCTCGGCCGGAACAGTGGCTGTGCGGGATGCTTACGAAGACAACACGGATGTATTTCAGCTCCTGGACCGTACCGAGACCTCCATCTTTCAGATTGCCGAAAAAAATCTCGGCCGCAATGTGGTGGACATGAAAACTCTGGTCCGGTTGTCCATCGAAAACATTATGGCCAAAAAAGATTTTGCCGATGGCGTAACCGGAGTGCCCTCCGGACTGATACAACTCGACCGCACCACCGGTGGCTGGCAAAACTCCGACCTTGTGATTTTGGCTGCCAGGCCCGGTATGGGTAAAACGGCATTCGTAATGACCGTGGCCCGGAATGCTGCCGTTACTTTTAAAAAGCCGGTGGCCATTTTTTCTCTGGAAATGCCGGCCGAACAGTTGGTTAACCGGATGATTTCGGGCGAGACAGGCCTGCCCGGAGACAAACTCAGAAAAGGAAACCTGGAAGAATGGGAATGGGCCCAGCTCAACAACCGCGTAACTGAGTTGTCCCGTGCGCCTCTGTTTATCGACGATACCCCTGCCATCACCCCGGTGCAGCTTCGGGCAAAGTGCCGCCGGCTCAAAGCCCAGCACAACATTGGCATGGTCATCATCGACTATCTTCAGCTGATGGGAGTAGAGGGCATGCGCGGTGGTGGCACCCGTACAGAAGAAGTCAGTCTCATTTCCAGATCCTTAAAGGCTCTGGCCAAAGAGCTCGATTTGCCTGTGATTGCCCTCAGCCAGCTGAGCCGCTCGGTGGAAACCCGCGGCGGCGTAAAAAGACCCCTGCTATCTGACCTCCGGGAATCCGGCTCCATCGAACAGGATGCCGATCTGGTGGCCTTTCTCTATCGACCTGAATACTATGGCATTAAGGAAGACGAAGAGGGCCGGAATACCGAAGGCTTGGTGGAATTTATTCTGGCCAAGCACCGGAATGGAGATGTTGGCACCATTCTGCTCCGCTTCCTGTCCAAAAACACCAAGTTTGTGGATTACGACCAGACTTTTGTGAATACCAGCTCGGGCTATATCGATGCTTCCATCACCGACCAGATTGGCTCTGAAAGGGTTAAGCTGTCCTCCAAGCTCAACACCCGCTTGCCCGAAGACGGATTTATGGACATTCCCCCGCCTCCGCCCCCTTCTGACGGAGACCCCGGGGAAACTCCTTTTTAAAAGTCTCCCTCAAGGGAAAATATTTTTTTAAAAAGGAAATTCTCCCGTATGGATTGTTAAATTTCGGCTTCTAAAAGTTACAACCATGAAAGTAGTGATTTTCGGCAGTTCAGGCCGGACAGGCAAACAATTGGTTCACAATGCATTGGAAGAAGGCTGGGAAGTGACCGCCTTTGTCAGAAACCCGGACAGCATCATCATCCATCACCCCCGGCTCACCATTTATCAGGGCGATGTCACCAACGCACAGGCCGTAGAAAATGCCCTCATCGGCAAAGATGCGGTATTGTCTGCGGTAGGTTCAGATTTGGGGCAAACCAATCTGCGGCAGAAGGCCATTGAAAATATGGTGGCCGGTATGCAAAAAAATCATGTCAGAAGAATCATCGGCATCGGCGGAATGGGCGTGCTGCAGGCCGCAGACAACATACAGGTGTTCCAGACTCCCGGCTTTCCCAAAGAATATGTGCCGGTAAGCCAGGACCACAACTCCGCTTTGCTGGCCCTCAATCGCTCCGGTCTCGATTTTACTTTTGTTTGCCCTCCCGTGATTGTCGAAGGACCTGCAACCGGAAAATATGAAGTGCAGGCCGATTATCCGCCAAAGGGAGAATTCCACATTTCCACCGGCGACCTGGCCGATTTTATGATACAGGAGTTAAAAGAACCCCGCTTTATCGGAAAGCGGGTGGGTATTGCAGCCAAATCCTGAGCCCAACCGCCACAGTCTTTTTTTCTAAAAAATCTGATTATCCGGACCGGAATTTGATTGAAAAAATTTTCCCGCTCAGCCCTGATTTCAGGCTCAGGGCCCTGCAATGGGCACAAAAATTTCCTTATGCCTGTTACCTGAACGGGCATGACTACAGCCTTCCTTATGGTCCTTTTCCGGAAGTGCTGGCCACAGGGATGGATTCCGAAAATCCTGATCATATTTTTTCCGGACCCGGCAGATGCTATGGCTTTTTCGGGTATGAAGCCAAATTTTCTCCCGGCCCATTTCAGGCTTCAGGGTACGGCCCCGGATTCCCCGACTGCGTTTTTTTCAGGGCTTCCCACGAAATCCGTTTTCTCGGCGATGTGGTAACCGTCTGTTCTGATTCCCCCGATCAGGTCTGGGAAGAAATTTCCTCCGCCCCCGTTTTTTTGCCCCAAAGCCTGACATCTCCATCCTTCAGGGCTGAAACCTCACAGCAGGAATACCTTCAAAAAGTAGAACAGATCCTGGACCTCATCCGTGAGGGCTGGGTGTATGAGCTCAATTTTTGCCAGTTTTTCGAAAAAGCACAGGCC
>CANHCT010000155.1 GCA_947459175.1 Hymenobacteraceae bacterium
CCCAAAATGGAAACGATGACATACAAAGAATGGGAGTTAGTAAAGCCAACCTCCTTCAGCCAGTTGTGGGCCAGCATTTTACAGCCAATGTAAGTCAGCAGAAATGCCAGACCATAGCTGAGATAATGGAAAATGTGCAGGATGTTGGCCAGAAAGAAAAACATGGACCGCAGGCCCAAAACGGCGAAAATGTTGGAAAAGAAAACCAGATATGGGTCTTTGGTAACAGAAAAAACTGCAGGAACTGAATCTACGGCAAATATCAAATCTGTAAATTCAATGATCATGAGAACCACAAAAAGGGGTGTGGCCATCCACTTTCCTTCTTTTTTAATGAAAAAATTTTCCCCCACATAGCGGGGAAAAATGGGGAGTATTCTGGAAAGGAAACGAACGATGGGGTGTTTTTCGGGTTCGATTTTCTCTTCTTTGTCGCCCTCGAAAAACATCCGGATACCGGTGTAGGCCAGAAAGGCACCAAACACATAAATGATCCAACCGAATTTCTGGATGAGGGCAGAGCCTACAAAAATGAAAATACAACGCAAAATGACCGCACCCAAAATGCCCCAGAACAATACCTTTTTAAAGTACTTTTCCCGGACACCGAAAGAGGAGAAAATCAAAATCAACACAAAAATATTGTCCACCGAGAGGGCATATTCAACCAAATAGCCCGTGATAAATTCCAGCGACATGTTGTCGCGGTAGTTTTGAAGACTTTGCTGAAAATCGCCCGGAATCAGATGTACATGGTCGGCATACTTTTTATGGAGCATCTCCAGATGCTCATAGGATTTGATGCCGTGAATCAGGTCGCCGTTGGTGTCGATTATGAGGTAAAACGCTGATGCACACAGGATCCAAACTACCGACCAGGTTGCAGCTTCCCTAAAACTGACCGCATGATTTCCTTTGCTGAAAACCCCCAGATCCAGAAAAATCATGGTGGCCACAAAAACAAGAAAGGAGCTGAAAAATAAGATTTCGTTTGGCATTCAGTATGTTATAAGTCCCGCCTTGCTTCGGGTCGGCAAAGAAATAGAAAATTTGAGCTTAATAAACGGATTTTTTACAAAGTAGGTGCTCAACGGCGCAATTGCTTTTTGGGTTTCGCCTTTTGGAATTATTTTTTTTTCGCCTTCTTGGCTACCCGAAAAAAATCCGCACTCTCCGCAATGGAAAAACAACTTCAGGACAAGGCCGCCTCAAACAAAGATCTGGTTTCCAACTGGTTTATGGATTTGCAAAGCGACATAGTCCGCCAACTGGAAGAAGCCGACGGCCATGCCGTTTTTTCTGTTGAAAACTGGAGCCGGCCCGGCGGTGGCGGCGGCATCACGCGGCTCATGACCGAAGGCGGGATAATTGAAAAAGGAGGTGTTAATTTTTCAGCTGTGTACGGAAGCACACCGCCTCCGATCAAGGCTGCTTTCCGCACAGAGGCCGATGGTTTTTTTGCCACCGGGGTATCCATTGTCATACACCCCCGCAATCCCTTCGTGCCCATCATTCACATGAATGTCAGATACTTTGAGCTGAGCGACGGCCATGCATGGTTTGGAGGCGGAATAGACCTCACGCCGGCTTATGTGTTTGAAGAAGATGCCGTTTGGTTCCATGGGAATCTGAAATCGGTTTGCGACCGCTTTGACCCCAACTATTACGAACAGTTTAAAAGACAGGCCGATGATTATTTCTTCATCCCGCACCGCAACGAAACCCGGGGCATCGGCGGTATTTTCTACGACCGGCTTCCCGCCGATTCACCCGCTCAGTTCGCACATTTGTGGGATTTTACCCGTGCTGTCGGCTCCCTTTTTGCACCCGTGTATGTGCACCTCATCCACCAAAACCGCAACCGCAACTGGACCGAGGTTCATAAAAACTGGCAACTCCACCGCCGATCCAGGTATGTGGAATTCAATCTGGTTTATGATGCCGGTACCCGTTTTGGCCTGGAAACCAACGGCCGCACTGAATCCATTCTTATGAGCCTGCCCCCGCTGGCCAGATGGGAAAGCAATTATCAGCCCCCCGAAGGCTCGGAAGAATCGAAAAGCCAGCAGTATTTCCGCAAGGGCATTTCCTGGCTGAAGACCCATTAAATCTCAGGCTACCGAAAATAAAAGGGGCCGTCCGAAAAGGGAAATCTTGAAATTAATGCCCAAATAATATTTGGACAAAATGAATTTCCTGCGATTATGTGTCCATTTATGGACAAAACTATTGGTAGGTAATTTCATCACCAGCCATTCAAAAAGTGCCTTTAGGCACGAAATGACGGCGTTTCCATTTCGTACCTAAAGGCACTCTGTTTATAATGCTACGATTGGCTACCAATATCAGGTCCGCAAAACGGACCAAAAAGCCAAATAAAATTTGGTGGAATAAAACCGGAAAATGCTTTTTGGACAGGCCCTTCTTTTGATTTCTGAGGATTGCTTTTACATAAACTTCACCCGGAAGTCTTTTATTTTGGCAACTTCCTTCAAGGCTTCATTGATGTAGTACTGTCCGCCTCTGCCCTGGTTTTTCTGCTCAATCTGGGTTTTGTAGGAAGAATAATCCTTGGTTTCGGGAGCGGGTACAAAGTTGGTCATCCGGATAACGCCCACGCCGTTGTCGGCCGCAAAAGGCTTGGTTTGTGCGTTCAGTTTCAGGCCCATGGCTTTTCCAACGGTGGTCATATCGTAGCCAAAATCTCCCAGGTTTCCGGCATTCAGGGTGATGCCTGCAGCGGTATTGCTGATGGCTCCCTCTCCGTATGCCTTGGCTATGTCCTGAATGGTTTTTCCTTTCAGCTTGCCCAACATCTGAGCGGCTTTCTTCTCCTTAATTACTTCGGCTTTTACCTGCTCCTTCACATCTTCCAGCAAAGCCGGCCCCTCGTTGGTTTCCTTTGTTTTTACCGCCACCACATACCGGTCGTTGAACTCGGTAAGGCGAATGTCGCCGATTTTGGTCTCATCAGAAAACGACCATTGCACCAATCCGCGGGCCTCGGCAATGTCGTTTACATAGCTGGAGCTTTTCATGATGTTGGAAGCCGTCATTTTGGTTAGTTTGGGGTTCTTTTTCACGGCAGTATCAAATTCGGCTTGTGTTTTTATCTGGCTTCTGAATTCGTTTGCCTGACGGTAAATGGCATCTTTGGTAGCATCTCCGGCGGTGATGTTGCGTACAATGCTGGCTACTTTGTATTTCAAATTGGTTTTGGGCTCGGTTACTTTGATGATGTGGTAGCCGAAATCGGTTTCCACCACATCGGGAAGCAATCCGCGGCCGGGAAAATCAAAAACTGCTTTTTCAAATGGTTTCACCATTTTATTCTCACCAAACCAGCCCAGATCTCCGCCTTGCGAAGAGGTTCCGTCTGTTCCGAACTGACGCGCCATATCTTCGAAGCTTTCGCCTTTGGCAATCCTGGCCAGCACTGCCTGGGCACGCTTTTTGGCTCCTGCTTTGGCAGTATCGTCCTGTGTAGAAGCCTTGAACAAAATGTGGGAGGCACGGGCAGAAAATTCGCCTTCGTTGATTTTATCCACCAGCTTGTAAATGGTGTATGCAGCCCCGTTTTGGAAAGGACCATATACTGCACCTTTCTTTATGGAGTCTAAGTTGGCCGATAAATCTTTGGGTAAATCGCCGATGTTCATGGATTTGTAGGCCTCATTCACATCCGATTTGGCTTTTGCAAAGGCGGTGTCGTTCTCTGTGGTTTGAAATTGTTCTTTCAGCTGGGCCAATTCTGTTTGAATGGCCAGGGAGTCGTCTTTGCTCGGGGTAATCATAAACTGCACATACTCGAGCGTTCTGGAATCCTGCGACTTATACTTGAATTGGTTCTTTTTCAGATAGGCCTCCATCTCTTCGTCACCGGGTTTTACCACAGAATCGGGGATGGATGAATAGGGCACAAACACAAATTCAAAGTCTGCTTTGGCTGTCTGAAATTCATATTCTCTTTTGGCTTCAGCAGTGGTGACATAGTAGGTTTTGTTGAGCAGGGCTTCGTACTTGGTCCTCAGCCTGTCGTCGGGCAGTTTGGATTCAAAATTCATCCAGGCGGCTTTTTGCTGAGGCTGGGCCTTGTCTAGATTCCGGAGGAAATTTTCGGCCATGGACCTGTCGAATTCCTTGGTGGTCTGATTTACGAAAGTTTGCTTGATGGCAGGGTGAAGATTGGTACCGATGACCATATCGCTGAGCTCTTCTTTGGAAACTGAAATCCCGATTTGGTCTGCCTGAGGCTTGAATACTCTCTTGAAAATCAATTGGTTCCAGGCTTGTTCGCGGATGCCCTGCATTTCCTGCTCGGTAGGATTCTTGCCCTGTTGTACGGCATAATCGTATTGCAGCAGATTGATTTCGTCCTGAAGTACTTTGAGGTCAATTTCTTCTCCGTTGATTTCACCCACCACCTGGTTGGACCCGAAGAGGGTAGAACCGGGTTGAATCAGGTCGCTTCCTACAATAAAAAGTCCAAGGGAAAGGGCTACGATACCGACGGCCAGACCGGCCCGTTCTCTGATTTTTGAAATGATCGCCATGCTGTATTGCTGTTCGAAAAAAGGAGTGCAAAGAAAAAGTAAAGTAAAAACAATCGCAAGCCAAATCTTTAATCTGAATATCAGGCGATTACTGAAAATAAGGAGTATTTCTCAGGTATGCCCGGTCTGATCGGGTACTAACAATCCTTAATGGGACAAGGTACCGGCCCGTTTTTGGGAATTCTCCTGCCCTTATGCAGACCGGAACTCCGGCAGGCAAGAACAAAAATCAGACATAACATAAGAAACAATGGCCTGCTAAAGAATACCGGCCTGAAAATCAAGCGTTTCAAGAATAAAAAAAATATTAAAAAATCAGGCAAATTTACAAAACCTCAGACGATTCCTTGCAAACGGAGAAAAATTGGCCCTTATATTTGCCCTCAGTTTAAAAATCAATTTTAAAACCAAAAAATTCAAATTTTATGAAATTTAATTTTCAAGGCTTTGCTTACCTGGCATTTGCCGCTTTGATCGGATTTACATCCTGCACAAAGGATGATGAGGAAACACCAGCTCCAACAATAACAGTAAACACCAATAGTCTAGGAGCAGATCAGACTGGAGGAACAGCTGCATCAGGTGCCATTGTTACTGTGAATTTAACTGCGGAGGCATCAGAAGGAATTGCTAAACTCACCGCAACAAAAACTGTTGGCGGATCAGAAACCACTCTATCTGGATATCCAGTAACAAGCGGATTTAACAGTTCAACCAAGCATACCTGGAACGCAACCTACACTGTTGTAGAAACTTCTGGTACAGTGGCTTTGAAGTTCTCTGTAGAAGATAAAAAAGGAAAAATCTCAAGCAAGACTTTTACTATTACGGTTTCTGGTGCGTCTGATTTTTCTACATGGACTGCTAAATTACTTTCAGCACCGACTTCAAATGGCTCTTCATTGTCTTGGTTTACATCTTCAATTGGTGGAACTCACCCATTTTCAGAAGCACAAACCAATTCTTCATTGGTTGATTTTGGGTATTATGTGGGAACGAATTTAGGATCAAGTTTGGCTTCTCCCGGAGATTATCCTGCTTTTATAGGATATGACTTATCGGGATGGACAACAAAAAACCTTACCGAGTTTAGAACAACTACAGGAGTTGATTTCAGTACAGTTTCTGGTTCTTCCGCGATAGGAACTGCATTTGATGGAGGTTCCCCTACCGCCAATGGTGTAGCTTCGCCATCCGCAAGGATTATAGGATTAACTGAAAATCAGGTTGTTGGATTCAAAACCGCAGCTGGTAAAAAAGGACTTTTGTTGGTTAAATCTATTGTCCCTGGAGTATCTGGCTCAATCACATTTGATGTAAAGGTTCAGAAATAGAATCATTTTCTCTTTCAACAAAAAACCCCGCAGCCATCTGCGGGGTTTTTTGTTGCCCTAAATCAGGCTATACTATTCTTTGACCATCCGCAACACCGCTCCGTTTCCAAGCCGAACGAAGAATAAACCGGTTTGATTGCCCGGTATTTCTATCTCTGCGCCCTCTGCATTTTCCCGCATCATAAAGGGGGTACTTTTGCCCTGAGCATCAAAAATTTCAAAGTTATGGCCGGGCTTCATCTGTATCCGGAAGCTTTTTCTGAAAGGATTGGGAAATGCCGGTACGCTGGCCGAAATGCGGGTTTCTGCTGA
>CANHCT010000156.1 GCA_947459175.1 Hymenobacteraceae bacterium
CTTCTTTTTTCTAAACAACAGTAGCCTGCAACGGGAAGAGCGGGATTGCAAATCCCGCATAGCCCGGAAATAAATCAATGGATAGGGTGTAAATAATTTGCAGCCGGCAAAAACCTGCCAAAAAGAATTTGGATTACCTTATTGTAAAACTTGTCAAGTTTTTGCCTTGTTAAAATTTAAAATGTATTTTAAAGAGAAAGTGAGATCCGCCAAGGAAATGAAAACTTCTACATCAGATCAGCGGAAAAGGAAGAAGTAAAAATTCTCACAAATGCCCTGAAAATGAAAGAAATACCCGAAATGATACATAAGTATCAGACAAACAGCCATTTATAAGAGTTGTATATGGAAAGAAAAAAATACAACTGGCTGTCTGCCAGTTTTTTAAACCAAATTCGTGTCAAACTCAGGATGTTTCAAAGCCCTGAATAGATAAACTATGTTTTGCTGCGAACAACTTTTAAGCCCGGCCAAACCTATGAGGTCTTCGAAGACCTCATAGGTTTTTTGCCTGAAAATCAATTATTTGCAGTAGATTGTATAGAAGGTTTAATCCTTCATAAAGCGAAGCGTCTTGGTTTCCGGCTCCGAAATCACGCGGATTTGGTAGATTCCTTTCGGCAGATTTTTAACCATTTCCGGCAAGTCCCGGTTGATGATATCCAGTTTGCCCCGGCTTTCACCCAGATTGCGGCCATCGGTTCCGAAAATGCTGAGCTGCAATTCATCAGAACCCGTGAAACGACCACCCATAGAAAGGCGGGTACCGGAGGACGAAGGATTCGGGATGAGCACCAGATCGGCATTGTTGATTTCAGAAGCCTTGATGTATACCACCTGAGACCATTCGGTTTTGCCGCTCTTGTTTACCAACCCGATTTTGTAGTAACTGTTGGTTATCAGGTTCATATCGGTGAATGCGTGGCTGGCTGTTCCTGACTTTTCATTGTCCTGAGTCACAAAAGTGAGATCCCGGAAAGAATTTCCGTCTTCGGATTTTTGGACTTTATAGCCGGTGAACCTTTCGGACTCAGAAACCTGCCAGCGCAGGACGGCATTGCCTTTTTCATTGGTTCCGTTAAAGGACATCAGACCCAGCGGCAATGGATTGTCCAGATCGGCACCGGTAAACTGCGAGAAGCTGCTCACGCCGGTCCAGGTAGCCACCCGGGGGTTGGTAGCAGATACATCCTGAAGATCGCCGATAGGCTGCCAAACGGCTACCATACTCGAGCGTTTCCAAAGCTGCAAAGAATTGATATTCATCAGATTATCGTCTTCCGAAGGCCAGCTCAGGCTGAGGTTGCGGTTGGCAGCAGAGGGCTGAACGGTCGGAACAATATGCCAGTTCCGGGCAATGGTGGTAAAACCCGCACAGCAGGAGGGATCGCCTGTCAGGACTACTCCCGATTGCCTGGTGGCAGTAACAGTACCCAGATTGGCTCCGGCCGTGAGGCTGATGCCCATTCCGCCAAAGTTTTCAGCCGCAGTACCCACCACCCGCGTGGTCGATAGTTTACCTTTCACATATGCCTCATCTACCCCAGTGGTTTCGGTAATGGTGGCGCTGGCACCCAGGGTAATGCTGTCGCTGGCAGAAGCCTGCAGAATTTTTCCGGAAAGCATATTGAGTTTTCCATTGATGGTGGGCCTGCCGCTGCTGTTGACATTGCCTGTGGCTTTGTTGACCTCCAGATTGCGGTAGGTACCGTTTCCACTCATATTCTGGGTAGTAGTGCCATTCAGAATCAGGGCTCCTGTGCCGGATCCTGAAGTAGTGCCCTGATGGAAGAGGTCTGCCCGTACCTCTATATTGAAAGCGGAGGCACCGAAATCGATTGTCGCGGAGGCTTCCGTTTTCATATCATCCTTTACCACAATGCTTTGCGGCAGAACCTTATTGCCAGACCCGGAATTCCACAATTGATGGAACGACAGAACATTTGCCGGATAGGTTTCACCTGATGTTCCGCTAAAATCCACGATTCCACCCAAAGAAGCAGCATTGGTGCCGTCTGTATAATTGTTGAATCCATTGATGGATGTTCCGCCTGTTCTCAGGGTTTGACCGGCCGCATCTCCCTCATTGATCCGAAGGGTATTGCTGCCTGCACCGAGATTCAAAGACTGCCCGTTCAAATCGAATGTACCACCCGAAATCCGGAGTTCTGTACCGGCAGGAGGCCTTGAAACGGATACAGGCGCATCAGCGGTAAAGGAAACACCTGAAGACTTGTTCACGGTAAGAAAACAGAAAGTGGTGGTACTTGGACCCTTGAGTCGGGCTGTCGCAGCCCCATCAAAAGTGGTCAGGCGCCCGTTGCAGTTAAATGTACCTCCGTTGTTTTCCCAATCTCCGCCAACCCGGATATCTCCACCGGCAGCATTTGAAAGGTTCAAGGTTCCACGAAGGAGTACACTTCCACCGACCACTGTAGGTGCAGTCATGTCTGGGCCAGTCATATCAAAAGTGGATCCACTTTGGATAATCAGGGAGTCGGCCATTACATGAGAAAAGCCTGTTCCATTTGATCCACATTTCAGGGTGGTATTGTTCCGGACTTCTACCTTTTGAAGGGTAGCAGGATCCCACTCTACATTGCGGTTAAAGGTTCCGCCGCCTGAATACATCAGCTTGGATCCGGATTCGTATATGGGAGCGTTGTTGCTCACATAACTGCCGCTTCGCAACTGAAATACACCCGATATCCTGCCGCGGATAGCGCCTGAGTTGAAATCGATTCCGCTGTTGGAGCCCAGATATATGTTGTGGAAATTGGTTTGAACGGTACCCAATACCTCGCCGGCAGAAGCCGCACCGGGCAGAAAATCGAGGGTGCTGGTTCCCGGGTTGAAGGTACCGTTGTTGCGGAAGCGGCCGCCATTGGTAAATTCAATCGTTCCGTTATTGGCATTAAAGGTTCCGTTGATGAGCATTTCACCATTGGCCGCAATGATGATTTTCGAGGAACTCATGCTGAAGGTTCGGCCGGGGTTTACACGGAAGGTGGAGGCAGTAATATTATTAAGCAAATTCACACCGGCACCGGTATTGTCGATGGTGAGGAAACCAAATTGAAGACCCGAAGCCGCATTCGAGATGGTTTGGGTACCGGAATTTCCGTTGAAACTCACATCACGGTTATTGGAGGTAAGGGTGGCCGCAGATCCCGAAGTCCAGTTTCCGCCCAGAATCAAATCTCCGTCAAAAGTACTCGATTGGGTGTAAGAACCATTCAGGGTAAAGTTGCCGGGTACGATAAGGTCGAAGGAGCTGGTACCCTGGCTGACCGATGATCCGTTGTCTATCTGCATATTGCCCTGAATGCTGCGGTTGATGGCGGTTCCGGCGTTCAGATTCAGGCTGGTATTGCCGGTTACCAGCACATGGGCCGGATAGCCGGCACCGGAGGCAGAACGCCACTCATTGCTGCGGTTGTAGTTGCCGCCGGTATTATAAATGAGAGTAGAGGAAGAGCCGTAAACGGGGCCATTTCCGGAGATGATGAAACCGCCGGCCTTTATTTCCATCTGGTTGTTGATGGTGGGCACAGTGGTCAGGGTGGTGTTACCATTAATCTCAAGATTATACAAACCTGCAGCCTGAGAACCATTGATGGTGGAAGTTCCCCCCTGGAATACAAGGGTACCCGATGCCATATTGAAGCCTGCTCTGTTGTTGGTGAAGGTTCCGCCGGGTTCCAGGGTAAGGCTTACGCCTGAGGCAATACTCAGATTACCAGAGGCCCCGATGGTAACGACAGAGGGATTAGGCGGTGCAGACGACAGTGTCATGGCATGGTTGATGCAGACGGTGGCTTCGGCAGGTGGTATCAGATTATCGGCCCAGTTAGAAGATGTATTCCAGTCTCCGGCTGCAGCCGTCTGGAAGCAGGGCATAATGCCGTTTATATTGCCCAGCACAAAGCGCTGATTGGCCGACATGGTTCCGGTGTAAGGCTGGGCAAAGGTAGAAAGGCTGAAATATGGATTCGTTCCTGAAACAGCATTGGAGGCCCGGACTGCGTACCGTGAACCGGTCCAGTTGCCGTGATAAACGGCCGTAGTCCGGTCAAAGCCCGAACCTTCGATATTGGCGGCACCTGCTGTTCCGGCACCCTGCCATCCGAAAGTGGTGCGGATGGAATTGGCTCCGGGAACACTCTCGTTCATTACCCATTCAAGCTTCAGCATTTGGGTGGTATCGTTTACAGCATTGCCATAGCTCGGCGCAGAAAGTCCGGCTACATTGATTACCCGGACACCGATGGTTTCGGAGGTTCCCGATTGATTGAGGGTAACCGGTGCAAATGCATTGGTTGCCGGGCCGACAGGATACCAGTCGTTTCCTCCGTCCATAGTCTGCGTAACCAACCCGGTGCCGTTGGTAACAATAAAACTGCCCAAGCCTCCCTGATCGATAAGGCCGGATGGCGCAATGGTGAGGTTGTTGTTGCCGATAATCAGTTTGCCCGAATTCATTTGCAACCTGTTGTTAATGGTGAGGGGCAGATTGCTGGTGACATCCGAACCTCCGGTGGTGATGGCCAAAAATGCAAAGGCAGGCACAGTGCCGTTGCTTCCTCCGATGGTTTGCGCAGTGCTGCCATTGAAAACAACCTCTCTGCCGTTGGCAAAGAAGTTGGTTCCCGAACCATTGTTGGTCCAATTGCCACCGATGAAGATATCGGAACCCACGGCTTGAGAACCCGACAAATTCCCCTGAAGGTTGAGGTTGCCCAATACCCGCAGATCTTCGGTCATATTATTTCCTCCAAAGTCCAAGTAAATATTTCCTCCGGTTGCTATAGTTAGATTACCTGCACACTGAAAAGGCACCGCAGCATTCACCGCTCCGGTTGAAGCCGGATTCAGGGTGGAGGTGCTGACATTTACATGGTGGGGATAGCCCTTGCCGCTTGTTGTGCTCCACTCCAGTCCTCTGCCGTAATTGGCGCCGGTCTGGTAGGTCAGGGTTGAACCGCTGGCATAAGCCGGGGGGTTGAAGTTTACAAAACCACCTGCATTGATGTTGAAGGTTCCCCCGCTCTGGATGGTTACGGTCTGAGATCCGAAGTTCACCCCGCATGGATTGCCGTTGGTTTCCACATTGAACGGATTGAGGTTCCCGTTAAAGGCTCCGCCAGCAGGTGTGGAAAAGCGTACCATTCCACCGGCCGCCCCGGAAGCGAAATCTCCACCGGTTCCGTTCACGGTTCCACCGCTGGCGATTATCAGGGTTTGCCCCGTTCCAACGGCGAACAATCCGCTGCTGAGATTAAGCGTGGCGGTTGTGGTGTTGTTATTCGTGAGGGTTACCGTATTGCTTCCTGATACTCCGGTATTGACGATCTCCAGAATACCTGTAATGCTGGTCGGAAGATTGGTCCCCGTGGTTTGAGAGGAACTTCCATTGTAGCGGTAGGTAGCCGTTGGATTGAGCGTTCTGGTTCCCGAGTTCCGAAGATTGCCCGCTGTGGTTGATCCGGTAACAATCCCATCAGGAGAACCAATACCCAGCGTTCCGCTCAGACTTACCGTACCCGCATCGGTTACCGCAGCAGTACCCGTATTGAGGGTTCCGGTAATCGTAAGCGAACGGGATGTGGCAACAGGCAAATTACTGGTAAGGCCTAATATCGCACCACTGTTTACTGTCCAGTTTATCTGGGAATTGGTAAGGGTACCGGCAGATTGATTGAAAACTCCCTGCGTGCCGGTAAAATTAACGGCCAGGGAACCGCTGACATTTGCACTAAAAGTTCCGCCTGATTGAAGGAATGACCGGCCAATATTCAAAGATGAGGTTGTTGCATTTCCATTGGAATATTCCAAAGTTCCTCCCTCAATGAGTAAATCTTTGGCAATCGTAATGGTCTGACCTGCAACTGTTCCTGTAAGCCGAACAGTTCCTGCTCCTGTGCCGAATATCCGGAAACGACCACCTATGTTGGCAAGAGTACCCGTTAGATTAGCAGTCGTTGATTGGCCGGTTACATCCCATTCTACATTTCCATAGGTTTCGGTCGAACTGAAGCCGGGAGCAGTTCCTCCGCCAATGCCGGAAATCATTAAAGTCGCATCAGGGTCCCAGGTAACCAAACTACCATAGGGCGTAGATCCACCCGATCCGATTTGAGAAAACACGGAGTTGGC
>CANHCT010000157.1 GCA_947459175.1 Hymenobacteraceae bacterium
AACAGTGGTAACAGTGCTGCCGCCCCCACCGGTTTTCCATACCGGCTTCCCAGCCTGAATGGTCAGAACTTGTCCTTCCTGACCCACAGGAACCATCGTCCATTGTGTACCGTTCCAGTATTGCATATCGCCGATGGCTGTACCGGAAGGAAAACTCCCCTGTGGTCCTTGAGGGCCCTGCGGTCCTTGCGGTCCCGGGGTGCCGCTTGCCGCAAAAAGTGCAAAAGGAACGGCATTCATAGGGTTGGTACTGCTGAGGGTGAAATTGTCTCCTCCAGCTGGATCAATTTCGGTTTTCACAAAAGCCGGGCCATTGCTCCAGTTCAGGTTGTTGTAGTTTCCCGAGAGGATAGTTCCTGCCCCGATTCGCAGGGAAAAAAGCCCCTGACCTGTAGTAGTCAGCGAATGGGTTTCTGTGTAACGGGATAAGGTACTTGTGGCCGAATCGAGTAAAGACAGTTTGATTTTGATGTTTTGGTTCGGGATGGGTTGTCCTGTATTATTTCGGGCCACACCCTGGTAGGAAATGGTCTTCGGTGCCTGACCAAAAGACGAAGTCAAAACGATAAGAGATAATACGCAGAGAAACAGATGTTTCATGAAAAATACGATTTTGATTATTGGTGAATAATTTTTGAACTGATGTTTTTGCCGTTTGAGAGACGCACCCGTAGGTGGTAAAGGCCCGGTGGCAATTGGCCTGATTTAAATTCAAATGTGGTGCCGGAAGCCGGAGAATGAAAGACCTCTCTTCCGCCTGCGTCCGTCAGATTCCAAGATTCGATTTCAATTTGGGCTTCAAAGCGAAATCCTGTGGTGAAAGGATTGGGAAACAGCATATAGTCCGTTTTAAGAGAGCCGGAAACGGAGGTGAAAAAATCATAATAAGGCTGCTGAAATCCGATGTTGACGATGTTGCCCTGAGCACTCAGATCAGCAGTAATCGGCTCGCCTATGGAGAAATCGAACTGATTTTGAGTACCGGTTATGCTGCCTCCGCCGGTGCCAAACAAGGTTTGGGCTGACATGTGGAGCGGTAAAATGGTAATCAGAACTAGAGTAAAGAATTTCATTTTGAGCTTTTTTCGGCATCAAAGCAAAGAAAGAAAGAACGAATGGCCAAATTAAGCATGGAGGTTCCCGACCGGAAATGGTTTTCGCCCAATCGGTTTCTAAATATTGAAGGCTAATCCATGGTCGGTAATTATGGATGATTTTTTGCGTTTTTCGGCCATTACGAATTGGCAATGCGTAATCAGGATGTGAATGTCTGTACCGTCTCATTCCTTGACTTGCCAGGCAATTGTAAAAAAACAGATAATCAGCAGGTTACATGCTCTTTTGTTTGGAGCACCTGAAATTTGGAATAATTTGTTCAGAAAATAGCAAAAAACCCTGGTTATTCGGCCTTCCGAAAAGCAGGACCATTAATAAGAAATGAAAATAGCCGTTGCCGGTGGGGGACCCGGAGGATTATACTTCGCTATCCTCACCAAAAAAGCGAAGCCGGAATGGCAAATCGATGTGTATGAGCGCAACAAGCCCGACGACAGCTTTGGCTTCGGGGTTGTATTTTCGGATGAAACGCTGGGCGAATTTCTTCAGCGGGATCAGGAATCGTATGAACTCATTCGCTCCCGGTTTGCTTACTGGGACGACATTGTGGTGGCCAGAGATGGTCAGCAGGTAGGCATTTCGGGCAACGGATTTTGCGGCTGCTCCAGAAAAACCTTGCTTCAACTTCTGCATCAGCGTTGCCGGGAAGAAGGGGTGGGCCTTCACTTTGAAACAGAAGTAAGCGACCTCTCCCGATTTGCCGAAGCCGACATAGTGGTGGCCTGCGACGGCATTGCCAGCCAAATCCGAAAAACCTATCAGCAGGAGTTCGGGACAGAAATCATCCTCAATTCCAACCGATTTGTTTGGTGCGGATCCACCAGGCCTTTGGATGCTTTTACCTACTTTTTCAGAAATACGCCCCACGGTCTGATGGTAGCCCATTCCTATCAGTATGAAGAGGGCATGAGTACCTGGATATTCGAGTGTACCTCCGAAACCTGGGAAAAATTTGGTTTTCAGATTGAAAATGAGGCCGATACACTGGCCAGGCTCGAAGAAATTTTCGCCGGCGAACTGGACGGGCACAAACTCATCGGCAATAAATCACATTGGCGTCAATTCCCCGGCGTGCGCAACCGCAAGTGGTCGCACCAAAACATTGTCCTTCTCGGCGATGCCAAAGCCACCGCCCATTTTTCCATCGGCTCGGGAACCAAACTGGCCATGGAATGCGCCATTGCCCTTTCGGATGCCATACTCGCAAATCCGGATTCACCTGACCGGGCTTTTGAACAATACGAAAAGGCCCGCCGTGGCCGGGTAGAAGCCATTCAACAGGCGGCGGTGGTTTCCCTGTCCTGGTTCGAAAACATGAACCGCTGGAAACATTTTCCGTTTTTCCGCTTTGCTTTCGGCTGCATGACCCGATCCGCCAGGGTGACCTGGGAAAATCTCCTCATTCGGGATAAGTCCTTTACCGACAAGGTTTTGGAGGAATTTATGTCCTTGTCAGGAGACCGGGCTGAATTGCCTCAGGGTCCGCACAGTGCGGCTTTTACTTCCTTCCGTTTGGGAAAAATGAAGCTGGAAAACCGAATCGTGATGACGGCCATGGGTCAATACAGGGCCGAAAATGGTTTGATCAACGAATGGCATTTTCAGCACTATGCCGCCCGGGCTTTGGGTGGCCCCGGCCTGATCATCACCGAGATGACCGCAGTAGCCGAAGACGGCCGCATCACCGAAGGATGCGCCGGACTGTATCATCCCGAACAGGTGCAGGCCTGGAAAAAACTGGTGAACTTTATACATCAGAATGCACAGGCCCGAATCGGGATTCAACTGGGCCATGCAGGCCGGAAGGGCGCTTCTCCCAGACCTTGGGAAACTTCCTTTTCGGGACAGGCCCGGCCCTTGATTTCTGCTTCGGCAATTCCTTACCATCCGCAGGGTCCGGTTCCTGCCGAAATGACCATAAACGATATGGACAGGGTGGTGGCGGAGTTTGTCAGGGCGACCCGGTATGCAGCGGAGGCCGGTTTTGATATGCTGGAATTGCAGGCCCACCACGGCTTTTTGCTCGCTTCCTTCCTTTCGCCGCTCACCAACCACCGTACCGATGAATTCGGAGCTGAAGTTGCCGGCCGCCTGAAATTTCCCTTGCGGGTTTTTACTGAAATGCGCCGTGCTTTTCCCCCGGAAAAACCCATGTCTGTCCGGATTTCGGCCAGCGATTGGGCAGAAAACGGCATTACAGAAGCCGATGTGCTGGTCATTGCCCGGGCTTTTTCAGATGCCGGAGCCGACATCATCAATGTTTCTACCGGCAATACCGTAGCAGACCAAAAAGCCCGCACGGGCCGTATGTGGCAAGTGCCTTTTTCGGATGTCATCCGCAATACCCTGCACATTCCGACCATTACGGCAGGAAACATCCAGGACATCGACCAGATCAACACCATCATTCTCAATGGAAAAGCTGACCTTGTGGCTTTGGGTAAACCCCTGCTTCTCGATCCGTTTTTTGTGCAAAGGGCACGGGCATACGAAGGACTCGGCGATCCGGGAATCCCGCAACCCTATGCCGGAGCCTATCCTGTTTTCAGCCAATACATTCAAAACCAAAGAAAACAAACCGAGGCCATGAAAAAGGCCCTGAAGCCAAAGAGCAATAAATTGTAAACTTTCCACCGCAGGCTGCCGAAGGTCAGACCGGCTTTTCGCATCACCTGCCAATACCTGAAATTTTATGACAACGCATCAGGATACATTTGCTTACGACAGCCTTCCGCCCGCTCAGCTGCAGCCGGAATACCGGTTTTTGGACCTTCCGCAATTCAGCCGGCCCGAAATGCTGAACTGTGCAGCCCGTTTGCTCGATTTTCACATAGAATCCGGAAACGGCGACAGCGTTTGCATGCGGACCTTTCATGAAACCTGGACCTACCGGGACTTGTATGAAAAATCCTGCCGCATTGCCCGTGTGCTCACCGAAAATATGGGGATGAAGCCCGGAAACCGGGTTTTGCTACGGTCGGCCAACAATCCCATGATGGTGGCCTGCTGGTTTGCCGTAATCAAAGCCGGCGGGGTAGTGGTGGCCACCATGCCCCTGCTGCGCTCCAAAGAACTGAGCACCATTGTCGATTGTGCCGAAATCAGCCATGCCCTCTGCGATAGTGCCCTTGCTGCCGAGTTGCAGCAAATCTCCTCTCCGTTTCTGAATTCTGTGGCCTGTTTCGGCGACGGCAGTCTGGAAGCACAAATGCAGGAAAAGCCCGGCCATTTTGAAAACTACCCCACCGCAAGCGAGGATGTGGCCCTCATCGGATTTACCTCAGGCACAACGGGTTTGCCCAAAATGACAGCCCATTACCACCGGGATGTCCTCAACATTTGTGAGGCTTTTCCGCGGTATTCGCTTCAGCCTGTACCCGAAGACATTTTCACCGGCAGCCCGCCCATTGGCTTTACTTTTGGTTTGGGCGGACTGGTCTTGTTTCCCTTTTTCTATGGTGCCTCGGTTTTTTTGATAGAAAAGCCTGCGCCTGAAGTATTGCTGGAAGCCATTCATAAATTTAAAATCACCATCTGCTTTACGGCCCCCACAGCCTGGAGGGTGCTGACCGGCAAGGTGAAAGACTATGATATTTCATCTCTGCGCAAGTGTGTTTCGGCCGGAGAAACCCTGCCGCTCAAAGTCTGGCAGGACTGGTACGATGCCACCGGCCTGAAAATCATCGACGGCATCGGAGCCACAGAGATGCTGCATATCTTCATATCTTCCTCCGAAGAAAATATGAAACCCGGCGCAACCGGACTTCCCGTAACGGGCTATGAAGCCAAAATTCTGGACAAGGACGGAAATGAAGTCCCTGAAAATGAACCCGGAAGGCTGGCGGTCAGGGGCATCACCGGTTGCCGCTATCTGAACAGAGAAGAAAAGCAGAGAGAATATGTCCAACATGGTTGGAACCTCACCGGAGATATTTTCCGGAAGGATGAGGAGGGCTACTTTTGGTTTGTAGCCCGTGGCGATGATATGATCATTTCGGCCGGTTACAACATTGCTGCCATTGAGGTGGAGTCGGTGTTGCTTACCCATCCCGACATTGCCGAATGTGCAGTAACAGGCCATCCGGATGCCGAAAGGGGTATGCTGGTCTGCGCCCACATTGTGTTGAAGGATGCCGCTATGGCTTCGGAACAGACCGCTGCCGAAATCCAGCGTTGGTTCAAAGAGGTGGCTGCACCCTACAAATATCCCCGGCTCATTTTTTTTGCAGATGCGCTGCCCAAGACTGAAACCGGGAAATTGCAGCGGTATAAGTTGCGTCGGGCCTGAATTTGCTTTTCACATCCCGGCCATGGTGACCCATGGGAAAAGGGCTTTACGAATGTACATTTCTTCAATAATAAATGTATGAAAAATACAGATCAAACAGATAATAGACAGGACCTTATGGTGCATGAGCGCATCATAAAGGCCATCCATGTTATTCGGGACCATAAGGTTTTGCTGGATAGTGAACTGGCTGAAATGTATGGGGTGGATACGAAAGTTATGAATCAGGCAGTCAAACGGAATTTGACCCGCTTTCCCGAAGACTTTATGTTTCAACTGAGTGCAGAGGAGTGGCAAAACTTGCAAATGCACGGGGCAACGGCAGACGATGCAGGTTCTTTAAGGTCACATTTTGTGACCTTAGAAAAGGGGCGTGGAAAACACAGAAAATATCTGCCTTATGCTTTTGCCAAACAGGGTAAACAAAAGAGCCCTCATGCTGCGCTTGTTATTTGGGTAATATCTTAGCCTCGATTCCTTTCTGCGGATTTTATTTTCCCAATTCACACCAATTTGCTGCAAAATCAGTTCTTTCGCCCATCGAATATCTGAAGAACATGAACCACTGCTTTTCTAAACAGGAAAAAATCCGGTTCCGCCATGTGGACAATGCCGGTATAGTTTTTTATCCCCGGTTTCTGGAAATGCTCAACGACCT
>CANHCT010000158.1 GCA_947459175.1 Hymenobacteraceae bacterium
GAGAGTTGCTGCGCCAACCATCAGGCCGGTAACCGGAAAGTGGTTGAAAAGTAAATGGATGTGGGCTTTGTTCATTTCGGTAATTCATTATGAGGAATGCAAATAAATGAATTGTTGCCGATAATTTTTATCAGGAAAGTCCTGCATTTCGGGCCGGTTTATGGATTCGTTGTTCAGGCCCCTGTTTGCATATGAGCACCCGACCCCCGAATTTAGCCGCAGGAAATTCCCGATATTTCGCTCGTGATCAGGCATGTAAAAAAACTGGTATTCGGAAAGCCGGAGCACAATTTGCCGCTTTCCCAGGCCCCAATAAGCAAACAGTGGCAGTCGCTGGAGTCGGTTTGGGAAAATCTGCACCACAACGACATTGGTCTGGAGCGCATTCTGAGGCTGTTTCTCATTTCGGTGCAATTTCTTTTTCCCGGTATTTACCTGCGACAGCTGGTTTTCAGGCAGGGGCAAACGGTGAAAAATCTGCTCATTGAATTGTATGTCCTGCTCAAACTTTTTCTGCCTCTTTCGCTGCTGATGCTCCACAAAACCCATCATCCCCTTACTCTTTTTCTTTCTTCCTTTTTTCTGATAGAAACCCTCTCTTATGTGTCTTCGCTGGTTTTGGTGTCTGATATGCATGCAGAAAAGAAGTCCATTAACCGCTCCATTTTGCTGCTGCTGATCAACTATTTGGAAATCACCATCAATTTTGCTGTGATATATTCCGGATTTAACATGCTCAGCCACAATGCGGTAACCGGAACCGACCATCTCTATTTCAGTTTTGTTACCTCTGCCTCACTGGGCTTCGGGGATATTTATCCCGTCACCAGATCAGGAAAACTGCTGGTCTGCTGTCAGACTTTTGTTTTGCTTGTTTTTGTGGTCTTGTTCATCAACTATTTCGGAGGAAAACGCTACCACAAAGAATCCTGAAATGTTCTGAATTTCAGGTAATCTGACCCAAAATATCATGCCATACCGGCTTTTATTTGCTCACGGTCAGCCAGCCTGTACGGGTCTTGCCGTCAGCAGGGTTTTCTATCGAATAAAAGTAAAGACCCGATTTGCCTGCTTCTGCTCCGTCCCAGACTTTTTCGCCATCGGTCATTCCGGAATAAATCTCCTTACCCCATCGGTCATAGATGGACACTTTCAAGCTTTTTTTGGTCCCGGTAATTTGCCAAAAGTCATTTTTGCCGTCACCATTGGGGGTAATGAGGTTGGGCAAAGCTACAGGCGGCAATACTTCAAAAAAAACCTCGTCCGTTCCGGTACAGGTACGGCTTGGATCATAGGCAGTAATCCGGATGGTGCCGCTTTCTTCAGGAGTAAAAATCAGTATGTTATCGTTTGCCGCACTGCCATTTGAGGCTGGTAACAGTTGCCATTCATAGGGAGGGGAAACCTTCGGATCAAGGGTTATCTGCGTTCCCTTTTCGGTCTCAAAATCAGGCCCCAGTTCCGGTTTGGGATTGGCGATGACGGTAAAGGGAAACAATACCGAGCTGCTGTCGGTGCAGGGAGGCGCAGCATTGTCGGGCATGTAAACGGCCCTTAATCCAAAATTTCCCGGACCCAGTGCCGCAGGATCCACCGCTGAAACCGGGTTGCCGTTGATGTAAAAGACTGCCGGAATATTGGTGGTGGGTACGAAAGCAGCATCCGAACTGCAGTACAGACTTTTAATGTTTCCAATACTCAGAAATCGTTTGGCTTTTTTCCGGATATAAACTGACTGTTCCGACTGATTGGAGCAGGCATTCAGCAAAAGGGTATGTCGTATGGTGTAGGAATTATTGGCGGGGACCAAAGCGGGGGAAAAACCATTAGGCTGAACCACCCCCGGGCCACTGAATGTACCGCCCGGCAGATTTGGAACCAAAATGAGGCTGGCCGCACTTTCGCAAAGGGTATCGGGAAGGTCGTTGAAACCTGCATCGGGCAAGGGCGCAATGGATACAGTAAAAGTGGCAGTGTCGAGACAAGTACCTGTACCTGCAGCGTAGGAGATGGTATATTGGCCCGGTGCCAGAAGGTTGGGATTGAGGCTGTCGCCCTGAACACCCGGCGAGGTGATGAAGACACCGTTTGGAGGAAACAGGTTCAGTTTTACTTTTTGGCCGGCCAGGTGGCAAAAAGAATTTTGTGCCGCCGAAATGCTGGTATTGCCGTTTTGCCCTACATTCACGAAAGCCTGGGTCGAAATGGTGCAGGGGCCATTCACTACAGTGTAGTTCAGGATATTGACTCCGCTTTGGGCAAGGGCGGGGTTGAAGGTATTGCCGCTTACTCCGGGTCCGCTGAAAACACCCCCCGCAGGAATGCCTGAAAGGACGAATGCGGGTGTACCGGAGCAAATATCAGAAGGCAAATTGACGATGGACACTGCCACCGGTGCTACCACAGTTACAGGCTTTAAAACGGTATCGCTGCAGCCTCCGGGGCTGTTGAGGATATGCCTGATGGTGTGGGTTCCGATGCCTGCCAGCATGGGATAAAATTGATTTCCTGTAACGCCCGGCCCCGAAAAGGTGCCTCCCGGATTTTGAGGAATCAAAGTGACGGGAGAGGCCGCATTCAGACAGTATTCCGGGTTCAACCCGGAAAATTGGGCCGAAAGTCCGGGAATGATATTGACAGTAATGCTGGTGGTTTTCTCACAATTCTGACCAAATGCATTGATACCGGTTTGGTAAGTTATCGTTCTGGGACCCGTGCCGCCTGCAGCCGGATTCAGTACCCCGTTGGCCGCTACTCCCGGTCCTGACCATTGCAGGGCACCTGGTGGGTTGGCTGTCATCTGAATGAGACCCTGGCTGGCACATATCGTTGCGCCGTTGGCCGGAAAAGTAATCTGCGGGGTAACAAGTGGGTCGCCTGTTCTTTTGAGAATTAACCTGAACCGTGCATCGGTTCTGTTTTCATAAAATTCCACCACCACATCTCTTACCCCGGCACTCAGTAAAACCCCGCAGGCATTGTTTTGCATGCTTCCGCGGTAGGCATGGTCGTTCCAGTCGTTGATGAGCCAGGTAGCCCCACCATCCAGACTAAGCCTGAAACCGTCATCAGCCCCGCCTCCAATCAGGTAATAGCCTGATTCGAAGTTGATTCTTCTCCGCATCCGAACAGAGAAATAGTCAATGTAGGAGCCGCAAACCTTATTGGAATCGGGCAAATTGGCGGGTGCCGGATTGCTGCTTCCCCAATTGTAATCAAAGCTCAGGCTGTCTTCAGAAATGTAGCCTGCATAATTATTTGGGTTGAAGATATCTTCATTGTTTGCATTGTTAATGGTTCCGGGAATGCTGGGTGTCCAGGTGTAGAAATATCCCCGCCAAAATCCCTGAGGATAAAAGTTTTGGTCTGCAGCAAAAAATTTGGAAACCCTGAAGGAAAAGGAGTTGAGATCGTTTGCCACCGTAACAGGACTAGATCCCCGCACCCTGAGCCGGTAGTCGGTGTTGGGCTGTACCGAGGCCGGAAAATTTACGGTGAGAAAGTAATTCTGCTGGCTGCCCCCTTGGGTAACAGTGCCCGTCAGGGTGATGGTACTTGCCGGGGTGAAGTTGCCGTTTGCTGCAATTTCGGCTGTAAATACATTATTTGCATTGAAATTTTCAAAATCAAATTTCAATCTGAGCGGAGTCTTTTCGCAAATGCTGGCATTGGCAAAATTGTAATTCACCAGCTCCGCACGGCTGATATATGCAGCAAAGGCACTCAGCCGAAAAAGCATCAGCAGGACTAAAAGGGGTATAACCTTTTTCCGGCAGAACAACATAATTAAACGATTAAGGTAAGGTTAAAAAAACAATCGAAAGTGCAAAAGTAAAGTTACCAAGGGGATAATCCCAAATGGAAGGTTCCTTTTCGGCCAACGGACCGGAAGGCAGCCGGGGATTTTTGTATTTTCTGAACTTTTGAAATCAAAAGTTTAAGGGATCGAAGTTTTTGAAGTGGCCGTTGAGCTTGATTCTGTTTTTGGCCACTTCGGCCTGCTCCAGGATATGAATGACCATGTCCAGGTGTTCGATTAAAAATTGCTGACGGCTGCTTTCGTCCTGCAGGAGCAGCATTTCCAGTTCTTTTTCTTGTGAAAGACCCAGTTTGTGTCCATATGCAAAAGATAAGTTCTCATCCGAGGGATGAATGCCTTGGGGCCGCATCCCGATCAGGTCAAAAAACTTTTCAATCAGCACCTGCAGTTCCAGGGACTCCCTTTCGTTGTAGGAATAGGTCAGCGAAATGGTATTGATTTTTCCTCCCGGATACAGTTTTCCTTCTACTAAAGGTTCAAAATGAAGAATCTCAAAGGGCTCCAGTCCGATTGCCGAAATGTCCATCCGACCGTCGGGATACCTTTTTCGGATGCTTTCCAGCCGCAGCAGTGTCCCGAATTTATTCAGTCCTTCCCGAAAGAAAGGGATACCAAAAGGCTCCCCGCTTTCCTCACATTCCTGAATCAATTGCCTGTAGCGGGGTTCGAAAATATGCAGATTGGCTACTTCCCCCGGAAAAATAACCCAGTTGAGGGGAAACAACCGAACAAAGGCTTTCATTACTTTGCAACGAAAATGAAAAGCAAAGAGAACATTTTTTTTTCAGGACTGAAATTATGCCGAAAAGGGGTACCGGCCCTTTTGCTTTTTGCTTCGTTGTCGGTCCAAGCCCAAACGGCGGTTTTCTGGGATTCGGTATGGTCCGAAAAACCTGCAGCCAGCAGGGAAGCAAGCAATATACCTGAGTTTAGGATTTCCTCCTATTGTGTTGAAAATGAATTAAATCAATTGCTGGATAGCTTGGCAGAAGTCAAGAGAAAAGCCCGGTTGATTCCAGGATTCCGCATTTTGCTCTATTCGGGCAACGACCGGGAGCAGGCTTCTAGAGCAAAGGAAAATGCCTACCGGGTTTTGCCCCGCGCCGATGTGTATACCCAGTATCAGGCTCCGACATTTAAAGTAAAAGTTGGCGACTATTTCCAGAAAGTAGAGGCCTTTCGGGACATCAAAAAACTGCAGTCGGCTTTTCCCTATGCGGTGATTGTTCAGGAAATTGTCAATGTTAAAAACTAATGAACAAACCGGATTACCATGTATCTCTATAATGTTACGGTCAATGTAGAAGACGACATCCACGATGAGTGGCTGAATTGGATGAAAAACAGCCATATACCTGCCGTGATGGAAACGGGCTGCTTTGTGGCCAATCGAATGCTGAAGGTGCTTTCGGAAATTGAAAACAACGGTACTACCTATTCCCTGCAGTATTATTTCAACAAAATGGAAGACTATGTCCGGTATCAGGACAAATTTGCCAAGGGCCTTCAGGCAGAACATACGGAGCGGTACCGGGATAAATTTGTAGCATTCCGGACTTTGCTGGAAATAGTGGAATAGCAATCTGTTGAATTTCAGCATTTTAATATTTTTTAAAATAAAATTGAATTTAAAATTTGCCGGAAAAAGACAAACCACTACTTTTGCAGTCCTTTTTTGAGAAGGTCATTACCGCAGCCTAAAACGCAAAAGCAGATTCTGATCAAAAAATGGGAGCATAGCTCAGCTGGTTCAGAGCACCCCGATTTTACATCGGGGGGGTCAGGGTGGCAAGAGAAGTTCCAAAAAATGGGAGCATAGCTCAGCTGGTTCAGAGCACCCCGATTTTACATCGGGGGGGTCAGGGTGGCAAGAGGAGTTCCAAAAAATGGGAGCATAGCTCAGCTGGTTCAGAGCATCTGCCTTACAAGCAGAGGGTCAGGGGTTCGAATCCCTTTGCTCCCACAGAAAATTAAAGCCGCGTTAAGCGGCTTTTTTTTTATGCCCTTCACGTACATTCTTTTTTCTCAAACCCTTGACCGCTTTTGCATCGGCTCAACAGAATTGCCTCCGGAAGAGCGCTTGAAAAGGCATCTTACCAACCATTCCGGTTTCACGGCAAAAGCCAAAGACTGGACCATTGTTTACCTGGAGGAGTTCCAAACCATCAAAGAAGC
>CANHCT010000159.1 GCA_947459175.1 Hymenobacteraceae bacterium
CCGTATCTGAAAAAGAAATTTTTTGAATCGGATCTGCAACATCTCGAAAGGGCCGGAGCGGCTGTAGAAAAAGTATTGAAAGACAATCGATTGCATCATATTTTTTCGAATGAAACCCTGGAAGCCTTCAACATGATGCAGCCAAAATGGATCCTGGGCGACATTGCCAGCGGCGACCGGTTTATAAACGGTACCGAAGAAAAAAACAGGCTTCAAAAAAACCTGTCGGGGGTAAAATGTGTGGAAATGGAGGGTGCCGCAGTAGCGCAGGTGTGCAGCGAGCACCTCATTCCCTTTTCGGTAATCCGCATCATTTCCGACGAAGCCAACCAGCATTCACACCTTGATTTCCAGAATTTTATATCAGAAGTAGCGGCACCCTACTCCTGTGAGATTGTGCGAAGCTATTTCGAGCACCCATAAACCGCCGCATGCGGGCCCCGGCTTCCCTTAAGAAGGCTGAAACACCGGAACCGGGAATCAAAAAAAGGGAAAAGGCACTTCGCTTCTTGGCAATACAAGAGGCTTTACCCTATGTTTGCGCCCTGATTTTTCCAATTCTCTGAAATATGAAAACGCTTGATGCTTTGTCGTTTACCGGTAAGAAAGTTCTGGTCCGGGTAGATTTCAATGTTCCGCTGAATGCCGAATTTGCGGTTACCGACGATACACGGCTCCGGGCCACCATCCCCACCCTGCAAAAAATTCTGAGCGGCGGCGGTGCGGTAATCCTGATGTCGCATCTGGGCAGGCCAAAAGATGGTCCGGCGGACAAATATTCGCTTCGGCATGTGATCAAGCCATTGGAAAAATTATTGGGAAAGACCGTACAATTTGCCAATGACTGTATTGGAAGTGAGGCGGTTGAAAAATCGGCAGCTCTTCAAAACGGGGAAATTTTGCTTTTGGAAAATCTTCGTTTTTACAAGGAAGAAGAAAAGGGCGATGCTGCATTTGCTTCAAAACTGGCAGCCTTGGGTCAGGTGTATGTAAACGATGCTTTCGGAACAGCCCACAGGGCACACGCCTCCACCGCAGTGATGGCCGCACACTTTACAGAAAAGGCCGCCGGTTATGTGATGCAGGCCGAATTGGACAATGCCCGAAAGGTACTGGATGGCGCAAAAAAACCCTATGTTGCCATTATGGGCGGGGCCAAAATCTCGGATAAAATCCTCATTATTGAAAGGCTGCTCGACAAGGTGGACACCCTGATAATTGGCGGCGGCATGGCCTACACCTTTTTCAAAGCCATGGGAGGACAAATCGGCAATTCGCTGCTCGAGTCTGATAAACAAGAACTTGCACTGGAATTGATTGAAAAAGCCAAGTCCAAAGGTGTAAGTCTGCTATTGCCCCCCGACAGCAAAGCAGCCGGTGCATTTGCCAATGATGCCGAAACCAAAATTTGCAGCAACATGGAAATTCCCGAAGGCTTTATGGGGCTCGACATTGGTCCGGAGGCCATCAGGATTTTTTCAGAAGCCATCCGAAATGCAAAAACCATTCTCTGGAATGGCCCTATGGGTGTTTTTGAGATGCCCAACTTTGCAAAAGGTACAGAAACCATCGCCCATGCCGTGGTAGAAGCCACAGAAAAGGGGGGATATTCCCTCATCGGCGGCGGCGATTCTGCCGCAGCTGTCAACCAGTTGGGATTCGGCGAAAAGGTGTCTTATGTATCCACCGGAGGGGGCGCCTTGCTCGAATACATGGAAGGCAAAATCCTGCCCGGCGTAGCCGCACTCGGGGAATAATTTTCTGAAAAAAAATCCAAAGCCTGAGCCGGTTTTTTATTGCCGGCTCAGGCTCCCGATTCATCAGGCCGGTTCCGTACTTTTTTCTCCTTTAGCAGGAATAGAAAGATCAATGGGCTTTTTTACCTTTTCCCTGAGCAAGGCAAGGGAAAGTACTTCATGCGCCCATCCAACAAAATGAAAATCAAGGCCCTTCCTGTATTCTTCCTTCATCTCCATCACATCTTTTTCATTTTGCCTGCACATGATGATGGTTTTGATGCCTGCCCTTCTTGCTGCCAGCACCTTTTCCTGGATTCCGCCCACAGGGAGCACTTTGCCCCGAAGGGTAATCTCTCCGGTCATGGCAAGTCTCGATTTTACCTTGCGCTGGGTAAACACCGATGCCAGCGAGGTCAGCATGGTGATACCGGCCGAGGGGCCGTCTTTGGGGACAGCGCCCGCAGGCACATGGATGTGCAAATCGAAATGATCAAAAACCTGATGGTCAATGCCATATTCATCGGCATGCGCACGCAGATAGCTCAGCGCCGCTGTGGCCGATTCTTTCATCACATCGCCCAGTTGGCCCGATAAAATCATTTTACCGCGGCCCCGGTTCAGGCTGGATTCGACATACAAAATCTCCCCTCCTACCGAAGTCCAGGCCAATCCTGTAACCACTCCGGCCGATTGATCTTCTTCATAGGTTTCTTTTTCAAAAATGGGTGCACCTATCAGTTCTTCGACCTCTTTCACCCCGATCTTATTAGGGATTTCCTCTTCTAAGGCCATCTTTTTCACCACCTTACGGATCACACTTCCGATTTTTCTTTCCAGAGACCGGACTCCGCTTTCCCGGGTGTAGCCATCTACCAGAAACTCAAGGGCTTTCAAATCGAAGGGTATCGAATCGTGCTCCAGGCCATGCTCGGTCAACTGCTTGGGAATCAAGTGCTTTTTTGCAATCTGCACTTTTTCTTCCATGGTGTAGCCATTGATTTCAATGATTTCCATCCGGTCTCTGAGGGCAGGCTGAATGGTATCGAGCGAATTGGAGGTTGCCAGAAACAGAATCTTTGAAAGGTCGTAGTCCACTTCGAGATAATTGTCTGCAAAATGGCTGTTTTGCTCAGGATCAAGTACTTCCAGCAATGCCGAAGAAGGGTCGCCCCGAAAATCACGGCCTATTTTATCAATTTCATCCAGCACAAAAACCGGATTGCCGCTGCCTACTTTCTTGATCTGCTGTATGATTTTCCCGGGCATGGCGCCTATGTAGGTTTTGCGGTGTCCCCTGATTTCAGCCTCATCGTGAAGCCCGCCCAAGGCCAGTCGCACATACTTGCGGCCCAGGCATTTGGCTATCGATTTTCCGAGGGAAGTTTTGCCAACTCCGGGAGGACCGTACAGGCAAAGAATGGGTGCTTTCATGTTGTTTTTCATTTTCAGCACCGCCAGATATTCAATGATTCTCTCCTTCACCTTCTCCAGCCCGAAGTGATCGGCATCCAGGATTTTTCTGGCCCGCTTCAGGTTGAAATTGTCTTTCGTGTATTCATTCCAGGGCAAATCGACAAGAAACTCACAGAAGTTCATTTGAACCGGAAATTCAGCGCTCATGGGATTGATGCGGCTGAGTTTGTCCAATTCTTTATTGAAATGTTTGGCTACTTCTTCGGGCCAGTCTTTTTCTGCACCGCGCATGCGCAGCAACTCTATTTCTTTTTCCGAATTTTCCACACCCAGCTCATCCTGAAGCACTTTGATCTGCTGACGGAGGAAATAATCCCGCTGTTGTATGTCGATTTCGGAGCTGGCTTTGTTCTGGATTTCGTGTTTGAGCTCCAGCATCTGCACCTCTTTGATCAGAAAAGCCAGGACCTTTTGGGCCCTTTCCATACCGTCCAGGGTGGTGAGCAGGTCCTGTTTTTCTTCTATAGTAGAATTGTTCAGATTGGAAGCCAGAAAGTGGGTCAGAAAAGAAGGGCTCTGGATGTTGTCGATCGCAATCTGGGCATCGCGGGGTATCTCAGGGTTCATCTGCAGGATTTTCCTGGAATTCTCCCGGAGGGATTGCAGAATGGCCTTTGTTTCTTTTTTATTTTTGGAAGGAAAAGTATCGGTAAGATAAAAGACCTTGGCAGCAAGAAAAGGCTCCTCCTGCATGGTCTCAATGATTTCAAATTTCTTCCTTCCCTGGATGATGATGGTGGTGCTGCCATCGGGCATCACAATCATTTTGAGGATAACGGCCACTACCCCGACCTTATACAAATCGGCAAAAGTAGGCTCCTCGGCCTGGGTACTTTGGGTAACCACACCAATGATTTTATCGCCCTTGTAGGCTTTTTTTACCAGCTTCACCGAGCGCTGCCGGCCCACGGTAATGGGCATGACCACACCGGGGAACAAAACGGTATTTTTTACAGGCAAAATGGAGAGGACCTCCGGAAAATTTTCCTTTTTGGCACCTTCCTCATCTTCCGGGGTGAATATCGGGAAAGCATCCTCCAGGTCACCGTTTTCCATATTTTCATTCAAAACTATCTCCATCTTCTGAGTATCCTTGGTTTAATGATTTCTTTGAAATATCCGATTGGTAAGCCCGATGCTTGCAATTGCTGTGCCAAGGATTGGGGGTGACAAATTTACCAGAAAGCGGCTTAAAAGCCTGAATAATAAAGTGTTTTTTTCGGGGCAATGGCTCCCTGCCCTCTCCCGAAGGATGCCCGGCTGATGTTTTTCTTTGCCTTATTTCTTAAACATCTCTTTCCCGGCAGTTCCCGTCCCGACCGCCGGGTTGGGCTTGAGATAAAGTTGGGGGCTGAAGTGGATTTGGTCTTTCACCCCGCCTGTGCCGCCGCCGGTGGAGGGGCGGTTTACGGTCTGGTTGAAAGAAATTGAGCCTTCTGCGGCAATACAATTCGTGCAAATTGTAGGATTCGAAGAATTATGAAGAGCAACTCGAAAAACTCCATTATAAACCCCTTTTCTAATTGAAATCTGAAAATTTCCTGGACTATTATTTGAATTATTTGGGGTAAATATAACGTTTGAAGTAGAATTTCCCTCATATTCAACATTATTAAGTGTTGTTAGTGAACCTCCCTCTGGCGTAAAAGATCCTTGAAAAGACCAAATACATCTGAAGTTTTCTGGAATACAACTACCACTTAATGGCCATGCGAGTGTACCTCCATTATTGGTAACGGTTAAAATATTATTTTGATTCGGATTTAAACCACTTACACTTATGGTTATTTTGAGGCCACGTGGAATTTTGACTGAAGGAGAAATAGATAGGGTACTTGCGCAGTTTCCAGCTGTAGCGTTAATAACTGGATTAGCAAAAGTTCCTGAATAACCTATTGGAATTCTATACCTGGCAATCACGGAATTTCCGGTGGTTATCGCTAAAGAGCTTTGATAAACTGTATTTTCTTTGGTGGAACCTGCGGGCCTAAACTCCCAGTAAGGCTGCGTGCCGGGATTGGCACAACTCCAGGTAATGGGCGTATTGGCCGGCACATTGGGGATGGTAATCACATAATCTTGCTTTACTTCCAGTGGTATCGGATTTACAGCAGGATTACAAGCCGTAGGTGCGGGCGTCCCTGCAGAAGGAGCAATAGTAGGATCATTAAAAGGTGATACCAAGCGCCTGGTGATGTTGAATCTCGCATATTCGGCCCGGCAGGAAGATGGGCTTCTTGCTGCCACTGTAAAAACACCGCTTGTTCCGTTGATGCCCCTTAATGCCCTCATAGTAATTTTATTACCCGTCTGGCTCACCAGCGCAAATCCAATATTCGGAATTGTCCAATCGTAGGTCACTCCGGAAGATGATTCATCTGGCCAGGCTTCAAGCGTGAACTGATCGCTGGTGTAATTGGCAGCACCTGTGCCATAATCAGCATTTAAACACCAGCTCCTGTCTCCCATAACTCCTGAAAAATTTGTAGCTGCTGCCACATTGCTGGTATTGGGGGCAATGGGTTCACCTGCACTGGAAGCAACAAACCGGATATCCTGAGGTGAGGCATTGGGCCTGATAATCAACTGCGCATGCACCACATTGGCTGCCGCACAGGTACCTACCCGCACCTGTACCGTGCAGGGCTGGGTAAATGGACTCGGTACCCGGAGCGATATCTCAGATTTGTCGGCACGCTCATTCATGGGAAGCCATCCGGC
>CANHCT010000160.1 GCA_947459175.1 Hymenobacteraceae bacterium
CCCTACCTGATGGACAGTAAAAAGACACCCCTTTTTTTCCTGTTTTTGTTCGTTTCCTTTTTCGGAATTGATGGTCAGGCTGTTGGCGGCGGAAGTTCGTATGTAAAAAAATCGCTGGCCCAGGTAAAAGAGGGCAACCTGAACGAAGCTGCCAAAACCTTTCAAAGGGCAAGAGCTAAAAATGAAGACGACTTCGGACTCGACTTTGTAGTATCGGTTTATTTCCTTAGCCCTTACCAAAAAACCCTGAAACTGGACTCTTCCTACTTTTTTTGCCTTTCGGCCATTGAAAAATTTAAAAAGGAAAGTCCATCGGGAAAACTGAAATATGTAAAACTGAACATCGATTCTGCGGAGCTGTTTTCGCGGAAGGACTATCTGGACAGTTTGGGATTTTCACAGGCCGAAAGGCTTGAATCTGAGGCAGCTTACCAATATTTTCTGGAGAAATTTCCACAATCGCGGCTGGCAGAAGAAGCCCGGCAGAAGCGGGTTTCTCTGGCATTTCAAAGGGCAAAAAAGGAAAACAGCTACGAGGCCTTTATGGCATTTCTCGACCGGTATCCGGATGCCGAACAGGCAAGAACGGCCAAGGAAATTTCGGATCTGCTGGTGTTTGAGAACACAGCCAAAAAAGGAAAGATTGCCGATTGGGAAAATTTCATAGAAAAAAACCCCAACAACCCCTATGTGCTGAAAGCCCAGAACCGTATTTTCGAGCTCAGCACCCTGGAGCACAACCCCGTAAAATACAAGCAGTTCATCGACCGCTATCCCGCCAATCCCAATGTGAGCAAGGCCTGGGAATGGATATTTTTTCTGGAAAAAAATGCCAAAAGTCCGGCAGAACTGGCCGGCAGATATCCCGGCTTTCCAAGCCTTCAGTTCGATTTTCGCTTTAATCTGCGGGGCGAAAACCTGATAACCTTTATCGAAAGAGGCAAATTCGGACTGATGCTCCGGCAGGGAAAAACCCTGATCAAACCCAACTTCGATTCCATTCCCGAAGATTACCGCTGCGAGCCGGTTTGGGCAGGGTTTGTGAAGATTTTTAAAAACCGAAAGGCCAGCATTTTCTGCCTCGATTCTTTCCCGGTGTCGGATGGCGAATTCGATGATGCCGAATGGTTTGCCGAGGGAATGCTGAAAACCAATAAAAATGGCAAGCAAGGTCTGATTTCCATGACCGGCAGCCCTATTCTGGGATGCCGCTATGAGTCTATATTGAGACTCAATCAGAATTTACTTTCCATACAGCAGGGCAACCGTTATTTCCTTTTTACCACCAAAGGCCAGAAAATTGACTTGCCTCAGATGGATGAGGTTTTGTCGGCAGGGCGTTTCATACTGCTGCGGTCCGGCAACAAGTATTGCCTTGCCGCTGAAAATGAGATACTGAAAAGCCAATTGAACGAGCCCCCCAATCTGGAATTCATGTATTCCGGCTTAGAAAAGCCGGGCGATAAAAAACTGATTCTGTTTCATGAAAAAGGATTGATATTTCTTTATGGCAATAAAATTATTCCCCTCCCTGCCGGTCCGAAGGCCTCTTTTTCCGACTGTCCCTGGGGCATTATTGTGGCAGAAGAAGATGGCGTATTTTCGGTGGATACTTTGGGGAATGTGCTGCCTGGAAAATTTAAACAGGTTGTACCCGCCGGAAACCATGCTCTGGTGAAATCGGGCGACCGTTTCGGAATTATGGGGCCCTCCTGGAAAAAATGGATTGATTTTCAATACGATACCATATTCCACCTTCTGCGAAACAGTTTTATGGGCCGCAGAGGAGATAAAAAATACCTCATTTTTGAATCAGGCAAAACCATTGGCTTTCCCCTCAGGCGCAATCCGGAAGTGCTGCATTTTCCCGGTGTAAAGGGCAACCCCGGCTCCTATTTTATAGTGCTTACCGACTCTCTGGACCGCAAGGCCGTTTTCAACAAATCGGGTAAACAGCTGCTGCCCTTTCAATACGAACAGATAGACCGGCTTGATGCCCAATTGTTTGCCCTTCAGTCAGGCAGGAAAACGGGCATTGCCGATACCTCAGGCCGCATATTGATTAAGCCCTCTCTCACCGGGGCATCGCCCCTGAACCGGGATTACATCTGCACAGCAAAAGGCAAATCATTTTCCATTCTCAATCCCTTCACCAAAAAAACCATCCCCGCAGAGCTCACCGCCATAGCCCGGCCCTACGGGCAGATCAAATGGCTCTTTATTGTTCGGGTCCGCGACCGGGCGGGACTGATGGATGCCTCCGGAAAAATGATTATTCCGGCGGTGTACGAGGATTTAATGTATTGGAATCCAACTCGTTGTCTGGTAAAGAAAAATGGATACTGGTACTTTTACCTCATCGAAAGCGGCAAGGAGCTGGTGAAAGCCATGAAAAGCATTGCCAAAATGTCGGAGCGGGAAAATGAAACCATTTACCTTGTAGAAGCCGACAAAAAAGTAGGACTGGAGAGTACCCTGAGCGGAGAACTTTCGCCCACCGACAGCGATGAAATTGTTCCCTTCGAATGGAACAGTCATGCGGTCTTTTTTGCAGGCCGCAGGGTGCAGTCGAGCTCGGTGTATAACCTGAGCTATGTAGACCAAAACGGGCAACTGATTAAAACCCAGTTGCTCACCGAGGCAGAGTACGAGCGGATTGTTTGCGATTGAAATCCGTCAGGATTCCAAAAGGCTGTCGAGCTGCTCTGACGAAACCACTTTGATTACCGGCTGCTGGTCGGGGGTAAGATTGGGGATTTTGCAGGCAAAAAGCTTGTGAATGAGGTCCATCAGTTCATCGTCCTTCCAATGGTTAAAAACCTGTTTACCGGCGTTTTTCTTGGCCAGGGCACGGGCAAAGGATTCTTTTTTCGGAAGCTTCAGGTTTTGGCTGTTCCAGCTGAACTGTTCGAAAAAACTGAGGAAAAGATTGCCGGCATCTTCGCTGCCGAATTCGGCCGGCATGCCTGTAACCAAAATGGTGCGGCCTCCAAAAGGTTCAAAATCAATACCCAATGCCCTGATTTCCTGCTCGAGCTCCTGAAAAACGGAGAACTGCTGTACCGAAAATTCCAGTTTTTGGGGAAAAAGCAATTGCTGCGATGCTGCATTCCGGGTTTCGAGTTGCTGCAGGTATTTTTCATACAAAATGCGCTCCCATGCCCTTTGCATATGGATGAGCATCAAGCCGGATTTTACCTGAGCCAGCAGGTATTTTCCATGGAGGTTGAGCGGGGTGTTTTTTTCGGGCGGGGTATTGGCTTTGTGGTTTTCGGGTTGAACAGAGAGGGTATTTTGCTCAAATCGTTGCAGCAATTCTTCCTGTTTTGGATTTTGGGAATATAGTTTTTCCCAGCCCGAAACGGGGCTTTTGCCAAAACCGGAAGGTCCGGAAGAAAAACCCCGGGAAAAAGAGCGGTCAGGGCTGGAGCCAGTGTCTGCAGGAGCAGCGGGCAAGTTTCCCTGACTGAGCCAGGGCGAAGGCGGCTCGAAATCCAGGGTAGGCACCATCACACTGGTTTGCAGGGCTTTTCGCACCGCAGCCTGAATTACAGAATATACAAAGCGCTCGTTATCAAACTTAATTTCTGTCTTGGTAGGGTGCACATTGATGTCGATCCGGGCGGGGTCCAGTTCCAGAAAGAGGGCATAAAAAGGAAAATTGGCCTGGGGCAACAATCCTTCGAAGGCGGTAACCACCGCGTGGTGCAGGTAGCCGTTGCGTATAAATCGCTGATTGGCAAAGAAATACTGCTCGCCCCGTGATTTTTTTGAAATTTCGGGCTTGCCGATAAAACCACTGACTTTCAGAAAATCAGCTTCTTCTGAGACCGGAATGATGTTTTCTCTGAACGACTCCCCAAAGAGGGCCGCAATGCGACGGGCCAGGGAGGAAGGATTGGTTTTTATGGCCAGTGCCCCACCCTGGTAATAAGAAAAACCCAGGTTGGGATACGCCAGGGCAACCCGGTTGAATTCCTCCGAAATATGGGATTGCTCCAACTGATTGCTTTTCAGAAAGTTGCGCCGGGCCGGCACATTGAAAAACAAATTTTTGACGGTAAAAGAGGAGCCTTTTTCGCAGGCCACGGGTTCCAGCGATTTCAACTGCGAACCTTCGATGAGGATTTGGGTACCGGTTTCACTCTGGTCCTGACGGGATTTGAGTTCAACCTGGGCCACAGCGGCAATGGAAGCCAGTGCTTCTCCCCGAAATCCAAAAGTCCGCAGTTTTTGCATATCATCGAAGCGGGCAATTTTAGAGGTGGCATGCCGCTCAAAGCACATGCGGGCATCTACTTCGCTCATGCCCTTGCCGTTGTCTACCACCTGTACAAAGGTTTTGCCGCCCTCTTTTATGTGCAAAAGAATGTCGGTAGCCCCGGCATCTATCGCATTTTCAAGCAGTTCTTTTACCACAGAAGCAGGCCGCTGCACCACCTCTCCGGCGGCAATTTGATTGGCAATAGAATCGGGTAAAAGTCGAATGCTGTGTTGCATGGGCGCAATTTGGCAAGGAAGCACCAAATACTGTGCCCCAAATTTTACATCCCCAAAAATGCCGGGTTCAGGCCCTATTGCTCTTTCAGCTTGGCCATCAGTTTTTCAGGAATGCGCAAAACGCTGCCCGCCTCTGTGCCTTTCGGAAAGGACAGACTATCAGAGAAATCGAACCATTTGCTGAAATTGCGTGTGGCAAAAGCCCCCATTTTCCGGGTGCGGTACTTGTAGAAGTATGCGACAAAATGGCTGTCGATCCGGATGGCGGCCGGACCCTCTGCCCAGGTGCCGCGGCTGATGAGGGAAGGCTTGAGGTTGAATCCGCCGCCGGCCATGGAAGAGGTAGTCATTTTGATGTTGTTCTGGATGTTTTTTTCCTTTTGGGTATTGTCTTTGAAAAAGAGCATAATCCTTCCGCTGTCTGTGGCCAAACTCCCGTCCCGAACACTGAAACCGGGATCGAAAAACAGCTCAGTGGGGCCCCAGTCTTTCAGGTCGGCAGAATACTTGCGGTACAGGCGGTGATTGTAGCTGAGCCCGCCGGGCAGGCTGTCGTATTGCTTGTCTGTTTCTTTGAATTTGCCCGGGACTGTACTGGACCAATGGAGCATAAACTTTTGCAAATCAGCATCATACCAAAGTTCAGGACTACTGGCATTTAATACAAGCGTATCCTTTTCCATCACCCTGATCAGCCGCTGTGCCGACCATTCCTCCAAATTTGCAGAGCGGGCATAGCCGATGTCTTTCCTGTTTTTGCCACTTGCCCAAACCAGATGAAAAATCCCGTCGGGCGACTGGGACAGGTGCGGTTGAATCATGACATAATCGCCCACCCCGGGTTTCACCACAGGCCTACCTCCTTTGAGCGGCTGCCATTTTTTGCCATCATCAGACCAAAGCAGGTACAGGCCGCCGGCGCCGTCTCCCCGGGAAAAAGCATATAAAAAAGGGTCTGGCTTTTTCTTTTTTCCGGGAAAATGAAAGGAAAAAAACAGAGCGGCGAAGAGGCTGACCATAAGCAGGCGGGCCAGGGATACAGGCAGGTTGAACATGGCAGAACGATCTTTACAAGGCAAAATAACGCAAAGCTGCTGAGGCTCGGCAGAAAAAATTAAAAAATAATTGATTTGTAAATTCCACAAAATCAAACAATTGCAAGCCCGGAGTTTTCCATCCCTGAATTTTTGTGGAGCTTTTTTTGTAAAATATTAAACAATACGCGTTTTGCGTCTGTTATTTGCATGGGTTTTTGATTGTTTGTTTCATTGTGGTTTTTATGTGAGTAAAGTGTCACGCCAAAGGCGTGACATTTTCTTTTTA
>CANHCT010000161.1 GCA_947459175.1 Hymenobacteraceae bacterium
ACACCCCCCGCTATTCGGAATTTGCAACCCTCAACCCATAGCCTTGCGCAGCGCAGACTGCAGACCCGACAAATTCTCCGGCCCCGAAACCTTCAGCCACTCCGGCAGGTATCCGGGAATGGGACATCGCCACCTCGCCAGAGTCCTTGCAAATATTTTCAAATCCTGAGACCTCAGATTTTATTTATTTCACAACTTGCTGTGCATCAGGCCATCACCCCGGAGGGATGAAAGGTCTGTAGTAGAAAAAACAAATTGCACCCTCCACCACCCCGTAGGGGTGGCACAATCTGCGCTTTGGCGGGATGGCTTTCTTCAGCAGAATGCCGGGATACACCGCAGTGCCTGCAGAGGAAAAGCCCCTGCGAACCTGCCGGTTTCCCTTGCGCTCCCGGTGGTTGTGGCCGGGATTATTGCCGGCCCGGGGCATGACCATTGTAACCCATATTTTGGCAACCGGCGGGGGGGAGGGGTGTTCAAAAAACACCCCGAACTTATCCTGTATTTTCATTCATTTATATACCAAATATTTTACGATATGAATCGCTCAGCGACAAATCCTGTCGTTCTGGGTTTTTATTTTTAATTTTTTTTTGACTTCAGACTTTGGCTCCTACATTCGCAATCCAATAAAATCTGATACGATGAAATATGGTGCCAAACAGATTCAAAAAACCAGCCTTTTTTCCTTCCTTTTTTTTCGGCTCCACAGCCCAGACCCCTCCCGGCCGGATGGATCTCTGAACAGCGGCTGTTCGGGCATATTGGGGAAACGGCTGAGCCACGAAGGCTTCCGGAAGAGCAAATCCCGCAATGGTATGGCCAGTTTACCGGCGATGTATTACGATATCAAGGACATAAAAAAAGCCCCGGGGATACCAGGGCCAAGGCCTGAGCCTGCAGAATTATCTTTATTGTGATAAGCTTTCAGTGGCAAATGTATTTACTTTTGAAAAACCTCCAAAAAAAATATAAAAAATGAAAATCATCGGACTTGACATCGGCACTACCTCTGTGGGTTGGGCCATCATTGAAGAAGGAAAGGAAATCATCAAAACCGGAGTTCACATTTTTCCCGTGGGTGTAAGGGACGACAAGTACCTGAAAAGCGGCACGGAAGAATCCAAAAATGTGGCGAGAAGGACCGCCCGTATGGCCAGGCGATTGTTGTTCAGGTATAAACTGCGCCGGGCACAATTGAAAAAAATATTGCTGGCACACGGGATGATGCCCGACCTCGCCGAACACAAAGGAAAGCTGCTCCTGTTGCCTTTTATGGGTCGGGATTTGTACAAATTGAGGGCCGATGCCCTGGATAAACAAATCAGCCTGAAAGAACTGGGCCGAATCCTGCTGCATCTCAATCAGAGGCGTGGATTTAAAAGTTCCCGAAAGGCCGGCAGCAAAGACGGCGAAAATGAAACCGGAATCAAGGAAATCATGGGAAAGCTGGATAAAAAGATAGAAGAAGCCGGTTGCCGTACCCTGGGCGAATATTTTTACAGCCTGTACCTGAAGGCCGATGAAATACCGGATTGGCACAACCCCGACGAACCCGCAGAAATAATCCGCAACCGAAGCCATAAAGAACAAAGCCGGTATGTGTACCGAAAGACTTACGAAATTGAGTTTGACCGGATTTGGGAAAAACAGCAAACTTATTACCCTGATCTGCTGACCGATGCACTTAGAAATGAAATAAAAGACCGCACCATTTTTTATCAGCGGCCCTTGAAATCGGCCAAGCACCTGGTAGCCCGCTGCCAGTTTTTTCCTAAGAAAAGGGTGATTCCCCGAAGCCATCCCTTGTTTCAGGAATTCCGGATTTGGCAGATGCTGGGCAATCTTAGAATCACTGTTCCGGCAGATAAAAATTCGGAGTACCGGGTAAATGCCCCCCTGAGTCTGGAAGAAAAGCATGTTTTGGCAAAATTGTATGCCTTTGAAGAAAGGCCTTCGAAAACCAAGGTGATTCAGGCCCTGAAACCGTTTGGCATAAGCCGGGAGGCCAGTTTCAATGCCATTGAAGATTTTGAAAAGGGCAATTATACCATGGCCAGGTTTGCCGCTGCACTGGGCCTGAACAGGGTGGCCGGTATGTCGGCTGAAGAAGCCGACCAACTCTGGCATGTGCTGTATTGCGCCACAGAAGACGGCAAACTGATTGGCCACCTCATGGACCACTATGGCTACACGATGGAGGAAGCCGAAAAGCTGGCCAAAATTGATTTACCACCCGACTACGGCAGCTTGTCTTCCAAGGCCATACGGGGCATTTTGGCCCATATGAAAGAAGGCATGGAATACGCCGAAGCCTGTTTGGCCTGCGGATTTCACCATTCGCATGATGCCGATGCAGCCGACCCCAACCGACTGCTGAAAGACAAACTGGTAAGGGACAAGGAAGACGATTTGCGCAATCCACTGGTAAACAAGGTAGTAAGCGAAACCTACAAGGTAGTAAATGCCCTGATTGCCGAATACGGAAGACCCGATACGGTTCGGATTGAATTTGCCAGAAGCCTTCAGAAACCCAAGCAGGCAAGAGAAAAAGAATTGAATCAGAACAGGGAAAAAGAGGCCAACCGGGATGCCTACCGCGATTTTCTGAAAAACCATCCTGATACCAGCCATCTGAAAATGAGCGGTTCTCTGATAGCCAAATTTGAATTGTGGCTGGAAATGGAACACTGCACCAATGACTTACTCAGGCTTTCACCCGGGGTGAATCTTGAAGAATTCAATAAATTCCGAAACAAGGTAAACCGAAAAGATGCCGTCAAATACAAGCTTTGGCTGGAATGCGGACGCATATCGCCCTATTCCGGAAAGGTGATTGGCCTGGCAAAACTGTTTTCGCCAGAAATCGAAGTAGAGCACATCCTCCCCTATTCCATCAGCCAGGACAACTCGTTTGTAAACCTGACACTGGCCGAGCGCTCGTTTAACGATGCCAAGGGCAACAAAACACCGATGCAGTATTTCAATACCCGGCCTGAGCACGAGATGCTGGCATATAAAAAGCGGGCTTCTGCATTTGGCGAGGGCAAAAAAAAGCGCCTGCTCTTTGAGGGAAGCGACGAAGAAATTGAAAACAAATTCAGGCCCGATGCCCTGGCAGCTACCGCTTACATTGCCCGGGTGGTGCGCAAGAAACTGGCCACTGCTATCCGCAATGTAGAGATAACCAACGGACAGGCAACCAGCCAGTTGCGTGATAAATGGGGACTGAACGGCATACTAAACCCCGACTCGGAAAAGAAAAGCCGCGACGACCACCGCCACCATGCCGTAGATGCCCTGGTAGTGGCCTGTACCAGCAGGGGCATCATCAATAAGATGAGCAGGGAAGCCAAATTTGATTACCGGGGCAAAATGCGGCTGGAAAATTTCCCTGCGCCGATGGAGCGTTTTTACCATCTGGCCGAAGAAAGCATCAGTGAAATATTGGTGAGCTACAGGACGGAAAGCAGGCTGCTGGTATCAAGGAAAAATAATTACACCCACTCCAAAAACAACAAGCCGCAAGCGACCATTACAGTGCGGGGAGCAATGCATGAAGAAACCAACTACGGGCAAATTACCCACCCGGAAACAGGAAAGAAAACCTATGTGGTGAGAAAACATGTGGCCTCAGTAATCAAGAAACCTGAAGACCTTGAAAAAATTGTGGACAAGCCTACCCGGGAGCGCATCCTCCGATACCTGACCGAAGCAGGAGCCACTTCTGAAAAGCAGATACAGCAAGCCCTGGCCAATGGCTTTACATACAAAAGCAAAGACGGCAAAAAAACCATTGCGGTGTACAAGGTGCGGATTGTAAACCCCTCGAGCGGCATGATACAACTGCGCCCTTCAGAAAATCCAAACCTTTTTGCGGAGAGCGGCAGCAATTACATTTTTGCCATTTATGAAGGAGAAAATGGTTCCAGATCGTTTCAAAATTTTTCGGTGTACGATTCGGCACACCAGTTAAAGAAGACCGGTCAGCTGGTGCAACCAAAAGACCCCCAGGGAAGGCCTTTACTGGCTGCTTTTCAGGCAAATGAAATGTTTGTACGGTACGACAATCATCCCGAAGAAATAAACTGGAATGAGCAGAAAGACCTGTTCGGGCGGTTGTATAAAGTAGTGAAATTTGATAAACTGGGCAACTTTATTTCTTCGATTCATAATTTGGCAGGGGTTAAAGTGAATGAACCAAAAAATTATCCTGCCGGAGTAGTTTTGAGAAAAACATTCAACAGTTGGCGTGGAATAAAAGTTCGGGTGGACAGCACAGGAAAAATCACCCGGGTGTAGGATATGATCAAGCGCACCTTGTATTTCGGCAGCCCGGCCTACCTGAGCCTGAAGGATAAGCAACTGGTGGTGGAATTTCCCGGCGACGGGGGCGAGGCAGAGCGCAGCGGCCGCAACCGCATACCGGCCGAGGATGTGGGCCTGGTGGTGCTGGACCACCGGCAGATTACCCTCACCCACGGACTGCTGCAGGAGCTGCTGGCCCGCAAGGCCCTGATTGTGAGTTGCGGCGAAGACCACCACCCAGCCGGGATGCTCTGCAGCATGGAAGGCCACAGCGAACAATCGAAGCGCATGGCCGCACAGGTAGAAAGCAGCGAACCCCTGCGCAAGAACCTGTGGCAGCAGGTGATTGCACAGAAAATCCGGAATCAGGCCGCATTGCTGGAGCAGCAGGGCATGCAGGCAGAGGTGCTGCTGCGCTGGAGCCGTCAGGTAAAATCGGGCGACCCCGATAATCTGGAGGGAAGGGCAGCGGCCCACTACTGGGAACGCATTTTTCCGGGCAATCCCTTTTTTCTGCGGGACAGGAAAGGACATCCGCCCAATGCCTGGCTCAACTACGGCTATGCCATACTGCGGGCCACCATGGCCCGGGCGATTGTGGCAGCGGGCCTCAATCCGGCCCTGGGCATCCACCACCGCAACAAATACAATGCCTTTTGCCTGGCCGACGACCTGATGGAGCCCTACCGGCCCTGGGCCGATCTGGCCGTATGCGGGCTGATGCAGCGCACGGAGCCGGTAAACACACTGAGCAGAGAAGTAAAAGCAGTATTGCTGGGCCTGCCGGCAGAAGACCTGCAGCAAAACGGAGAAAAAAGCCCCCTGATGGTGGCCATGCAGAAAACGGTAAACAGCCTGGTGCGCTGCTATACGGGAGAACTGCGCAAACTGGCCCTGCCCGAATTTTTGAAGGAGAAATAAAACCTATGGATTTGAATGCCTACCGGATTATGTGGGTGATGGTGTTTTTTGATTTGCCTACCGAAACCAAGAAAGAAAAAAGGGCCTATACCGACTTTCGCAAGGCCCTGCTGAAAGACGGATTTCAGATGTTTCAGTTTTCGATTTATGTGCGGCACTGCAGCAGCCGGGAAAATATGAAAGTACACATCCGCCGGGTAAAAGCGGCCCTGCCCGAAAAGGGCCTTGTGGGCATTATGGCCATTACCGACCGGCAATTTGAGGAAATAGAAGTTTTCGATTGCCGGGCAGAAAAAAAAGCAGCCCCCCTGCCGCAACAACTGGAATTATTTTTTTAATAACAGAAACAAAAAAACCGGCCGGATTCAGACTTTGGTCCCCTTTCCGTACCGGTTTTTTTATTGCGGATATCGTTCTAAGATATTGATTCTTTGGTCATTAAGCCGGGGTATGTTGGCAAATATGGTGTCAAAGAACGGTTTGAAAGCAAATCACAACTTTGTCCGGCCTTATTTGGCAAATGGTAAAGTTGGCAAATATGGTGTCAAAGAACGGTTTGAAAGCAAATCACAACTGATTCGTTTGTGCCTG
>CANHCT010000162.1 GCA_947459175.1 Hymenobacteraceae bacterium
CCGGCGGCGGTAATTTTTACAAATCGGGCTTTTTGCAAATCATCAATGGTAGGAGTACCGCAGTAGCCCATTCCGGCTTTCAGCCCGCCCACCAGCTGAAAAATTACTTCAGCCACTTTGCCTTTGAAGGGCACTCTGCCCACAATGCCTTCGGGAACCAGCTTTTTGGCATCTTCTTCCCCGGCCTGAAAATACCTGTCTTTGGAGCCCGATTCCATGGCTTCGAGCGAGCCCATTCCGCGGTAGGTTTTAAATTTTCTTCCTTCGGCAATCACCATTTCGCCGGGGGCTTCTTCTGTGCCGGCAAACATGGAACCAATCATCACCGAATGGGCTCCTGCTGCCAGGGCTTTGGTGAGGTCGCCCGAGTATCGGATACCCCCGTCGGCTATCACAGGAATGCCGTATTTCTTTGCTCCTTCGGCGGCCTCCATCACTGCAGAAAACTGCGGAACCCCTATGCCGGCTATCACTCTTGTGGTACAGATACTGCCGGGCCCTACACCCACTTTGATCCCGTCGGCACCGGCCTTGCAAAGGGCTTCGGCGGCTTCGCGGGTGGCAATATTGCCTGCCACAATCTGAATATCGGGCCAGGTTTTTTTAATGTTTTCAATGGCCGAAAGAACACCTTTGGAGTGGCCATGGGCCGTATCTACCCCGATTACATCTGCTTCGGCTTTGTACAACGCCTCGATGCGGTCCATGAAATCGTAGGTAACACCCACCGCTGCCCCTACCCGGAGCCGGCCAGATGTATCTTTGCAGGCATCGGGGCTGAATTTCCGCTTGATGATGTCTTTGAAAGTAATCAGGCCCACCAGTTTGTAGTGTTCATCCACGATGGGCAGTTTCTCGATTTTGTATTCCTGAAGGATTTTTTCTGCCTGTTCCAGGGTAATGCCTTCCCGGGCCGAAATCAGGTTGTCCCGGGTCATGATGGCGGTTACGCTTTTGCCAAATTCCTTTTCAAAGCGCAGGTCACGGTTTGTAACAATCCCTTTCAGAATTCCTTTTTCGTTTACCACAGGCACACCCCCTATTCGTTCTTCGTTCATGATGCGGGAAACATCCCCAAGTGTGGCACTTTCCATTACCGTTACCGGGTCTTTGATCATGCCGCTTTCTGAGCGTTTTACTTTTCTGATTTGCTCAGCCTGCTGCTCTATGGTCATATTTTTGTGGATAAAACCGATTCCCCCTTCTCTGGCAATGGCAATGGCCAGTTCATATTCGGTGACGGTATCCATGGCCGAGGATACCAAGGGGATATTGAGGGGAATGGAGGGCGTCAGCCGGGATTGGGTACGGGCATCGCGGGGCAGAATCTCAGAATAGCCCGGAAGCAGCAAAACATCGTCGTAGGTGAGGGCTTCGAATGCGAAGCGGTGCGAAAAATCTGACATAGCAAATGACCGATTGGTTATTTGCCGGACAAAACTACGGCTTTTTTCTGTTTGCCGGATTAACAAATTGTTTCCTTTTCCGAATTCCGTATTCAGCCGGAAAGGCACTGATGCGACTCCCTGTTTTTACCCTGTCGCTTTTTGTAATCCGGGATTGCCGAGGTCCGCTGCCATTCAAAATCCGGATCGGTGCTGATGCTTTGTGTGCTTTGCCCACTAAGGCTGGCCATGCCGCTCAGGGTATCCTGCCGGATGCAGTACCCTGCACCTGAAAAGGAAATGATGCTGGTGATTGGGATATCCTGCCAATAGTGTAATCTGCAATTTAAAATTCTCCGTAGAATCTGCCTTGACGGAGGACGAAAACCCGTTTAAAGAGAGAAAAACAAAGAAGAAAACAAATGTGGTTTTGGCCAAAGACCGGAAATTAAAAGGATAAGAGGCCCCTTGCTTATTAAGTAAAATGGAAAAGTAAAGTGTGAAGTGTTTCATATATCAACAGGATTTAAAAACCAGCTCTGCCAGGAACCGCTACAACTTTTTTCATTAGATTTGAAAGAATAGTACAGTTCAGAATGATGAGATTAAATGAAAGCGAAAATTTTATTTCACCAAAAAAAGTTAGAATTTATCGAATAAAATTTAACCTAATACTTCAAAAGTAGCTAAAAAATACCCTTAACCACGCCATCTCTCCCCGGATATCACCCTGAAATCTGGGATTGACAGCTTCGGTCAGTGGGAATCACGGATGGGATGATGCTGCCGGCTCTTGTTTCAGAATTCCAGATAGGGCCGTAATTTTTCCAGCACTTCGGGTTTCATCACCTTGATCTCCAACAGGTCTTCCGGTTTTTTGAACGGCCCGTGCTGACTGCGGTATTTCACCAGAATTCGGGCCAGGCCTTTCCGGATGTAGGGATTGGCTGCCAGACGGGCTTCGTCCGCAAGGTTGATGTTAAGTTTTTGTATGTCAGGGTTTTCGGGCAAATATCCTTTTTTGAAAAGTTCATCCACTACCGCAGAATCAAGGGCAAAAACATCATACAGATACTCTTTTGAATAAAATCCCCCCAGGGCGGTCCGCTGCCTCACAATCCGGTTGGCAATTCCCCTGCCGATTCCAAAAACCGACATGAACTGGCTGGTATCGGCTTCGTTGATGTTGAATGGGACATATTTCGGCTTTTCGGGGAACAGATTTTTCCGGAAGGTGTTTTTGGGTTTGGCCAACAGGCTGCTGTCAGTACGGATAAAAGGGAGCATTTTTTCTCCCAGTTCCGGACTGAGGTTATACAATTTCAGAATTTGCTCCGGCGACCTGATTTGTCCTCCCTTTTGCCTGTATTTCTCCAATCCGTTGAAAACCTTTTCCGGCAGGTTCATAGACAGCCATTCTGCTCTGCTTACGGTATTGGGATCGAAGGGATGGAGTTCAGGTTCGGTTTTCGTTTCCTTTTCAGCAAAATTTTCCCCGGGATATGCCGGTTTTATGGCCTGCTTTCGGCTCGCAGAATCAATAATGGCCAGCAGGGAATCGAGTTTTTTATCATTTTGATTTACTGACTCCGGCAGGGTGGTATCTGCCATAGGATTGCGATTCAGCCACAGATTGAGCCCGCCCACAAGGGCAATCAGCAAAGCCAGAAAATAAGCCCCTCTGTACCTGGATTTTGTCATCTTCAGAACGGGATACCGGAGTTTAGAAAAACAAAACAAACAAAAAACCCCCGAAAAATTTCCGGGGGTTTTGGAAAAACCTGTCTTTGTATTCTTACAGGCCTATGGCAAAATAATAGTTTCCGGGCAGGTCGGTATAAACACCTTCAATCATCACACCGCCGGTTTTTTTCTCCAGCATTGCGGCCAGGTCTTTCACCGATTTCACCTCCTGCTTGTCTATTTTGGTGATGATGAATCCTTCCTTCATGTCGGTCTGGGTTTTCAGTTTTCCGCCGGGATAGATTTTTGAAACCTTCACCCCGTCGTCCACCTTGGCTGACTTTTTGTCTTTGGCCGTCAGTTCGGTGAATTCGGCACCCATTACTTCAAAAATTTCCTTGCGCTCCGATTTGGTGACCTCCGATTTGCCGTCTTTGTTCTTCAGGGTTACCATAAAGGGCATTTCTTTGCCGTCGCGGTAAACTGTCAGGTTGACTTTGTCTCCGGGCCGGTGGCGGGCAATCTGCTCCTGCAACTCGGAAGAGGAATTTACCTTGGTTTGGTCTACTTTTACAATCACATCTCCTTTTTTAAGCCCGGCATCTTTGGCTGCGCTCTCTTTGTTCAGGCTGTCTACCAGCACGCCCTCAGAAATGGACAAATCTTTTTCTTTCGCCAGATTGCCGTCAAGATCGCGGATGATGATGCCCAGAAAACCGCGCTGTACTGCGCCGTAGCGGATGATGTCTTCCACCACTTTGGTTACCAGATTCACGGGTACAGCAAAGCCATAGCCGCTGTAAGCACCTGTGGGCGAGGCAATAGCGGTGTTGATGCCAATCAGGTCGCCGTTCAGGTTTACCAATGCACCGCCGGAATTACCCGGGTTGATTGCCGCATCGGTCTGAATGAAAGATTCAATGGGAACAGGCGATTTTTCCCTCAGAATAGAAATGTTTCTGGCTTTAGCCGAAACCACACCGGCTGTAACAGTAGAGGTGAGGTTGAAGGGATTTCCCACAGCCAGCACCCAGGAGCCTACCTTTACCTGATCCGAGTTTCCGAAGGGCAATGCAGGCAGGTTGTTTTCTTTAATTTGTATAACGGCCAAATCGGTAGACGGATCGGTACCGATTACCTTGGCCTTATAGGTGCGCTTGTCGGAAAGCGAAACTTCCAGTTCGTTGGCATCCGCCACCACATGGTTGTTGGTCACAATATAGCCGTCTTTGGAAATGATGACCCCCGAACCGGTAGAGGTGCTTTCTCTGGGCCCCTGATTCCGCGGAGAGGGCTCAAAGAAAAACGGACTTCCCTGTCCGAAAAAGTCCTTGAACATGTCGTTCTGCATCGCAGGTGCGACTGAAATTTTGGCCTTTATGTTGACCACTGCGGGTGTCACTTTTTCAGCCTGTGCCGAAAAATCGAGTTCATAGCCCGGAGTCTGTCCGGAAGCGAGCGAAAATGCAGGTTTGTCTGCCGCCTTTTGGAATATGACGTCTTTTCTGTCCATATCCAGGGCTTTGTAGGTGCTCAGGGTAATCAGGCTTCCTGCCAATCCTGCACCAAGGAGTGAAAAAAGAGATTTCATTTTGATTGAGAATTAGTGAAACGAAAAACTAATTTTTTATTCAAAATTGGTCCATAAACAAACCGGATGCCAACATAAAAATGAAATCCGGAAAGCTGCCCTGCTCTGCCAAAATGACTTTTTACAGGTACAAATGGCGAAATTTCTGCACGCTGCTGCCCCTCAGAAAATGACAGAAGGCAGGCAGGAGAAATATCAACAAAAACACAGGCGGCAAAATGACTGGAAAGCCGGCACAGGACTATCATTTTTCTGCCTCATTCGTCCTCCGGTGGTTCTTCGGGTTTCCATTCGGCCCGGTGGTAGTACCGCCAAAAGAAATAAGCAGAAACCGCCCATAACTCAGCGCCGGGAATCCAGAGCGGACAACCATACATGATAAGCAGGGCCATAACAAATATAACGGCCATAATGTGGGTCGGCGGAGCTTCAGGCGAAGGAGGCTTATAATACTGGAAATGAAAGCTATAGGCGATTATGCCCGTGAAAAAAAGGGCTGATCCCGGGAGATAATCCGGGGAAATGGCATCGGGCAGGCGGAAAGAAAGCAAAACCATTTCCGGAAGGGATATCAGGATGCAGGCAAAACTCCATTGAATGAAACGCTCCCTGAGAGATAAGGGCAAATTCCTTATCCAAAGATTTTCCTTGAAATCCATACGCTGCCAGAATTGCATAATTCCCGTATGGATGCCGCCCGAAAAAAGGAGGCCCAGAGAAATGAGGCGGCTGTCGTATTGGTCGGTGTAAAACAACCGGCATACGCCCCAAATCAGGAACACAGATAGGGTTTTGGTTAAAAATGCTATGCCTTTTCCCTCGTGAAGGAGCCTGCGCAGATACAGAAAGGAACCAAATCCCCATTCCGGCCATGAAAAATCAGGGACCTGAAAAATGCGCAGAGACCCTTTGTTGGGATGGAAAATCAGGCTTAAAACATCATACAGAAGGGTCAGATGCAGGATAAGGCAAAGGAAAAGTACTCCTGAGACTGCAGCAAATTGCTGCTCCGTAGCCATCACTTCAATCAGAAAAGCGGCCCAGGCCAGAACAGGGGCCATCAGACCGGCCTGAACAACAATCCATTGCCGGCTGATATCCCTGCGTGAAAAACAGGCAAGAAGATAACAAATCTCA
>CANHCT010000163.1 GCA_947459175.1 Hymenobacteraceae bacterium
AATTGTTTGCTCTTTTTTACGGCAGGCAGCTTGGGAATAAATATTGTTAATTTTCGGTTTTCCCCGCTATATCTGCGCCCACCTTTCTCCCGGCTTCTTCCCCTGCACACACTCCCTTTCCCGCCTGCAGATAAGTTTTTTCGGCGTTGTAGTGTTAATCAAAAAGCTGATATTCAATATATTAAAAAAATTGTAGCCATCGCAGATGCCCTGCAGGTTTGCGCAAATTCTAATTTCAATTCTAATTTGCATCTTTCACCGTTATTTAATCAAAATTTAAAACACCGTTTCACTATGATTAACCAAAGTTCTCCTCAGTTCTTGAGCGTCCTTTATTGTTTCACCTTACATTAAGTCACTTACCTGTTTATGAAAAAAGTTTTAACAAGGCAATGGTTCCTGTTTTTCCTTTGTATTGGCCTTTCGGTTCATGCATGGGCGCAGGATGTTGAAGTAACCGGCAGGGTGTCCGATTCAAAAGACGGAAGCGGCCTGCCCGGTGTGAATGTCATCCTGGCAAAAAAAGGAAAAGGAACCGTAACCGATGCAAACGGGGCATTCCGGATGGCCGCTGAGGTAGGCGACGAGCTGACCTTCAAATTTCTGGGTTATGCCACACAAACCAAGAAAGTTACCGGTCCCGGCTCTATGGAAATCGTCCTGGAAGAAGAAGCCAAAAGCCTGAAAGAGGCCGTGGTAATCGGATACGGTACTATGGCAAAAAAAGACCTCACAGGCTCCATTTCCACCATTTCTACCCGTGATTTTCAAAAAGGCGTGATGGCCACCCCCGAGCAACTCATTGCAGGAAAGGCCCCCGGTGTGCAAATAACCAACAACAGCGGTTCTCCCGGAGCAGGAAGCACCATCCGGATCCGGGGCGGTGCCTCACTCAACGCCTCCAACGATCCCCTCATTGTACTCGATGGTGTGCCTTTGGACAACGGAGGAATTGCAGGAGCAAGAAATCCCCTCAGTTTGATTAATCCCAATGATATTGAAACCTTCACTGTTCTGAAAGACGCCGCGGCTGCCTCCATTTATGGTTCCAGAGCTTCCAACGGAGTCATCATCATCACCACCAAAAAGGGTGCGAAAGGACAAAAGGACCAAATTACCTTTACCAGCCAAAACTCTCTTTCTGTCATCAACAGGCAGGTAGAAGTGCTCTCTGCTGACCAGTTTCGCGATGTGGTCATGCAAAATGGCTCTGATGCCCAAAAAGCACTATTAGGCAAGGGCAATACCAACTGGCAGAATCAGATATTCCAATTGGCAAGATCTACCGACAACAACCTCAGCTACTCCACCTCCCTGGGCGGCAATCTTCCGCTTCGGGTTTCTCTGGGCGGCTTTTATTCCGAGGGCATTCTGAAAACAGATAAAATGGAAAGGCAAAACCTGTCTCTCAATTTCAATCCTTCCCTTTTTGATGGAGCGTTGAAAGTTAACCTCAGCCAGAAATTATCCCGTTCTTCTCACAATTTCCCCAATGAAGGGGCCATTGGTTCAGCCATTTCATTCGATCCTACCCAGCCGACCTGGCAGGAATCTCCCTCGGGCCGGTTTGGAAACTATTTTGAATGGGTAGATGGCCTTGGCAATCCAAACACCCAGGCAGGGCGGAATCCTTTAGGACTCCTCATGCAGAGAACCAACAAAAGTGAGGTGATCCGGGGCATTACCAATGTAAACCTGGAATACAATCTTCCTTTTGTTCCGGGCCTGAAAGCCACACTGAATATGGGCTACGACGGTGCCTTTGGAAGCGGAAATGTTTCTGTTCCCGATAGTGCTGCCTCCGATTACCTGAATAAAGGGGAACGGTCACGCTACAAGCAGGAAAAAAGAAATCTGGTAGGCGAGTTTTTCCTCAATTATGTAAAAGACCTTCCTGCGCTTTCCAGCAGTGTGGAAGTGATGGGCGGAACCTCATTCCAGGATTTTCGTGAGAAAAACTATTTTTACAGGAGGCTCAATTTCAGAGGTGACACTATGGCCAACTTCAAGGCTCCGGTTTTCGATTTTGATATTCCCCAAAACAGGCTGATGTCATTCTATGGCAGGGTGAATTATGTCTTCAAAGGAAAATGGGCCCTGACCGCCTCTCTCCGCCAGGATGGATCTTCCCGGTTTGCTCCTGAAAACAGGTGGGGTCTTTTCCCCGGTGCTGCGGTCTCTTATCGCATCAGCGACGAAAAATTCTTTGCCAACCAAAAAGTACTGACCAACCTGAAGTTCAGGTTTTCATGGGGTGTTACCGGGCAGCAGGACATCGGAGCCAATTATTCATATCAATCTTATTATTCCATCTCCGGCAATACAGCCTTGTATCCTTTGGGAGGTGTATTTACCAATATGGCCAGGCCCGGTGCCTACGATCCGACCCGCAGATGGGAATCTACCACCACCTACAATGCCGGTCTTGATTTCGGACTTTGGGAAGACAGGATTACCGGTAGTGTGGATGTATTTCAGAAAAACACCTCAGACTTGTTGAATGAAGTCCCTACAGCTGCAGGCTCCAACTTTGGTGTCAGCGTAATCACCAATATCGGAACCATGGAGAACCGGGGTGTGGAACTGTCGCTCAATACCATCCCGTTCCGCAACGAGGATTGGCAGATAGACCTCGGTGCCAATGCTACTTTTATCCAAAGTAAAATTACCAAACTGAACGCAGCCGAAGATCCTGATTATCCGGGAATTCTCACAGGAGGCATTTCCGGTGGAATCGGCAATACCATTCAGGTTCATACCGTTGGCTTTCCCCAGAACTCCTTTTTTGTGTACAAGCAGGTATTGGATGAAAAAGGAAATCCGATTGAAGGTTTGTTTTATGACCTGAACAACGACGGCAAAATTACCGAAGCAGACCGCTACCGGTACAGGCAGGCCGCTCCGCTCAGTTTCTTCGGCCTCAGCGGAAATGTGACCTACAAAAAGTTCTTTTTGGGATTCACCATGAGGGCCAACTACGGCAACTATGTATATAACAATGTATTTTCAAACAATGGAACCCTGCTTTCCGTTTTAAATCAGCAGGAATCGCTGTCCAATAGTTCCGTAAATTATCTGGAAACCCGCTTTACCGGCAATTCCCCTCTCGGAAATGACGACAAGCGACTCCTGTCAGACTACTTTGTAACCAACGCCTCTTTCCTTCGGATGGACAACATCAACATCGGATATACTTTCGATAATGTATTCAAAACAAAGGCCAACCTGACACTGAACGGAACCGTTCAGAATGCTTTTGTTCTGACGAAATACAAGGGCATTGATCCGGAACTTGGCTCTGGAATTGACAACAATTTCTATCCCAGGCCCAGAATTTTTGTATTGGGACTTACACTTTCACTTTAAACAATTGGAAATCATGAAAACATCTAATTTTTCCAAACTACTTTTTTTACTTGTTCCTGTACTTGCAGGGATATTCGGATGCCAGAAGCAACTCGATCTGGTACCCACCAACGATCTGACCTCAGAAAAAATCTACAGTACTGCAGGCGGATATGAGCAGGTCATGGCCAAAGTGTACGGCGCCATGGCCCTTACCGGCAACAGCGGCCCCGCAGGCTCGGGTGATGTCAACGGTGACGAAGGCTTTTCTGACTTTGTCAGAGGCTTTTGGAACCTGCAGACCCTGCCTACCGAAGAGGCCGTATGGTCATGGAATGATGCCGGCGGAATTGCCGATATCAATACCATGACCTGGAGTTCTACCAACGGGCTGGTGCAGCAATTGTACAGAAGAAGTTATTTTCAGATTGTACTCTGCAACGACTTCATCGAGCAATCTGCCGATAACAAATTGTCTCAGAGGGGAATAAGCGGTGCTGCTGCTGAAAGAATCCGGCAATTCCGCTCCGAGGCCCGTTTTCTGAGGGCTTTCCAGTATTGGGTACTCATGGATTTGTTCGGAAATGTTCCTTTCACTGTGGCGGTTTCCCGCGACCTGCCTGTGCAAAAGAGCCGGAAGGAAATTTTCGAATTTGTGGAAAAGGAGCTCAAAGAGCTTGAAAATGTAATGGCAGCTCCCCGGACCAATGAGTTTGGCAGGGTAGACAGAGGTGCAGCCTGGGCATTGATGGCCCGGATGTTTCTCAATGCAGAAGTTTATACCGGTGTACCAAGATACACCGATGCCATTGCCTATTGCAAAAAAGTATTCGATGCCGGGTACAGCCTGCATACCAACTATCAGAATCTTTTTCTGGCCGACAACGACAAGAACAATCCTGAAGCCATTTTTGCAGTTCCGTATGATGCCTATAAGTCACAGGGTTTTGGTGGAACCACCTACCTGATCAAGGCCGGTACTTTTGACGATGCCGCTTCGAAAATGATGCCCAACGGATTAAACGAAGGCTGGGAGTGTATTCGGATTCGTGCCAATCTTCCTTTGTTGTTTCCCGACACCGGTTTTGGAGCGAGGAAAGATAAAAGAGCCTTGTTTACCCGCGACAATACCACCCTCAATATCACCCGTGTTCTGGATTCTAAGGGTGGTGGTTACCGATGCAACAAGTTCAAAAACATCAACTCAGACGGCACTTTCGATAATACAAAACAATTTTCAGATGCCGATTTCCCGCTGTTCCGTTTGGCCGAGATGTACCTGATTTATGCCGAATCTGTCCTCAGAGGAGGCAGCGGCGGCGATGCAGCCACCGCCCTCGATTACATCAACGATCTCAGGGAGAGGGCTTATGGCAATACCGATGGCAACATCACTGCTGCAGACCTGACCCTCGATTTCATTCTGGATGAAAGAGGCCGTGAATTGTTTTGGGAGGGCCACCGCCGGACAGATCTGGTTCGATTTGGAGGATTTACCTCCGGCGATCCGCGGTTTTTGTGGCAATTCAAGGGCGGGAGCGCCACGGGTAAGCCCGTTTCTGCTAACTACAACCTGTATCCCATTCCGGCTACAGATTTGCTTATCAACAACAATCTGATACAAAATCCCGGCTATTAAACCAAAACAAAAATGAAAAACCTGATAATTATTATTGCGCTGGGTTTTGCGGGATTGGTTTCCTGCAAAACCGAAAAGGATGAATTGCCGAAGACTATGGCTGTTTTGGAAAATGAAGGTCTTTCCGGTATCGGCGCCATCGGAACCGGAAATACCAGCCTCACTTTTGCTGTTGTGAAAGGGCGGCTTGTCAGTTCCGGCAATTTGGAAACCAAAATAGGATTTATCTACAACGATACCCTCAGCCTGCTGAAGGAAGGAAAATCGGATGCTGCCTATCTGGATACCATGAACATGCTTAACACCACATCCCTTGCCCGTATCACCCGTCTGAAGCAGCGTACCACGTATTACTACCGCTTCGTGGCCACCAATTTCATGGGTGTTTCCTATTCCAGAATCGATAGTTTTTTAAGTGCTCCCCGGTTTGCCCAGGTAAATCAGGTAACGGTTAATCCCTTCGGAGCTGATACTGCCGTGGTTTCTGCCTCCTTGCTCAACAACGCCGATGAAACCGTTGAAAAATGGGGTATCTGCTATGGTCTGGGCCAAAATCCTGACATTACAGATGAGTTCAGCGTGACCACTCTGGTAAGTCCGAATAACAATGTGGGTGCTGTGCTTACAGCTACGGTAAGGAATCTGCTTCCCAACCGGAACTATTACTTCAGGGCATTTGCCAAAAACAGGGGAGGGACCTGGTATTCCACCCAGCGGACAATTCTTACCCCGCCCTGACATTTGTATTTGAATTTTGAGAGAGGCTCCGCACCGGAGCCTCTTTTTTTTCCCTACCATGAAAAAAT
>CANHCT010000164.1 GCA_947459175.1 Hymenobacteraceae bacterium
GCTTCAAATTTCAGGCAGCTTTGCAGCAGGTCCCCCACCGCACATACAGCGTGATTTTTTAGGCATAGACCTTCCCAATGTGGGTATCAAATGGCCTTACCGAAAACGCTCCATGTGGCTGGGTCTTCAAAGCGGGATCGGATTTATAAATTATCCTGATTTTGGAAGCCGAAAAGGGCTTTTGCCTCTCCAATTGAATGCCGATTATTCTTTTGATGACCATTGGGCTATTGGGGCATACTTCGGATATTTCGGCAATACTTACAGTTATGGCATTCAGCCCTTAAACGCTAAATTTACCAGTATGTCCGGCGGCGTCCGGCTCACGCTGCATTGGTCTGATGTGTTCAATGACATGTTCCGGGAAGTCCTCGATATTCTCAGTTGGGATTTGTACACGACTGCATTTGCGGGCATGTATACGCGAAAATGGGAGCGGGACACTGTCTTTAAGGACAGATTTGACTTTTCTGAAGGCAACAAAGCCCAGTATGGAATAGTAATGGGCCTGCGCTGGCACCCGGCACCCAAGTTTGGTGTATTTGCAGAAGGCGGTATCGGTCCGGTAGGCTATTTCGGCTTTGGCCTGAATGCCAAAATAATGAAATAAATCATGAGAACGACGGTGGCGCCTGTTGTACAGAATCTCAACCGGGATTCTGTTCTTTTTGAGAAAAAAACTTAAATTTTTTCCGGGCTTGTTGTTTTCGGGCCTCCTTTGTCCGATGATTCGTCCGCTTCCTGTTCCCTTTTTTCTTTCTTCTTTTTTGACAACCATCTCCAAAAAGCGGCAACAGCAGCAGCCAATCCTGCAAAAATCAATTTGGCGAACTTCACGATAAATATTCCCATTTTTGCCAAAATCCCGGTTTTAGCTAAGATCCCACCGGCTATCAAGCCGGCAATACCGTAAGAAGCTTTTTTGTCAATTCCTTCTTTGTAGTCGGCATAGGTGTTTCCGGAAGTAAAGTTTACTCCTTTCAAAACAGGGTCAAGGCTTTGGCTGATTTCATTCAGGTCGGAGGGCGAACCAATGGCATTGAGAACCAAAACACCACTCCTTCCCAGCACCCGAATGTTATAGTTGAGGGTCTGCACACTGTCTCCTTCAAACTTCAGCATTTTAGCCCAATGCAATTTTTTATTGGCCGCATCGTAAAACGGGGGCGATGCCCATCCCATGAGTTCATAGGCAGGAAAACCGGAGGCTTTTCTTTGCTCCCCTTCTTCTTTTGCGGTTTCCTTGAGTTGTTCCAACAGCTCTTCGTAATCGGTGTCGGCTGCATCTGCGTCGTCCACATGGCCTTCATCGGAATAAGAAATTTCTATGGCCCAGGTGGAAGGAAATGTATCGTTGGCATAATCGGGAAAAATCATGCCATAAGAACTAGCCGGGGGGTTGCCCCACAACTGCTGCAAAACATAACTGCTTTGTTCCGGATCCAGATATTTGAATCCCGGGGGAATAGAAAATTCAGCAAGTCCTGAGCCCAGAATGGCTTTGCCTGATTTTTGAAATTGAAGCACCCTGGCATCGCCCGGCTGACTAAACGAAATTCGGACCGGCAGAAAATGAAATAGCGGTACCAGCAGCAGGATTCGGAGGCCGTAATTTTTCATAATGGTTTTTTATACAAGGATAAACCGGCCATAGCGGAAAATCAAGCCCCTCCCCTGACCTGACGGCCATTTTTTTGAAATGCTCAGAGAATCTAAAGATAAGACATTGAAATTGAAGAGTTTAAGATGAGAAATAAAAATAAAACCCGACATCTCAAATAAAAAAAGCAATTTTGTACACTGGTTTTCCTGAAAGCGAACACGAAGTATCGGTTTTTCGAATCCCGGAGTTCTGTTCACTTTACATTATTTTTCATGGCCATTACCTTCAGCAAAAAAGAAAAGGAGAAAAAAAGATTAAAAAAACGACAAGACAAGGCCGAGAAAATGGCCATGCGCAAGGCCAATGCCGAACCGGGCCTCCAGCTTGAAGACATGATGGCCTATGTGGACGAAAACGGCAATTTGAGCAGCACACCGCCCGACCCGAAGAAAAAGAAAGCCACCAAAGCAGAAGACATTGAAATCGGCATTGCCCGCAGGTCTGAAGCCGAAGAAGGCGATGGCATCCAGTCCGGCACTGTGACATTTTACAATGAAACCAAAGGCTACGGATTCATTCAGGAAGACGGCAACGGAGACAATATTTTCTTTCACCTCTCCGCCGTGCAGGGCAAAATACAACAGGGCGCCAAAGTGACCTTTGAATCGGAAAATTCGCCCAAAGGCCTGGTGGCCAAATGGGTAAAAGTTTAAGACCGGCAAAGCAGGCCTCCGATAAAAAATCCCATTCTGAATTTCAATCCAAGTAAAGGAGAATCAGCACCTTCTTTCATAGCATCATTTTAAGGCTTTATCCCCGATTTCAGCCCTTTAAATAAACTTTCAAGGCAAAAGACAGGATTGCCTAAATTGGGGGCCAGATTTCCTAAAGTGTTCAACTTAACCAACTTCTACGAAGCCATCGGCAGCATCCGGGCAAATCCCCTTCGGGCTACCCTCACTGCACTGATTATCGGTATCGGCATTACCGCTTTGGTGGGGATTCTCACTGCCATAGATGCCATCAAAGCATCGGTATACGAAGGGGCCGAAGATCTGGGTGCCACTTCGTTTGACATATCTGCCTACTCGAGAGGGCGGAGGCGCAGGCATGGTATGGAGGGTCAGAAATATTCTAAAATTTCGCTGAATGAGGCCATGCGCTTTAAAAACAAGATGGGGGATAAAGCTACAGTAGCCATATACGTCCGGGTGTCCTGGAATACTGAAGTGAAATACGGCAGAAGAAAAAGCAATCCCAACATCAATGTTTTTGGTGGAAATGAGAATGCCTTTTATGCCAAAGGAATGGATTTGGTGGAAGGCAGAATATTTTCGGACAAGGAAATTGAGTTTGGCATGCCTGTCTGTGTCATCGGGCCTGAATTATCCCAAACACTTTTCGATACAGAGAGCCCTGTAAATAAAGTAATTCAGGCTCAGGGTCAAATGTTTAAGGTCATTGGATTGCTGAAAAAAACCGGCTCTGTGGCCAATGGAAGCGGTGCAGACCGTGCATTTGTAGTACCCATAAAAAAAGGTGAACAAATGGGTGCCGGTCGGGACCTGAATTATGAAATAACCGCTGTAGTGAAAGACCCTGCTGAATTGAGCAGGGCCATGGACGATGCCAGAGGCGTAATGCGTACGGTCAGGCACGATCTTCCGGGCCGGGATGATTCGTTCGAAATTGTCCAATCGGCATCGCTGGCCGAATCGATTGAGGATGTTACCGGCTTCCTGCAGGTGGCCGGGTTCGGCATCGGGCTTATTACCCTGTTGGGAGCTTCCATCGGTCTGATGAACATCATGCTGGTATCTGTCACAGAAAGAACCCATGAAATCGGTGTGCGCAAAGCCCTGGGAGCCACGCCCTTCAAAATCCGGATGCAATTTCTAACAGAGGCCATCACCATTTGCCTGATTGGCGGAGTGATGGGTATTGTTTTGGGCATCTCGGCCGGAAATGTGGTTTCGGTACTGATAGGCAACAGCAGTTTTATCATTCCCTGGATTTGGATTAGCCTGGGCCTTGTGCTCTGTGTGGCCGTAGGCATTTCATCAGGACTCTGGCCGGCCATTAAAGCATCGCGGCTCGATCCGGTAGAGGCATTGAGGTTTGAATAGGCCCCTCCTTTCAGCGTTATTTTTCAAAAGGAAAGTAGGGTTGGGAACCCAAAATTCCCGGGTTAGAATGCAACAGATTAAAGACACTATTTCTTTAAATCCGGCATAGGATTGTCGCACCCGGACCTTGCTAATCATCAGATTTTCAGATAGAAAAGGTAGATCAGTTGAAGCGGGTAAGGGCAAAGGACAGCAGATTGGCTCCCATTTGCAGGGCTTGCCGGCGGATGGGTTCGGGGTCGTTGTACACTGCCTGGTCTTCCCAACCATTGCCCAAATCGCATTCGTAACTGTAAAAGCAAATCAGTTTGCCTTCCCATATCAACCCGAATCCCTGACTGGGCTTGCCGTCGTGCTGGTGAACTTTGGGTAGTCCTTTGTCGAAATTGAATTTTTGGTGGTAAACCGGATGAGCAAAAGGAAGTTCCGTAAAGTCCAGTTCGGGGAAAACTTTTTTCATTTCCCGCCTCACAAATTTATCCATGCCGTAGTTATCGTCGATATGCAAAAAGCCGCCTGAGAGCAGGTATTTGCGAAGATTGAGGGCATCTTCCTGAGAAAAAACCACATTGCCGTGCCCGGTCATGTGCACAAAAGGGTACTGAAAAATTTCCAGGCTGCCGGTTTCTACAACGGCTTCTTCGGGATTCAGATTGAGTTTGAGATTCTCATTGGCAAACTCAATCAGGTTGGGCAGTGATGTTTTGTTGGCATACCAATCGCCGCCGCCACCGTATTTCAGCCGGGCGATCTCAAAACTGTATCCCGAAGCCCTTTGAGAAAAAGTCTCTGCCGATGAGAGACAAACAATTATCAGGGAAAACAGCAGTCTTTTTATGCCCGAATGGTTCATGCAGCAAAGATGAATGGCAAATTTCAGAATTGCAGCATCATTACTCCAAATCGGCTGTTTTAAATCCGGGTAAATCTCCTGTTTTTTGGGGCTCTTAATTTATGATTGAATCGTATCTGCAACTTTCGCCGGAGGTAAGCGAAGCACGGAGAGCCGGAAAGCCCATTGTGGCTTTGGAGTCCACCATCATTTCGCACGGGATGCCTTTCCCCCAAAACCTGGAGACAGCCCGGGAACTGGAGGAAATCATCCGAAATCAGGGGGCCGTGCCGGCTACAATAGCCATCATGGAAGGCAAGCTGAAAGCCGGTCTGGAGGCTTCAGATTTGGAAAAACTGGCCAGTGAAAGCGGTGTTTGGAAGGTGAGCCTTCGGGATATGCCGTATGTGATCAGTCAAAAGATTACAGGGGCCACAACCGTTGCCGCCACAATGCGGATAGCGGCTATGGCCGGAATAAAAATATTTGCCACAGGCGGAACCGGAGGTGTGCACCGCGGTGCGGGAGAAAGCATGGATATTTCAGCCGACCTGACCGAAATGGCCCAAACCTCTGTGGCCATTGTTTCGGCCGGTGTCAAGTCGATTCTGGACATTGGCCTGACGCTGGAATATCTGGAAACCCTTGGTGTGCCGGTGCTTACCTACGGGCAGTCTGAATTTCCTGCTTTCTATTCCCGGAAATCGGGTTTTGCCTCTCCCCTGCGGCTGGATTCCCCCAAAGAAATTGCCGCCATGCTGAATGCAAAACAGGCCATGGGTTTGAATGGTTCGGTGCTGATTGCCAATCCCATACCGGCCGAACTGGAGATTCCGGCAGAGGAAATGGAATCCGTTATCAGCAATGCCCTGCATCGGGCTGAAAACCAAGGTGTAAGAGGGAAAGACATAACGCCCTTTCTGCTGAAAACCATGAGCGAAATGACCGGTGGAGAAAGCCTCAAAGCCAATATTGCTTTGGTAAAAAACAATGCTGAACTGGCAGCCCGTATTGCCTGTTTTTTTTAAGCAGGATGTTTTATTAAATTGACTTACAGGATCTTATCTGTTAGATATTCTGCAATCTGAACGGCATTGGTGGCGGCTCCTTTTCTAAGGTTGTCGGCTACTATCCACAGATTTAAGCCATTTTGCACCGATTCGTCGCGGCGTATGCGCACCTACCTGTCCGGAGTTTTCGCTGGCGGCACTCCGGACTA
>CANHCT010000165.1 GCA_947459175.1 Hymenobacteraceae bacterium
TACAATTTCTGGAAAACCCATCCGGCTGACCATTTCCCTAATGGCTGGATTTTGGGTCGATGGGAGCATTTCCGCCCGCCCGACGATGCCGATGATTCGGTCATGATTTACCTGATGCAAAATCAGCCCCGAAAAAAAGCGGCCTGGCTGATGCAGCACATCGATTCTTATGCCAACGGAAAAAGGAAACAAATCAAAAATACTCCCCCCGAGTACCGTGAACTGGGAGCCTGGTGCACCTTTTTCTGTAAAGATATGCCCCTGGGTTTCGATGCCTGTGTCATTAGCAATATCGTGTATTTCAATCGCTTTTACCAGTTTGATGAAAACGAAGCGTACCGCGATTCATTGGAATATCTCTGTCGCATAATCCGGCAGAGGGACCACCTCAAACGACCGGAAAAGGTGTCTCCTTATTACCCCCGCACCTCCATTATTTTGTATCATCTCTCCAAACTGATGAGCAGTTTTTCTGTTCCGGAACTGGAAGTCTTTCGCTACGACTTAAGTTTTGCCATTGAGGCAGAACTCGGAAAAGCAGAGAATCAATCAGAAAGGATGATGCTGGAAAACGCCTGGATGTGGATGAACCGTACCCTGCCCGAACCTGCTTCGAAGGAAATTTCCAAAACCCCTTTTTATTTTTTTGTGCTTCCGCTCACGCTGGAATATGAGGGCTGGTTTTATCAGACACTGGCACAAAAAACATGGAGCCATCTCCGGTTTTCCTGCGAAGCATTGGAGATTGCATTCGGGATAGAAAATCGGGTGCTGAGAAGAAGCATCAGCGGGGCGGGTCTGCAGTAAAGCTGCATTTTCCAAAACCATTACAGGCAGCCTCTGCAGCGGGATTTGTTTTTTACACAAACCTTGTTTTACATTGTTTTTGTGAAGCGGATAGAGAAAAAATAAATTTTCTCTCTGATATTGGCATTTTATGATTTTTTGAAACCCCCATGCATCCGGAATCTATTGAAAATGAATCCTTGAAATTGCTCGTTTCCCGCACAGGCGCTGAAATCCGAAGCCTGGTATCCCGAAAGGACAATCGGGAATGGATGTGGGAGGGCAACCCTGAATTTTGGCCCCGGGTAGCACCGGTTTTGTTTCCCATTGTGGGAAAACTCACTGATGATCAATATATTTATAATGGCCGTCCCCATCCTTTGCCCCAGCACGGATTTGCCAGAGACCGGGTGTTTGATGTGGTAGAATCCCGGCCGGACCACATACGCTTTTACCTTCGCTCAGACTATGATTCCCGGAAGTTTTACCCCTTCGACTTCGATTTGTTTATCGGTTATAATCTATCCGGCAACCGCCTTTGGGTAGAATACAAAGTGGTGAATTCGGGAAAAGAGACCATGTATTTTTCCATTGGCGGACATCCCGGATTTGCATTGCCCGGCTGGCCCGAAAAGAAATATTTTCTCCGGTTTTCTCATCCGGAGCCACTGTTGCCCCGCTTGCTTCGTGCCGGTTTGCTGGAAGAAACCCGGGGCCCTGCGCTGCCGCATCATGACGGAGAACTGGAGATAAAGCCCGCACTGTTTGAAAAAGATGCCCTGATTTTCGAAAACCTGCAATCTGATTGGATAGAAATACGGGCAGAAGACGGGGGGCCGAAGCTTCGTTTTCATTTTCAGGGATTTCCATGGTTTGCCCTTTGGTCGAAGCCCGGAGCGCCCTTTATCTGCCTGGAGCCCTGGTTTGGCCATGCCGATTTGGTCAGCCACAGCGGCGAACTGCCCGACAAAGTAGGCATATTGAAATTGAATTCAAATGAAAGGTTTTACTGCAGGTATGGAATCGAAATCCTAAACTTGTAGGCTGAATATGAAATACTTCTGCTGTCTGATTTTGTTTTTTTCCTTTCTGTGGTCGAAGGCTCAGGTGAATTCCCTGAATCTGAGAACCGACAATGAAAAAGCCAAAACGCTCTATTTCAAAGCTTTGGAAATGCAAAGAGCCAGACGGTTTGAATTGTCCATGGAGCATTTGGAGGATGCTTTGAAAAAAGATCCCCTGTTCGAAGACGCTTATATTTTGCTCATCAGACAAATGGAAATGCTGGGTTTGGAAAAAAAATTGGGCAAAGTTTACCAGGACCTTGTCCGCCATATTCCGGATAAAGAAATTTCGGCAAAAGCCTATCTGTTTCTCGGAGAGACCAAATTTGATGAAAACCAACCGGATGCTTCCGAAGACTTGGCCCTGAAAGCCATACGGTATTCGGGTAAAGACCTCGCTGTAAAAACCAAAGCCTTGCAACTCAGGCAAAACATTGTTTTTGTGAAGGGCGAAGCAGGCAAAATGCCACCCAATATTGTGATGGAGCCTTTGGCGGACAACCTCAACCGCTTTCCTCTCCAATACTTTCCGGCCATGACAGCAGATGAGAATTTTCTCATTTTCACCGCCAGAAAGGGCCGCCACGAATCATTTGATGAAAACATCTATGTCAGCCGAAAGCTGGAAGGCGAATGGCTTGCCCCGCAGGGCATCTCGCCCCTCATCAATACCCGTGAAAACGAGGGAACCAGCAGCATAAACGCCGATGCAAGGGTAATGGTTTTTACCCGCTGCGGTTCGCCGGAAGGTCAGGGGAGCTGCGACATCTTCATTACCGAAAGGGAGGGAAACAATTGGACTCAGCCTAAAGCACTTAAGGAAATAAATTCTCCGAACTGGGACTCGCATCCCTGCCTTTCTGCGGACGGGCGAAAATTGTTTTTTACCTCCACCCGCCCCGGCGGACAGGGCCGCATGGACATTTGGTATGCTCAAAAGGACAGCAACATGGTCTGGCAAAAACCGGTGAACCTCGGTCCGGCCATCAATACACCTTACGATGAAGAAACGCCTTTTATCCACGCCAACGGGCAAACGCTGTATTTTGCTTCCGACGGGCACCCCGGTTTTGGAAAAACAGATTTATTCTGTTCAAAGGAAAACAAAGGCGTTTGGGAAAAACCCGTTAACCTGGGTGCTGGCATCAATTCCGGAAAAGATGAGTCGGGTTTATTCATTACCTCAAGCGGAAAAACAGGTCTGTTTTGTGTAGAAGACAGGGAAAACAGGGAATTGCTCACCAGCCAGATCCGGAAATTTTCTGTTCCGGCCAGTTTTCACAACGGGCCCGGGTGTACCTATCTGTTCGGCACAGTGACTGACCTCTCTACCCGTCAGCGGATTTCGGCTACGGTGGAAATAGTGGAACTGGAAACCGGAAAGGTGATTTTCGCCATGGATTCGGATAAGGAATTCGGAACCTACACGGCTGTGGTTACTCAGGGAAAAACCCTGGCCATGTATGTGTCGAAGCCCGGATATCTCTTCAAAAGTCTGACTGTAAAAACCGACACAGGCCTGGCTGAAGGCATAAAAAGAGACATCGAACTTGAGCCCCTCCGGCCGGGGGCCACCATTGTGCTCAACAATATTTTCTTTGAAAGCGGAAAATCAGATTTGCTGCCTGCCTCTTTGGCTGAATTAAAAAAGATGGGTAAATTATTGAGAAACAACCCCTTATTGAAAATTGAAATCTCGGGCCATACCGACAATGTGGGCAATGATGCCAGTAATTTGCTGCTCAGCCAGCAAAGGGCCAGGGCCGTAACTGACAATCTGGTCAGGCAGGGTATCAGCAAAACAAGGCTGAAATCTATAGGATACGGAGAAGCCAAACCCCTGAACGACAATGCCGATGAAGAAAAAAGGGCCCGCAACAGGCGGATAGAGTTCAGAATTTTGTGAGAATACCCGACACCTCAATTATTCCTATTCCATCAGGCCGGCGGCTATTTGCAGTTTTTTCTATTCCTCAAGGAAAGCGGATGCTGTATTTATTTCTGCTTGCCCGCTTTTGTTTTTTTGGTGTGGAAGGATTGTATTCCTCTGTTGCTCAGAAGTTTACTGCCTCAGACTCCCTCAGGGGATTTTATGGGCGGGAACGATCTGCTTACGACCTGAAGTTCTATCATCTTCAGGTCAGGATAAGGCCCGAAACACGATATATTGAAGGCAATGCTGGTATGGATGTGGAAATGCTGTCAGAACAAAGGCAATTGCAGATAGACCTGGCCGAAGAATTTGAAATAGACAGCATCCTCTCGCCATTTGGGCGGTTGAAATGGGAGAGAACAGACAGGACGGTTCTGGTCCATCTGAAAAAGGACAGGAAAAAGGGTGAAAAATTCAGGATGCAGATTTTCTATCGCGGTCATCCCCGGACTGCCGAAAATCCACCCTGGGAAGGGGGTTTTGTTTGGCAAAAAGACAAAGATGGCCATCCCTGGATTGGACTGGCCTGCGAAGGAGAAGGCGCTTCTGTCTGGTTTCCCTGCAAAGACCATCCTGCCGACGAAGCCGATTCGGCAATGATGGAGTTCGAAGTGCCGCACAGCATGTCGGTGGTATCCAACGGTCGTTTCCTTGGCCGGCAATTCAAGAGTGATTCCACATCCTTGTTCCGTTTTAAGGTGGTGAATCCCATCAACCATTACAATATTACCTTCAATGCAGGCAATTATGTTTCCTGGGAGGAAGACTTACGTTTGACTGGCAGTAAATCTTTGAAAATGAGTTTCTTTGCTCATGAGTATGAGATCGATAAGGCCAAAAAGCAGTTTGCTCAGGCCGGAGAGATTCTTCAGATTCTTTCGGAATTTTTCGGTCTGTATCCCTTTCCGGAGGATGGGTATAAGGTGGTCCGGACACCCTATTTGGGCATGGAACACCAGTCCTGTATAGCGCACGGTGATTTGCTTCAGGACAATGCATTTGGATTTGATTTTATCCTCATGCATGAAACCGGCCATGAGTGGTGGGGAAACCGTACCTCGGCCTCAGATCATGCCGACATGTGGATTCACGAGTCTTTTTGCACCTATGCCGAAGCCCTTTTTGTAGAAAAAAAATGGGACAGGCAAAAAGCTGAAGAATATTTGCTCACACAGAAAAAGAAAATCAGAAACAAAACACCAGTTCAGGGTCCATCTGGGGTTTATTACAATGGCTGGAAAGATTCAGACATGTACTACAAGGGCACCTGGATGTTGCACAGCCTCCGCTATGTAATCAATCAGGATTCTCTTTGGTTTGCCTGGCTGAAAAGCTTTGGTCCGAAATTCGGATTTGCTCCGTTATCAGGCGAGCAGGTGGTGGAATATGCCGTTCAATATTTCAAGCGGGATTTGAAAGCTTTTTTCCAACAGTATCTCCATAAAACCGAATGGCCCGTGGTAGAATACAAATGGGAGTTTGCAGGAGAAAAGAAAGATCTTTGGATCAGATTGCATCCGGATAATGCGGAGTTTGAGTATCCGGTTCCATTGCTGTTGGATGGAAAAAAAGAAAGGATCCTGCCCGGCCGCGAATGGCAAAAATGTAAGTCCGAAATCGGTTCTGAATCGCAGCCGGAAGCCGACCAGAGGCTTTTTCTCTTCAGACTGACAGAGGCGAAAAAATAAGTTCAGGAATTTCCCGGCGCCCGGTTGCCGGTTAGCAGGTTGTAGAATCCGGGTATGCTTTGGTGCAATTTTTTTGAAATAAACAGGGCACCGGCAAAAGCCAGGGCCGGAGCGGTGATATAGGAAACAAACAACGACAAATCGTTCATTCCTATGCCTTTGATCATCAGTTTTTTCAAAATAGTGAGGGCCGGTTCATGGAGTAAAAATACCCCGATGGAGTAAGGGGCATTTTTACGGAGCCATTCCGAATTTCTGAGAGATTCGGGTA
>CANHCT010000166.1 GCA_947459175.1 Hymenobacteraceae bacterium
ATCCGCTCAATCATGGCAGCCTTGTTTACCTGATAGGGAATGTCATAGAAAACAATCTGCTCCTTACCGGTTTTGGAGGTTTCCATTTTGTAGTTGGAGCGGATTACGATGCGGCCGCGGCCGGTCTCCAGGGCATTTTTGATGCCGGTGTAGCCGTAAATGGTGCCCGCAGTAGGAAAATCGGGGCCTTTTATGAATTTACAAAGTTCCTGAATGGTGATGTCGCGGTTGTCGATATAAGCTTTGATGCCGTCTATCACCTCGGTAAGGTTGTGGGGGGCCATGTTGGTGGCCATACCTACGGCAATTCCCGCGGAACCGTTTACGATAAGGTTTGGAAATTTGGCCGGAAGCACGGTGGGTTCTTCCAGCGAATCGTCGAAGTTGGGCTGAAAATTGACTGTGTTCTTTTTAATGTCCGACAGCAGTTCTTCGGCCAGCCGGCGCAGCCTTGCTTCGGTATATCGCATGGCTGCCGGTTCGTCGCCGTCGATGGAGCCAAAGTTTCCCTGACCATCTACCAGGGGATAGCGCAGCGACCAGGGCTGGGCCATCCTCACCATGGTATCGTACACAGAGGTATCGCCGTGGGGGTGAAATTTACCCAGACATTCCCCTACGATACGGGCAGATTTTTTATAAGGTTTGTTGTAGTTTACACCCAGTTCGTCCATGCTGAAAAGCACCCTGCGGTGAACCGGTTTGAGGCCATCCCGCACATCGGGCAGCGCACGACTCACAATCACCGACATCGAATAATCGATGTAGGCAGTGCGCATTTCTTCTTCTATATTGATGGGGATGATGTTTTCGTTCTCGGCCATTCAGATTCTAATTTTTATAATGGCCGCAAAATAACCCCTTTTGTACTTTATTCGAAAGATTAATAGTTTAATCTCCGGCTTTATTCTTCCTTATCCTCTTCCGGTTCCTCAATGTCCAGATCTTTTTCCTTTTTGCGCTTGGAAGGGTCTCTGGCTTTGATGCCGGCCAGCTGATTACCCTTTTTCTCCTCCTCTTTCTTCTTTTTCCTGTTCCACCAATATTCTTTTTTTATCAGGTTTTTGTCTTTGGTGAAAACATAGTTTTGACCGACTTTGGGGTTTTGTTTTTTCAGTCTCCACCATGGTTGTCCCCTGAAGGTAACGCCGTTATGGGCATGGAGCATCTTCACCTGGCAGCTTGGAACCGGGCAAAGGCGGTAGGCGCTGCAGCCGGACAACAGGGCCCAGAACAGAACCGGAAACAGCCGCTTTAATCCGAAGGGCATGGTGAATTTTTCAGATGGGAATATCTGAATTTTAGTCAAAAACGGTGCCAAAGTAAGCATGAAATTCCAGCGGCCTGCTATGCAATGGAAACTGCGGGCCGGTCACGGAGTAAGATTTGGCTGAAAAGTTCGGTTTGAAATTCTTTTTTATTCGCTATTGAAAGATTACAGCTCTATTTTTTGCTTCGTTCTGGATTTTTTACCAAGGGACAATTTTACCCCGGCGGGGGAGTTTGCAGCCCTGACCATGCAGGGAATCCTTGAGATTTTCGGGTTTGTTCGTGATTCCGGGTGAACTGACAGTAAACAAACTGCAAATCGGTTCCTGAGAAGGTCAGAAAGGATCATGGCGTTTTTCCTGCCATCGCTTGTTGCGGCGGAACTCCGAATTTCGATTTAAAGGCATTAGAAAAGGCGGCGCTGTCAAAATATCCCAGACCCATAGCTACTTCCGTCACGCTTTTGCCTTTTAGCAATTCCTGTTTGGCCAATTCCAGCCTGCGGCCTTTCAGATACTGGTAGGGCGATACAGCAAACACCTCCCGGAACAACCGGATGAAGTGATATTTGGAAATGCCGGACACCTGCGCAATCTCGTCCAGGGATGGGTTTTCGGCCAGCTGATCATCCATATATTCCCTTGCCAGAAGAAGGGACCGCATAATTTCCCCTTTTGTACCCGATTTGCGAAACTTCAACTTGTGAAGGTGTTTAAAAACCAGACACTGGTCGGATACAATATGCTCTGCCAGAGTATAGAACAGGTCCTCCTGAAGCCATTCGCCGGCCGGCTGAAGGTGACTTTCTGCCTCCAGTTGCCGCCATATTTTTTCCAGACATTGCCCGAGTCCGGTATTTTTTGTCCGGTACTGGTTCACCAACAGTTGGTCCGACAGCAGAAACCCGGTTATGTCTGATTGTCTGTCAACCGGAGAGGAGACAACTTCAGCAATGATTTGCGAAGAAATATCAATGCAGATGCCTTGGACAGGCTCCGGCTGGTTGATGTGAACAATGGATCTTGTAAAATCATTCCCAATGAGGTAGCTGCCGGCTTCCACCCGATATTTCCGGTCATTGGCAAAATAGACTTCCCTGCCCGAGCCTACATATTTTATTCCAAGACCGGTAAAGGGGACCTCTGCCTCAATCCGGCTAATCCGGGATAGTCGGAAAGAATTCAGGGCCGAGTCCTGGTATAAAATGGAATTCATTTGATGCAGCTGCTTCGGCAGGTAAAAGTAGGATGAAATTCGCTTCGGTAAACTTTGATTTTTTTGTGAGGAAAGAAAACCGGATAATGGACGATCGCAAAGGCTGATTTTGTTATTCAGTTTACAGCACTGGCCGCCTCCGGATTCAAGGGTTCTGCAGGACGGCCCGGATTTTTTTGAATAATTTCATTCAAAATCCATCTGCCCTGCCAGAGTGGAAAAGGACTTTGGCTCACTGTTTTATTTCCCCCGAATCAGCTCCAGCATCTGCTCCGTTGTGCGGGCCTTGGAAAGTTTTTCGTAGGCTACCGGCACATCGGGCTTTACGCCGGAATCATCAAACACACCCGAAGGCCGGTAAGCCCGGGCTGTGGAAACCGAAAAAGAAAATCCGGAAACGGGCAGTTTCAGCCGCGTCGTGGCCCCGTGCGGGTTGGCCAGTCCCCCGGTTTCCTCACCCACCAGTACGGCCCTGCCGTAATCCTTCATGATGGCGGCAAACATGCCCGACATGGAGTAGGAATGCCGGTCGGTGAATAGAAATACTTTTCCTCTGAAGAAATAGTCTCGGGAAAAGTGTTTTCTGGGTTTGGTGTAAATCTGATAGGTCGGGATTCGGGTATAGGCATCCCGGCTGAGTTCCGTTTTCCTGATCCGGGTGTTTCTGGTCATCAAGGCAGAAGCGAGCCTGATGATGAGTTTTTTAGGCAGGAATTTCAGAATTTTCAGTGCCTTCGGGAAGGCCGCATAAAACTCATCACTCATTTTTACTTTGGCTTTGGAAACCAGCACCCAGGGCGTGTCGAGCAGGTAGTGGTTGATTTCTTCCGTGATGTTGAATTCACCGCCACCGTTTCCGCGCAGGTCCAGCAACAGGGTGTCGGTCTTGTTTTCGGCAATGGTTTTAAACACTGCCCGAACGCTGTCTTTGAAACCTTTGTACAGATTAAAATCCATCAGGGAAAGGCGGCCCACGCTGCGCCCCTGCATCGGGGTATAGACCATGTTTCGCCACTTGGCGGTGGCCTGAACTTGCGGGTATTTTTTCCTGATTACCTCTTCGTATTCCTTGTCGCTCAGCATGGGGAGTTTCCGTTCAGCCAAAGAGCCATTGTTCAGCAGCAACCTTACCCGCAGCGAATCGGTATGGCCATAAAGAAACCAGTACATTCTTCCGAAATACCAGCTTACCTGAGCGTTTCGGAACACATCCGATTCGCCGAAGGTTAGCTTACGCATCTCTCCGATGAGTTCATCAACAGGCTTGCCGTTGATTTCCAGCAGGCGGGCCGAATCCAGCAGAGAATCCGCTGAGAAATTGTCCTGAATCTGAACGGAAAAATCATCCTGCAGAAAAATCCGGAAAGGCATGATGGTTCCGCCCTGTTGGAAATATTCCTTCCGGAATTCATCGGCATAAAAAACCGCCGAATGTCCGTCATGCAGAGATGCAATCAGCCTTGCCAGTTCCAGGTACCATTTTTCCCGGGTCATGCTTTGGGGAAGGTTGTTCCTCAATCCGGACAGCCGGTTGTTAAACTCCACTTCCGTCAGAAAGTGGAAAGGTTCCGGATGAACATCCTTCAGCTTTTTCTCCAGAAAATCCAGTTCCTGCCGCATTTGTGCCGCATCTAAGATTTTTGTGCTGAATTGATTACGGCTGCTGTCTCTCTGGCCCCTACCGCTTTCCCCGAGGGGTCGATGTGGCAGCGGATTTGCGTGGAAACTGTTGTGGCTGCTTTCGGGCAAACCAGCTTTACAAAAACCTATCAAAAAGAAGGTTATGCTGATAAGAAGTTTACTTTTGAAATAATACTGCATATATGAGAAATTCCTTCAGGGTTTTGCCGCTGGCTAATTGCAATTGGTGCAAAGACTGAGTGATATTTTGGTTCCGAACCTAATGCATATGCTGAAAACAAATTTTGAAGTTGGCGGCTGGTTATGAATCTGGGCCACTTTTTCAAACCTACTAATTTTCAAATTCAGGTTTGGCTACTGAGTTATTCAAACAATCAGGAAAATTAGTTCAGCTTCACCACCTTCCCTTTGTACTTTTTGCCGGCCTGGCTTGTTACTTCCATCAGGTAGATACCCGGAGCAAGCGGCAGTTGATTCAGCCGGAGCAAGCGGGTTGCGGTTACTTGCTTTTCAGCCACCGTTCTTCCCTGAAGATTTACAAGTCTGTATCCGCGAATTCGCTCGTGAAGGAGCGAAACATTCAGTTCGTCCCCGGCCGGATTTGGAAAAATGGAAAGCTTTTCTTCACCAAGTTCTGGTTGCAGGCCGGTGACATCCTGCCAGGCACGGAGTTGAATTCGGTACAGCGGATTTGTTGGGTGGTTGGTGGAAATGTTGAGGAAGCCGGTACGCGAAAGCGTATCTGTTACACGGAATCTGACCGGAATGGTCTGGCTGTTACCGGGGTTCAGGGTCATCGACCTGCCCACGGCATAAAAAGCGGCGGTATCTCCTGTTACATAAACGGACTTGATTTTCAGGCGCATGTTGCCTGTGTTTTTCAGCCGGAGCAGGGTTTCGATTTCCTGTGGTGCAGAGGGATCTCCGTAATCGATGAGGGACTCATCCGGTAAAATTGTGTTGTTCCGGTACACTTCAAAGGCATGATTCTGCCCGATTCCGCTGCCGGAAAGATTCAGGTAGAAAGTACCCGAAACATTATCATTTGACTGAATGCTCAACAGAGATTCTGTCACACCTGCGGCCACCGGATGAAACCGCAGGGTGAGTATGGCTTTTCTTCCCGGCTTGATCGTTGTGCTGTCCAGCGTATACGACCAGGCGCTGCTGCCGCCGAACCCAACCTGGTTGATGGTGAGTGGCTGATTGCCATGGTTATACACATGGAAAACCCTCGATGTGGTATCGCCCGCCAGAAGGCTTGGAAAGGCCAGGCTGTCGTTGCTTGCCAATGCCGTTTCCAGTTCATCGGCAGCTAAAGCACTCAGTGCTATGAGCGGCCCTCCGATCCGCACCATGCGGCTGATGCTGTCCGGAAAACTGCCGTTTTTATAGGCGGCATGTAGCTTTACCGTATAGACTCCCGGAGCATTGAAGGTGTGGGAAGGGGCTATCTGATCCGAGATGCCTCCGTCGCCGAAATTCCAGCG
>CANHCT010000167.1 GCA_947459175.1 Hymenobacteraceae bacterium
AGGGAATCAGAATTACCGGTATCGGGGCGGTTAGAAGTATGACCTATGACGGTACTTTTATTTATGCCGGAAACAATAGCCGAAATGTTCAGGTGATTAATCCTGTAACAAGGACCCGAACCCGTCAGATCTCAATGCCTGCTGGAATCCCAACTGCCACTACCATCAGATGGATTACTTTCAATCCACAGGGCAACAATGGTAATGGTAGTTTTTTTGTTGGAAACTTTGACACCCCGATTTATCAAATCAACAAACCGACCGGAAATGCAGCCACCCTAATTAATAACATCCCGGCTGCGACCCATGGCTTAACCGGTATGTACGGAATGGCCTTTGAAGCCAAAGGCCCCAATTCTGTTTTTTGGGCTTTTGACCAAGGTCAGTCTGAAAGTCAAGCAGTTATTGTTCAGCTTTCTGCTACCGGTACACAAACCGGAGTGAGAAGGGATGTCGATTTGGATGCTGTAAATTCCGGTGGTCTTGCAGGAGGTATTTTTCTTGCAAATTTCCCCGGCTACGACAATCCTACCCTGACCTGCTTAAGTCAGGGAGGCGGAATTGTAGGTTATGATATTGCCCCCCCTGCATTCGATGCTGCAATCGACAGCTTGGGAACTGCCCAAGGTTATGCCGCATGGCCAAAAAATGCCAACTTATCTGTAAGTTATGGCGGAAGAATTAAATCTGTAGGAACAACCACGCTTGCCAATTTTTCGCCTACCGTTACTGTTATGGACATCACAAATGACGAGTTAATTCAAACCCTTCAGGTTCCCACTCAGACGCTTGGACCAGGTCAAACCGGATTTTTCACCACGGCTCCATTGGTAAACGGCCTTTACACTCCCGGAGACGTCATGATGGTGAGCGGCATTACCAATTATCCCGGTGACCAAAATACTTCAAATGATACCATCGCATCTTTTTTTGGAATTTCAGACAGCACTTATGCCCGTGACTATTCCTATTTCGACAATTCTATTGCCGGATCCATTGGCATCGGGGCAGGCTCAACCGGAGAAGGTGCCCTGGGAACAAAATTCACCCTTTCCGTACCCGACACCCTGACCTCTGTCTCCTATTATCTTTCAAGCCCGTATGCTGACCAGCCTTCTTCTGCAAGTATCTACGCAGTTACAAATGGCGTAATTGGGTCAACACCCATTACTACAACCAGTGTCTACACCGCTACGGCCTCAGATGAAGCCAATGGAGTTTTGGTCACCCTGCCTTTAGATGCACCTCTTGCCCTTGGTGCAGGCGAATTTTTCGTTTCAGTAAATGAATTGGGTGACTCAATCGTAGGAATCGGGAATTTCCCTGACATATATAAAAGAAATACATTCTTTGTGAAATTTAATGGCCCACCAAGCAATGGTGCATGGGTAGACCTGAACAACTTCTCTTCTACTCTGAGGAGACCATTCGCCATTTATCCAAACTTTGGAAAAATTCAGGCTCCGGTTGCACTTGCAGTTTGTACCACCTCTACTTCTGTTGCGAATATTACCCAGACATCTGCCACTGTAAACAACAGCATTCTGAGTGACGGAGGGTCACCTGTAACCGCCAGGGGTGTTTGCTGGAATACCTCTCCCAACCCTACCATTGCCCTTACAACAAAAACCAGTGACGGAACCGGAACCGGCGATTACAGCAGCAATGTAACCGGATTGACAGCAGGTACTACCTATTTCCTGCGTGCTTATGCCACAACGGCTAATGGTACAGCTTATGGAAATGAAATATTCTTCACAACCCAGTCTGCTGCCTCCATTGCAACTCTAACAACAGATGCTATTACCAACAACATCACAGGAACTTCGGCAACATCCGGCGGTAACATCACCGCAGACGGAGGTGCCCCGATTACTGCCCGTGGTGTTTGTTGGAGTACCTCTGCCAACCCAACCATTAGTCTGTCAACTAAAACATTCAATGGAACCGGAACCGGAACTTTTGTAAGCCAGATAACCGGCCTTACTGCCGGCACCACTTACTATGTGAGGTCTTATGCTCAAAATGCTGCCGGAGTGGCTTATGGCAACGAAATTTCATTCGTAGCTGAAGCTCTTTCAGTATCCAAGATTCTGGCAAAAGGCGATCTGATCAATGTTCTGTTATTCCCCAACCCTGCAAAAGAATCGGTGAATGCCAATCTGTACTCAGAGAAGGGAGGTAAAGTTCAGATATCGCTGCGTAATGCTCTTGGTCAGGTTGTATTTGAATCAGAAAATCAAATAGGAAGCGGTGAAGTTATGATGCCGGTTTCCATTACCAACCTCAGATCGGGGCTCTACTTCTTCAGCGTGGCTATGGATGGTCAGGTGAAGGTTCAGACCCTTGTAAAAGAATAATCATAAGTTTCTTTTCAAAAAAAAGACCCCGCTTTCCTGCGGGGTCTTTTTTTTGCCCTAAAGGTCCAATTCCACTTTTATTTTTTGCAAGACTGGCCTATCCGGACCAGAGGTTGATATTCCGGGCTTATCCCGTTTGATAGGCTATGAACCAGCCTGCTATGAAAAATACTATGCTCCGGAGCTGGAATTTGCCCTGAGAAAATTTGCCAAAGGCCTGATGCAATTACCCTGCACATCAAAAAAAATCAGGGATAACATATCACTGTGAAACCCATTGCTTTCAATACAAAGCCATTATTCAGAGGGATCCGGGATTTTCTTCATGGCGAGTGGCCAACCATTGATTTGCCGGAATGCCGGGGTAGCGAAAATTGGACAAAGCGAAAGTAATCTTATTGGCAATCGGACAAAAAAAAACCGGAGACTTTCTGATTGAAAATCTCCGGTTTCCGCAAATGCGGTTGTAATGCCAATTATTCTTCTTCTGAACGGGATAGGGCGTAAATGACCAATCCGAAACCAATCTTATTGATGGCATCGGCTATGTTGTACACCAAATCCATGGAATGAGAGGCAGCCGCAGGATCCGCAACCAGCTGAACACCAAACAATCCGCCGGGAGTTCCCAAAATATATCCCAATGGGTAAATGGCCCATCCTACCAAAACAAACCATGCCAAAACGCGGGTAGCGCTGGCTACCTGAGGGCCGGCAGTTTGAGAAAGTTGGGCAACTTCTCCGAACCAAACCAGATATGCGATATAAAAATATGCAGCACCCGAAATAACACCCCACATCACGCTGTTATCCCTGTCAATAGTTTCTCCGAAATATCCTGTAACCAGCATAATCAGGGAAGCGAAAATCAGTTTCCAAAGGAGACCAATCTTTGCACCCGCTTTTTTGGTAATGAGATAGAACTCGACGCACATCAGGGGTACGGTAAGAATCCAGTCCACATACCTGAAAAAAGTGGGTGATTCGCCGGTTTCCAGATTGTAACCCCGCATGTAGTAGTAGTGCACTGCTGCGATGAAGGTAATAAGACCGGAAACCAAGACAGATGTTCTCCATTTTTTCGAAGTGTTATTCAGTTCGAAGAAAAAGAAAACCGAGGCGGCCATCATGGCCATTGTACCGATGAAAAATGTGAAGGCAACATAGTTGTCGCTGGCAATTTTCAAATGCTCCATTTTACTTGTTTTTTAAATTTGCCTACTCTTAAGGATTTTCGGAATCTCCACGTTTTTTTACTTGATATCTGTCTTCAAGTGTCCATATAACCAAAGTAAGACTGAAAGGTTTTGCTTCATTACTATTTTTTTAAAAATTTGATTGCTTATCTGAATTTATTTTCTCAATAAGCAATGTTATTGGTTTTTCTGAGGAAAATAAATTTGTTATTTTATTTTTAAAAAAATCAAAAACGCCTTTTCAACGAAGCTGAGTGCAGATTAACTGATGATAGAAAATGATCATTTGTCCAACTCATTGGTAAAGCAGAAAATTTCCGAATTTCCATCCTTATAACCCAATTTGTTCTCTTCATCGCTTCTTTCTTCTCTTGCTTTTTTGGAAGCAGGAGATTTTTCAATATACAAATTCAAATTTACTCATTGCCATTATCAGGGGCATCATCTGAAAATCGGCTTAAACTTTACCTTGCTTCCTATGAAACCCGTAATTTAAACTACTGAAAATCAAGCGAATGTAGTATTGAATATCTTGCCGGCCTTCCGGACGGAAAAAGGAACTCTTTTTTTAGCGGGTACTTCCTGATATTTTTGTTTTTGCAAAATCAATTCCTACATGGCGGAAAAAACAGGAGAATCAGGAATCGTCCTTACCAGCGTAGAGGATATGCTGCAGTGGGCAAATGCTTCCAGTCTCTGGCCTTTGTCCTTTGGCCTGGCCTGTTGCGCCATTGAAATGATGAGCACCTATGCCTCCGGGTATGACTTGGATCGATTTGGTATCATTCCCAGAGCTTCACCCCGGCAGGCCGATCTGATGATTATATCCGGAACTGTAACTTTTAAAATGGCAGACCGGGTAAAGCGACTTTACGAACAAATGCCAGAGCCGAAATATGTAATCAGCATGGGCAGTTGCAGCAATTGCGGAGGTCCGTATTGGGAACATGGCTATCATGTTGTAAAAGGAGTGGACAGAATCATTCCTGTAGATGTGTATGTGCCGGGCTGCCCTCCCAGGCCCGAAGCCCTCATCGGCGGAATATTGAAATTACAGGAAAAAATCCGGGAGAAGCAATCTGTGGAAACCATTCCCAAACCCGATTTGGTAAACCGAAATGCCCATGAGCGCCTCATTTCCTGAAATTCCCCGTCATATCTCCTTCGAATACCTGGGATTCAATGCTCTGGCCGGTGGGCATCAGCTGAGGGTACTTCCCGAGAACAGCCGGGAACTCCTCTCCCACCTGCTCAGAGATTCTTCATTTTGGTGCGATTACCTCATTTCTGTATCAGGTGAGCACCTTATTGCAGAAATGGAAAAAATAAGAATCCATTACCACATGAGTTCTTACACCCGGGGAATTCAAATTCATGTTTGGACAGAAAAGACTATTTCTACCGGTGAGAGGACAAAATTTTTCTCGGTATCTGATTTATGGAAAACAGCCGCATGGCACGAACGGGAGTGTGCAGAATTATTTGGTCTTGAATTTGAAAATCATCCGAATCCTGCAAATCTGCTTCTGCCCAACGACTGGGAAGGTTATCCCCTGCGCAAAGACTACCGGCAGCAGGAAAGTTACCATGGCATCAAACTAAAATACGAATAAAAAAAAACGGGCCTCTGAAAGAAGCCCGTTTTTTTACGCGGAAATTGGTGAATCAATTCTTCACCACCTTCATGTCTTTTTCAAATCCTTCAGAAGTGAATTTTAAGAGATAAATTCCTGAAGGCTGATGGGTTAAATTTAACTCCTTCATTTCTGCAGCATCTTCTGATTCGGACTCAAAAACCAAAGTACCCAGCATATTGTATACCCTGATTTTTAAAGATCCCGAAACATCATGAAGCATCAGCTGATATCTGCCATTTCCCGGGTTGGGGAACAAACTGAATGAGGGCTGAAGATTGCCTTCATCCAAACCATTACGACAAGCAGCGAGTGCAACGGAAAGTGATCTGGCAGATGAAGTAGTGCAGGCATTGGCTGCCCTGACAGAAATGCTTCCGGCAACGCTACCCCAACGGGCAGTAATGGCA
>CANHCT010000168.1 GCA_947459175.1 Hymenobacteraceae bacterium
AAAACGGGCGGATGCTCAACCAGAAAAAAATAGTGCGGCACCACCACATCGGGATTTGTCCTCAAAGCTATTTTTTGCGCCACCACCTTTTGCAGGTGTTGCTCCTGAAAATCCCATGCTTCGCCATATGGCATTTGGGCCAAATCCTTCCAGAAAACCGGGATTTTTTCAGAATGCATACGAAGTGATTTGTCCGAAAAAAAGACTTCACCTTCAGGCAAATGGCCTTGAGACCGACCGGCGATTAACCCACTTTCGAGAGTTCGTCCTTCAGGAAGTTGATCACATCCACCGGAAACGGATCCACCTGATTGGCCTCGGCCAGATAGTACGACACCCAATCCAGAACATGGATCACATACAGGCATTGCTCCACAAAAGAGTGGCCCTTCGCCTTCAGCTCCATTACGGGGCCGGCCACCTTTTCAAAAATGGGCTTGCAAATATCCATCCGCATACTGCTGCGGGGATGGTCGTACGAAGTGCGCACCAGCAGCGTGGCTGCATTTTGGTAAATCAGCTCCGGAAATCTCCAGCCCACCAACTCGTTGTGGTTCATTTCGGGAAACACATTCACATGGCTCAGCTGCTTCGAGTTTTCAGCAATCTGCTGCTGCGCCCGGATCAGCACCCCCTCCATGCGGGTATCGCCGTAGAGAATGGGCAATTTGTTGAAAAAGAAGCCTGTAAGTTCCCTGGCCAGGGCTTCGGTCTGTTTTTCTTCCGCATCCAAAAGGGCCGCAGCCGCCTTCACCTCATCAAAATGATCAGAAGGAATGATGCCGTGGAAGTGCAGGATCAGAAAAAGCTGAACAAAACTGTAGCCGATGCTCGCCCGTGGGCTGTTGCTCCTGCCGGGGATTGCAATCATATCATAGCCGTGCGCACGGACAAAATCGCCCATTTTTCCCCCGGAGGTAATGGCCACAATCTGCGCCCCCTTTGCTTTTGCTTTTTCCGCAGCAGAAATCGTTTCCTCGGTATTGCCTGAAAATGAGCAAGCAATGAAAAGGGTGTTGGAATTGATGAAGGCCGGCACATCATACGATTTTGAAATTTCAATCGGCACATTGGCCTCCTCGCCCGTCAAAGCTTTGATCAGGGTTCCGCCAATACCGGAGCCCCCCATTCCGGCAATTACCACATTGCGTATGGGATTTTTAGCCGGGCTTAATTTTGCATGGGCAGCAATATTCAGCGATTCAGCCAGTTGCGCACTGAATCCCTGTATCAGTTCTTTCATCATATCTATATGGTTCGAAAATTCGTTTTCAAAATGAGCCGGCAAAGAAAGGAAATTAATGGCAATCGGGCTTTTGCAAATGCAGCCAAAATCGCAACCCAAGCCGTTTCTTCTAAGTACTTCCTGATTATCAACGCCTTGCATGGCGGTGTATAATTCAATCAAAAGGCAGACACAATCCTCTTTTCAAAAATTTGGGGCTGCCCCCTCCTGCGTCGGGGTCGGGCTCTACGCTGCAAGTCCTCACTCGTTCCTCGTTGCGGGCTTTCCGCTGCTATCCCTCAGCCGGAATCCAGGACTTAAGGAAGGCTTCGCTCTAAGCGAAGCCTTCCTTGCAAATCCGGAACAGCTGGTTTACGACAGCCTCTCCAAAAAAAAGAAAAAAATGAAATATGCTGATGGCACCATCGGTTCAGTGAAATATATTTTTACCTGGCCGGTATCCTCAACTACGGGTTTGGACAATGATTTCTTCTGATAGTTTTCAAAGGATGAAATTCCTTACTTTTGTCAAACAAAACCTATGATACTGAACGCACAACACATCACCCAGCTTCAGGAATTTTTCCGGGAAAAGCCTGTTTTCCGGGCATGGCTGTTTGGATCTCAGGCAAGACAGGAAGCAAATGAAAAAAGCGATGTTGATCTTTTGGTTGAGCTGGACTACGACCAAAAAATAGGCTGGGAATTTGTAACCATGCGATTGGAATTGGAGGAACTGCTTCATGCCAAAGTTGACCTGATTTCTTCTCAAGGTTTGTCGCCTTTTATTGGTCCGTACATTGAAGCTGAAAAGCAGTTGATCTATGAAAATTTCACCAAAGGATAGGGAGCGGCTTCACCATATCTGGTTGGCTTTGGAAGCCATTGATTTGTATACAACAGGTTTTACCCGGGAGCAGTGGCAAGCTGAACAAATGCGGAATGACGCCACCCTTCGTCAACTGGAAATTGTAGGGGAAGCAAGCAATCACCTGAGTCAGGAACTTTTAGACCTAAGCCCGGAAATTCCCTGGCACAGCGTGGCAGGATTCAGAAACATTGTCGTACATGAGTATTTTCGGGTTGACCAGTTCCTTGTTTGGAACATCATTCAATACAATCTGCCCGTTCTAAAAACGGCCGTAGCCAAACTTCTGGATAAAAATTGACAGATCATTGTGGATGATGGCCCCACCTTGCCGGGTAGCAAATAGAAGGTAATGGATGGGGTATTTGCCGTCCGGTATATTCCGCAAGGCATCCCGGATGAAAAATACCGAAAATTCCCGCTCTTTCCGATTTGCAATCGGGAAGCCAAATCGCTGGATTTTTAATCCGGAAATTCAAGCTGTTGGTTATTCAGATTTCAAATCACATGATAACAAGCTCCGGATTACAAATCCGGAACAGCTGGTTTTGCTGCTGAAAACAACTTTTTAGCACGGCCAAACCCGGGTTTTTTGCCTCAACTCCTCCGGGCCGGAGACCCATGGACATGGGTTGCAGGTTGAGACCCGATTGAGCCGCCGGATAAAAGAAGGATGGGCTGAAGGTTAATCCCGCTGTTTTGATTATCAAAGGGCTTTTTCTATTTTTGTCCATGCCTGAAATCAGTCGTTTTTTTGGAATCATCATAAAAATGTTCTTCTAAAACCATGCACCGCCCCATTTCCATGTTGAATTTGGCGCATTCAGGGCGGTTATTAGCATAAAAGATCAAAGTCTGCCGGAGGGAAATTTACCCGATAAACAATTCAAACTGGTTCAGGCATGGACACTCATCCATGAGGAAGAACTTTTGCAAAATTTTTCCGAACTCAGCAGCAACCAACCAAAATGGCGAAAAATTGAACCCTTACGCTGATGATTCATTTTATTACTGAAATCATTTCAACCGAACAGCTGGCAATTACCTGCCGCTTTAATTCCGGCGAAGAACGACATGTGAACATCCGAAAAGTACTGGGTGATGCCATCCATGCACCCTTTTTCGCCAGACTGCTCAATCCGGATTTTTTCAGCGCTGTAAAACTGGATTCTTACGGCACCCTTTGCTGGAATGACGAAATCGACTTTTGTCCGGATGTACTCTATGCGAACAGCCATCCGGTCTGAGAAGGTTTTTTGGTCAATAGTCAGTATTGATTACCAGAGCCAAGCGACCCCGCATTTCGGGGTAGAATAGGCGATTAAAGCACCGTCAAAAATCTAATTTTCAATTCATTACCCAATACAATTTTGCCTTCCGACCTCTCAGCGCAACCCTCAATCTTATCGGCAGCGGACACTAAAGCCATTTTGCTTATTGTTGTTTTTCCGGTTTGAATTGCCATTGTTATAATTCAGGTTCCGGTTCCTGGCGTTTGTTGTTGAGTTCTCCGTAGAGGACCACCAGCAGCCGAGGCCGCGTGATGGCAAACAATTCTTCGTTGCATACTCAGATGGCGATATTTGAGAAACAGGGAAGATAAAAATTCGTTCTTTTCGGGCAACTGTCGTGTTGATGCGTGGAGACACGCACCCTGGCGGGGGTTGTGTTCCGGTGAGAATCGTAATATCGCTCATCATACCAGTCGCTACACCAACCCGCTGAAAAACAGGGAGTCTGGAAAAAAGAAATTCCAGTATTTCTTCGTGGCTCGGGGTCACAGCCAAAGATTATCTGGAGGTGAAAATGAAAGTAATGCGTCCGGTTGCCCCCTCGCCGTCGCTTCCTCCGGAGGTACGGGAAAAGGTCAATTCTTCCACCTCCTTCCGGTATTTGTTTACCAGGGCGGGGCTTACTGTTTTTTCCAGCACATTCAAAGAGACTATGGTACCGTAGCCATCTACCTTGATCTGAAATACAATTTTTCCCTCTTCATCGGACGGGTCGTTTACATTGGGGCGGCTGTTCCACCTCCAACCGGCCATATCCAGGCTGAAGCCTCTGCCGGCTACGAAAACCATTTCTGGCCCAAAAGATGCCGTCGCCCGAAAAATACCCCCTTGGCTATACAACGGTTCTTTTACCGAATAGCTGTTTTTTCCGGGAACAGCCTTTGCTTGGCCCAGCAGGTGAAAATGCTTTCCGTCTTCTGCAAATTCGATATTTATCAGATATCGTTCCAAAGAACCGCTAAGGTCGAAGATTACCTTCAGTTCCTCCCCCTCCTGCTGCACCTGTACATTACTGACTTCCTGAGCCAGAAGGGGCAGAGAAAGAAGGGAGAAAAAGATATGCAGCAGCAGTTTCATTCAGGCAAAGGTAATTACGAAGCGGGAAACCAGAAAAGTGATTTTGGGCCGGCTGGATTTATGAAAGGCTTTGCTCCCAGCGAAACCTTCTTTTGGTACTTTATTTTAACGGCCAGCTTTCCCACTGGTCTTTCACCTCATTGCTGCACAAAACCGTTGGGTTCTGCTCCTTGTTGTTCACCTTCACGGCATGCAACTGAACTTCATCTTTTACATATTTGGCCAGCTGCCCGTAACTCATGTTGCCCTGACTTTCCTTCAGCTTTTTTAAAAGGAAATAGGTAAACATACCATGCTGCTTGTCTTTGTAAGGCAGTGAAGACTGATCTCCGCTGCTGGCCGTAAGCACCAGCAGATTGCCCTTTATTTCCTCGTCTTTGGCTTTAATTTTAATTGCCCGTGCGGCCAGCAATCCGCCCTCTCTGCCTCCGCCGCTGAAGCAGGCATCCAAAAATATCGTTGCCTTTTTTACCGGACTGGCGGTAAGGCTGCGGTACAAATCCGACAGCTTTACTCCACTTTGCACATTGGCACCGCTGATGTCGACCGGTATCAGGTAGGGCTCTTTGCTTACCTCGTCCGGAAATCCATGGCCGGCATAGTAGAAAATCAGCTCGGCCTGTTCGTCACCCGCTTTGTCATCGATGTATCTGGCCAGTTTGCTCAGCTTTTCTATTTCGCTCTTCATTTTAGAGCTGATGGCATCCGTAAGCAGTGTGATGTTGTCCTTTGGCACTCCAAGCACCTTTTGAGCATATTCGGCAAATACCCGGGCATCAGCAGCGGCAAAGGCCACATCGCTTTCTGTTTGCAGGCCGGTCTGGTATCGGGTATAATTTTCGTTTCCGATGATGAGGGCATAGCGGTTAGGGTTGGGTACAGCAACTTCCGGAATGTCCTTATCTACATCCGACCGCAGTGATACCTCCGGGATGGCTTTCTCATTTTCATACGCCCCTGCAATGCGCACGGTGCTGGTGGCCTGCTGTACTTTTTTCATGCGAAGCCCAAGGCCGGTTTTCGCCCCGGCATTGCCGTCGGCATCGGAGAGCGTGATGAAAAC
>CANHCT010000169.1 GCA_947459175.1 Hymenobacteraceae bacterium
AACAACATTGTAGAGCAATTCGACCGCGTTCTGGACATAGAAAAGATTCAAAAATCAGTTAGCCGCTTCTTTTCTGTATCGGTAGATGACCTGAAAGACAAAACAAGAAAAAAGGAGGTGGCAGTAGCGCGTCAGGTGGGCATGTATTTCGCCAAAGAATACACCGGCTACTCATTGAAGCAAATCGGCCATTATTTCGGAGGAAGGGACCACAGTACCGTAATCCATGCCATCCAGTCCGTGCAGGCGCTGATAGATAAGGATGCAACTTTCCGAAAGAATGTGGAAGATCTGAAGCGCCTTCTGAAGGCCAATTCCTGATTTTTAGCAGGACATCAATACTCCTTTGTCCTGCCTGTTCCCAACATCGCTTTAGTTCCAAAAAGAAATAAAGTGCTATTTCAGAAGTTGTTTCTTTTTTTGCGAAATGAAAAAGATTCTCCTGTTGAGCTTCCTCATTTGGAATGAATTTCAATCCTTTGCCCAATCAGAATGGCTTCGTCGTGCCGGAGGACAAACCACCGATCTGGCCAATAGTATATGGGTGGACCGCGAAAAAAATGTTTTTGTAAGCGGCAGCATCAGCGGAAAAGTAAAGTTTCACAAAACAGAAGCAGAGAGTCGGGGCGGCGGAGATGTTTTTGTAGCAAAATACAACAGTACAGGAACGCTGATTTGGTTGAAAACATTCGGAGGGAAATTGGACGACTTTGCGGGTGCCCTGACAGGCGACCCTGATGGAAATCTCTATGTCACAGGTGTATTTACAGACTCTGCCGGTTTCGAAGACCAGGTTTTGGAATGCAAAGGCCCTGACCTGTTTGTTGCCAAACTAAATCCTAAGGGTCATGTATTGTGGGCACGCAAAATGGGAACAAACGGAACGGCCCTTGTACAAAGCATTGCTGTAACCGAGCAGGGTGGAGTTTTTATAGGTGGTTTGTTTTCAGGCGAATACAGCGAAAAGGAGAAGGTCCAGTTTGGGCAGACCGACGGATTTGTGAGCAGACTGACGTGGCAGGGCGATGTAGCATGGACCCGTATTTTGGGAGGGCCCGGTTTTGATGAAGTGAACATGCTCAGATCTGACCCATGGGGAAGAGTGGTAGCGGCAGGTAACTTCGACCAGTTTTTCTTTATCGATGAGAAGACCTTTGAAGGACAAAGTTCAAAATCAGCATTTGCCCTGCGCCTCGAATCTACCGGCAGTATTTTGTGGACCAAAACTTTCTCCGGAAAAGATGCCCAGGTGCATATAGCTGATGTAACCACCGACATAAACGGGCAGGTTTTTTTATGCGGAAAGTTCAGCGGCGAAACCCTTTTCGACTCCCAAATGCTGACCTCAAAAGGGCAGACCGATATTTTTGTTTCGTCTTTTTCGAAAAGCGGAGACATAAAATGGGTTTCCTCCATGGGCGGAAGCGATGTAGAAGAAGCCTTTTCGATTTGTATGACGGAGAATCAGAAATCCGTTTTGGTAAGCGGATATTTCAACAAGCTTTTGGAATCGGGGAGAAAATCTCTTTCAGCAGAGTTCAGCAATCAGGTTTTGGTCAGCCGCTGGGACCTCCGGGGCAACCTGGATGAACTTAAAAAATTGGAATTTCACTCTGATTTTCAATATGCGGGAAAAAGTCTTGACCCATTAGGAAGTATCTGGCTGGCAGGGGCTTTTACGGGAAAAACCAATTTCGGGAAAACGGTTCTGGTATCAGCAGGCGAAGAAGACATTTTCTTAGCCGCCATTGCTGTTCCAAAAATAACCCGATAAACCCGGGCTTGCTTTTCTAAAATTGACATTCTGTTCAACCTGATTTTGCAGACCGGAATTTGCATGGAGTAATGCAGGAGTTTCAGGAGAGCTGGAACTTTCCTGACATTGAGAGACAACTGAATCCAAATCAAAAAAAATCATGGTTATGGTGTAAATTATTAACGGTTTTTTTGAAAATTAACATTTCATAACCAACATTGCATCAAACTAAATTTCATTCTTCCTAAATAGTGAAAAATGGAACATTCTGAAAATGTATAGGTGCAGCGCTCTTTATCCCGAAATTAGAATCTGAATGAACCCCTTGAAAATAAGGCCATTGCACCATATTTTCTTTGGTATATGGCTATCATGGATTGCTTGCCCGGTTTCGGCAACTGCCCAGAATAAGAACGAAAAAAATCCGGATGGCTACAAGCTGATGGGGGTTTCGGGGCAAATATCCGACAGCCGCTTTTTCTCCGGCTTCACCTTCGAATTTCCCAATGTGAATGTAAAGCCATACTTCAGCGATCTGGATTTGCTGAAAAAAATACAGAAATGGGAACGAAGAAAAAACTTTGAAAAACTCCTGCCTGTGATGGAAAAATATATAGGGAGTTTTGGTATTCAGAATTTTTATAAAGACACGAAATATCTGTGGCGCATGGCGCAACTGTATGAAATACAGGGCGAAACAGAAAAAGCCAAAGCCATGTACAGGCTGGTATTAAAACACCACCGGATGTCCCGAAAAAACGAAGATACGATTTTGCACTACTACAGGGCATTGGAGCGGGACGACAAATCAACATTTATACCCATAGACCATTATTACAAACTGGTAGATTTCAGGAGAAACATTGATACACTGAGGCCTCCAACCGGAGTTTTGCTCAGTATGGGGCCGGAAATCAACAGCCGGTATCCTGATTATGGCCCTGCTGTAGCCCGGAATGAGGATACCCTGATTTTTACATCAAGAAGAACCAGAAGAAAAGAAAACTCAGTTTACGCCCCTGCCACAGCGAATGAAGATTTGTACCTGAGCAAAGGCATAGAAGGATACTGGGACGAAGCCACCCCGATTCGGGACATCAATACCCAATACAACGAGGGCTCGGCGGTCATGACCAAGGATGCCAAAACCATGTTTTTTGTTCGTTGCAACTCACCGGGTGGCTATGGTGATTGCGACATCTATGTAGCGGAGCAAACCGAAACAGGCTCGTGGAGCAATGTCCGAAATCTGGGTGCCGGGATAAATTCTGTTGCCTGGGACAGTCAGCCCGCTTTGTCTCACAGCGAAGACACCCTGTATTTTGCAAGCAACCGCAACGGAGGCTTTGGTTTGAGCGACCTGTATTATGCAGTAAAGATGCCCGACAAGACCTGGTCAAAAGCATATAATCTGGGACCTGTTGTCAATTCAAGGGGAAATGAAGTTTCTCCATTTATCCATCCACACTATAACATATTGTATTTCAGCTCCAACGGACAACTCCTCAATTTCGGAGATTTCGACATTTACAAAACCTACAAAAAAAGAGGCCTATGGATAGAACCTCTGAATGTGGGCCCGCTGGTAAACGGAAAAGGCTCGGAATATTATTTTACCATTGACGGACAGAGCAAAAATCTGTTCTATGCCCGCTCTGAGGAATCAGATCTGAAAAACCTTGATTTGTATTCATTTCCGCTTCCTATGGAAGCACAACCCCTGAGCACCAGCATGTTTTCAGGCTCTCTGACCGACTCTGCAGGAAACCCAATGAAAGGCATTGTGTCGGTAATTGATCTGGACAATGGCATTGAAGTATTTCCCAAATTTATCCGCGAAGACGGCACATTCGATTTTAATCTGATAAAAAACAACAACTATCTTCTTATCATTCAGGGAGATGAGTTTTTCAGAATTGAAAAAATGTTTTTCCTGAAAGGGGATACTGCCATCAATACCACGGCCAAAAGTTTCAAAAAGCAGAAAATCCGGTTTTCGATGCTTGAGTTTGAAGACAATTCCGCTGAAATACTGGAAATGATGCACAACGACCTGAATCAGGTTCTGAACTTCATGGTTGATCATCCTGACTTCAGGCTGCGGATATCCGGCCACACCGATCGTAAAGGAAATGCTGCGATAAATATGAAACTGAGTCAGGACAGGGCGGATGCCATTAAAAAGTTTCTGACCCGAAACGGATTTATCAACGAAGACCGGATTGATGCCATCGGATTCGGCAGCAGCAAGCCCATCATTGCAGAAGAAAAAACAGAACAGGATCGTCAGATTAACCGAAGGGTAGAATTTGAGCTCCTTTATCCGAACGGAACCATAGAAAAGAATTAAATCATGAGCGGCCTGCCTCTGCAATCTTTTTTCAGGCTTATTTTAAAGCACAAGGAATAATATCCTTGGGTATTTTGGTATCCTTTTCAAATATTGAACCCATTCCATCTGACGACTGATATGCTTCCGGTGCTGGTGTTTATCCTGTTTATTCAGCAATTTCAAAAACCTGCCTTACCGAATTGCCGGACTGAGAAAGCCATGGAAGCCTTGGGTCTTTTGGATGTGCAAGCCATACATCCGGGAATAAAAGTAAGCCTTGCCTATTCCGAAAAGGAGAATTTTATCGGATTCGATGTGTATGGCTGCGTTTCACGAGCGTTCCTTCAAAGGGAAGCCGCCATGAAACTGGCCCAAGCTCAGAGAGCTTTGGAGAAAGAACTTCCCGGATACAGTCTTCTGATTTGGGATGCAGCCCGGCCCCGGAGTGCGCAGAAAATCCTTTGGGACAGCATAAAAAAACCTGAAAAAGTGAAGCATGTATATGTGGCCAATCCGAATAGGGGCTCCATTCACAACTATGGATGTGCGGTTGATCTAACGATTGCAGACCCAAAAGGCAAGGCCATCGATATGGGTACCGGCTTCGACTATTTCGGGGAATTGGCACAACCCCGGCTCGAGGCCCGGCTGCTGAAAACAGGAAGACTTTCCGCAACCCAAATAACCAACCGCAAACGCCTCCGGAGTATCATGCAAAAGGCCGGATTTATGCCCATCAGTTCTGAGTGGTGGCACTTCAATTTTTGCTCGCTTGCCCGGGCAAAATCAAAGTATAAACCTGTCCCATGAGATTCAATTCAAAATCAAAAAACCGGCATTCCGATGTAAGTTCTGAAATTCACGATTAACACAAGACGAAGAAGGTTTTTTGCTAAAAAGACAGGCAAAATGTGGATAAGTCCCCAAAGTTATCCACATTTTTCACAGAGAAAAGGGACTTATCCACATTTCGGCAGATAGAAATTCTTATCAAAAAATAAAAATGCAGCCGGGTATAGATGTAAGGTTTTTGAAAAATTGCAGAAAAACGGATTGAAAAACAGCCCTCAAAATTACCTTTTTCCTTAGGGTCAATTGTTTACAAAAATCTAATCATTCGTTCACAATCCCTTGACAGAGGTCAATTTTTGCTCAATTTCGAGAATGCCGTTCAGAAACCGCGGACCAGGCCGGCTTGCCAAATCATCATCGAGTCCGAACACCGATTGGCTCCGGTAGGCTTTGGTCATTTTCAGTTCTGGATAAAGGCGAAAAAAGGAGGAATCCATCTTTTCAAAATCTCCCCCGAAAATCACATCCGGGTTCATTTTCAGGATATATTCTCTGGAAATCTGCGGATAGGGCTTATCAAGCGCCTTGTCCAATG
>CANHCT010000170.1 GCA_947459175.1 Hymenobacteraceae bacterium
ACGGTGTTGCCAGGGCGAAGAACAGCCGGTTTATCGACAAGGCTGCAAAAGACCTGGTCGAACACCAGGGTCATTCATTGGTTGTTGCCGGTTCCAACGACAAAAACATTCAGAAACTGGTACTTCAGCTCAATATGATGCTGAAAAATGCCGGTAACACCCTCTCGTTTGCCACACCGGCCTATCTGCGCAAAGGCAACGATGCCGAAATGGTTCAGTTATCCGAGGCACTCAAAGCCGGACAGGCCGGTGCAGTCCTTTTTATGAACTGCAATCCGGTTTATGATTTTCCTGCCGGCGGTGAAATCAAAGCCAATCTGGCCAAGGCAGACTTGAGTTTGTCCTTTGCTTATACCCCCGATGAAACAGCGGCTGCTTGTCAGTATGTAGCGCCAAACCATTATTTCCTTGAATCATGGGGAGATGCTGAGCCCAAAAAGGGATATCTCTCCTTGGTTCAGCCTACCATTACCCCGATTTTCAAAACCCGTCAAGCGGAGGAATCTCTTCTTCTGTGGGCGGGTCAATCCGGTTCTTATTACGATTTTGTGAAAGGCTTTTGGAAATCCAATCTGTATCCTGAACAAAAATTCGGATACAGCACATTTAAGGATTTCTGGAACTATAGCCTCCATGATGGTATTTTTGAGGTGAACGGTGAGAGCCCCAGAAGGGCTGCGGCGGCTGCGGCGGCTTCCGATTCAACAGCGACTGCTGCTCCTGTTGCTGCATCTGTGCAGGTAAAACTCCCCGAGCCTGCAGTCAATGTAAATCTTTCAGGTTTAGGAGCAGCTATTTCTGCTGGTGCTCAGGCTTCTGCTGCCGGTGCATACGAACTGGTGGTGTACGAAAAAGTGGGTATGGGTTCCGGTTCGCAAGCCGGCAACCCCTGGCTGCAGGAATTTCCCGATCCCGTAACTAGGGCTTGCTGGGAAAATTATCTTACCATTCCCATGTCGCTGGCCAAAGAAAAAGGCATCGCTGTAAAAGAGGGCCAAACTGTAAAGGTTACCCTGAAAGCCGGCGGCAAATCTGTAACCCTTCCTGCTTTGGTTCAACCCGGCCAGAACAGCCAGACTTTGGGTATTGCTCTGGGTTACGGCAGAACCGAAACCGGCAAGACCGGAAAAGATGTTGGGGTAAACGCCTATCCTTTTGTAGGTCTGTCGGCTGATGGCCTGAAGTATGCCACAGCTGGTGCCAGCATAGAAGTTGCCGGAGAAATCCACAAGGTTGCGCATGTACAGACCCATCATACCGTTATGGGCAGAAAGGTGGTACAGGAAACTACATTGGAGCGGTACAGCAAAGACCAGAAGGATGGTCGTTACTTTCCTGTAATCACCACCCCGAACGGTGAAGAGCCTGCCAATCAGTATTCTTTGTGGTACAACGACGAAGAAGCGAAAAAGACAGGTGCTGCTGATAAATTGGAAGGTTATCCCAATCCCAATGCAGTTGGACCCAACAAGCGGCCCAACCATATGTGGGGTATGGTGGTAGATATGAATACCTGTTTTGGCTGCGGTGCCTGTGTAGTTGCCTGCAACGCCGAAAACAATGTTCCTGTGGTAGGCAAGCAAGAGGTGCTTAACCGCCGTGAAATGCACTGGATCCGGATTGACCGGTACTATTCCACCGACATGACCAAGAAGCAGGCGGAGAAGGATGGAGTCGGAACTTTGGATATGTATCGCCAAATGGAAATGGCTTCCGATGATCCGGAAGTAACTTTCCAACCACTGATGTGCCAGCATTGCAACAATGCACCCTGCGAAACCGTTTGCCCTGTTGCGGCTACTACCCACAGTACAGAAGGTTTGAATCAGATGGCTTACAACCGCTGTATCGGTACCCGCTACTGCGCCAATAACTGTCCTTATAAAGTGAGGAGGTTCAATTGGTTCAGCTATCCGGAGAACAGCGATTTCGACTTCAATGTGAACAACAATCTTGGCAAGATGGTGCTCAATCCCGATGTGACCGTAAGGGCCAGAGGGGTGATGGAAAAATGCACCATGTGCGTTCAGCGCATCCAGGAAGGAAAACTTCACGCCAAGAAAGAAAGCAGGAGACCCGTGGACGGCGAAATCAATGTGGCTTGTGCCCAGGCTTGTCCATCGGCTGCCATTACCTTCGGTGATGTTTCGGATAAAGACAGCCGGATATCCCGTTTGCTGGCCGAACATGCAGAAGGCCGGGCCTACACCCTGCTCGAAGAAATCAGCACCAGACCTTCTGTTGTGTATTTGTCTAAAGTAAGAAATAAAGCATAGTCTCAGAAAAATGAATGTAACATCATCCGTAAGGGAGCCCCTTATTTTAGGGGGAAAAACCCTGGCCGACATTACGAACGACATTTGCCGTCAGGTGGAAGGCCGCCCTTCAAAAAGCTGGATCATCGCCTTCACCCTGTCTCTGCTTTTGCTCGGGGTCGGGATTTATTGTGTCATGGTGACCTGGTTTGTAGGTTTGGGCGTTTGGGGCTTAAATAAAACCGTAGGTTGGGCATGGGACATTACCAACTTCGTTTGGTGGATTGGTATCGGTCACGCAGGTACCCTCATTTCGGCCATCCTGCTGCTGTTCCGCCAAAAGTGGAGAACTTCCATTAACCGTGCCGCTGAGGCCATGACCATTTTTGCCGTATTGTGCGCTGCATCCTTTATCTTGCTTCACATGGGCCGTCCCTGGTTGGCCCATTGGGCTTTGCCGCTCGGCAATACTTACGGCACTCTTTGGGTAAATTTCAACTCACCACTGGTGTGGGATGTATTTGCCATCTCCACCTACTTTACCGTATCGGTTGTATTCTGGTACATCGGTCTGATTCCGGATTTGGCCACCATCCGCGACAGGGCCACCAACAAAGTATCCAGGTTGATTTATGGAATTATGGCCTTCGGCTGGAATGGTTCAGCTAAGGACTGGTCCAGATTTGAGGCCGTTTCACTGGTTTTGGCAGGTTTGTCCACACCGCTGGTACTTTCTGTGCACACCATTGTAAGTTTCGACTTTGCCACTTCATTGGTACCAGGCTGGCACACCACAATATTCCCGCCATACTTTGTTGCGGGAGCGATTTTCTCGGGATTCGCCATGGTGCTTACCCTGATGCTGATTACCCGAAAGGTCTTTAAACTCGAGGATTACATTACCGTGGCCCACGTTGAATCCATGAACAAGGTAATTACCCTGACAGGTTCGATTGTGGGGATTGCCTACATAACAGAATTTTTCATCGCTTGGTATTCAGGGGTTGAATATGAAGGATATGCCTTCATTAACCGGGCAACCGGTCCTTATTGGTGGTCTTACTGGGCCATGATGACCTGCAATGTGATTTCGCCTCAGCTTTTCTGGATTCGTTCTGTAAGGAGAAGCCTGGTAGCTACATTCGTTTTGTCCATCATTGTAAACATTGGTATGTGGTTTGAGCGCTTTGTAATCATCGTGACCTCTCTGCACCGCGATTATCTTCCCTCCAGTTGGGCGTATTTTACTCCAACGTGGTTTGATATCGGCGATTATGCCAACTCCTTCGGTTTGTTTTTTACTTTGTTCTTATTGTTTTCAAAGTTTTTGCCCGTTATCAATATGGCTGAAGTGAAGGCCGTTCTGAAAAGCTCAGGCGATGTTCAGACAGGTCAGGCCCAGCCCAATTCTTCTTCATCAGTAAAGCAGTCAGTTTCACAGCATTAGCAGATACCATGTCTGAAGTAAAAAGTTATTTAATCGGTGTTTATGATGATGATGATGTGCTTTTGAGCGCCATCAAATCACTCCGCGAAAAGGGAGCCAAAATTCTTGACGCCTTCACCCCGTTTCCGGTTCACGGCATTGACCCTGCACTCGGTATTAAGAGAAGCCGTCTCCCTCAGGCCGCCTTTATTTTTGGAGCCACAGGGACCACCTGCGCCATTTCACTCCAAACACTAACCCTTGGTTGGGACTGGCCTATGAATATCGGCGGTAAGCCCCATTTGGCGTTCCCTTCCTTCATTCCGGTCAGTTTCGAGCTGACAGTTTTGTTCGCTGCTTTGGGTATGGTGGGAACTTTTCTTCTTTCTTCAGGTCTGGGACCCGGTTCCAAAAAAACCGTCTTTGATCCGAGAAGCTCCGACGACAAGTTCGTGCTGGTTTTTGATCTGGAAAAAAACAATCAATTCACCGCAGACCAGTTGACCGAAATGGTGAAGGCCTCCGGTGCATCCGAAGTAAACTTTAAAGACATCGTCGAAAAGCATTAATTCATGAAATTGTTAAATACGGTATTGGCCCTCGGAACAGCCTCGCTGTTGTTTTCCTGCGGTCGCAATCCAAACGATCCCGGTCTGGAATATGCTCCTCAGATGTATCATGCCATAGCATTTGAGCCCTATTCTCAGGTTACCGATACGAGTTCCGAATTTTTTAACACCATTCAGGCCAATCCCAATGGTCAGAACCAACGGGTACCCGCAAAGGGTACCATTGCCCGCAGGCAGTATACCGGTATGGTGAAAGGGTCTCTCGCTCAGGAATTGTACATATACGACATTCCGGCTGATAGCCTTGACTATGCGGCAAAAACCCTGAAAAATCCGGTTCCGAACAATGAGAAGACTTTGGAAGAGGGGAAAGTATTGTACGGCAGATATTGCCAGTCTTGCCACGGAGAAGGCGGCTTGGGCGACGGAAAAGTTGCCGATCAGTATAAAGGTGTTGCCAATCTGGTAGCCAAAGCCAAGGTGGTAAGCGATGGCCATATTTTTCATGTCATTACCCACGGAAAAGGCCGGATGTGGCCCCACGGTTCTCAGGTTAATCCTGATGAGCGCTGGAAAATTGTTCATTTTGTTAAATCTCTTGGTAGTTCACCACAATAATTCTAATGGGAGCGCACAATTCGGTTCAATATAATTTAGACGAGAAATACGAGTTCACTCCGGAGGCGAAAAAGCGGGTTCTTACCTGGCTTTTTGTAGGGGTGGCGTTGTTTGCCATCGGCTTGGTCATGCTCATTACAGGTGGCAGCGGCCATGAAGCAGCCCATGGTGCAGGTCACGGAGCAACCCACGGGGGCGGGCATGCCGTAAGTTGGACGGCCCGTTTCTATGCGGTAATCTGGCACAATACTTTGTTTTTTACTGGGATTTCTCTGATTGGCATTTTTTTTATCGCCGTTCAGTATGTGGCCTGGGCCGGTTGGTCTGTTACCATCAAGCGCATTCCTGAAGCATTTGGTTCTTTTCTGCCCATCTGCTTTGCGGTTATGCTTGCAACCTTTTTGCTTGGCGGACATGATATTTTTCACTGGACCCATCACGATGTTGTGGAGCATGACGAGGTGCTGAAAGGGAAAAGCGGTTTTTTAAATACGCCTTTCTTTTTGATTAGGATGGTTCTGTTCTTCGGACTGTGGTATTTTATCTGGAGAACGCTGCGCAAGTATTCT